>NZ_JBXANI010000004.1:0-383119 GCF_058801495.1 Cupriavidus sp. GW822-FHT03E04
TGAAACGACTCCACGCCGATGATAGTGCGGATACCCGTGTGAAAGTAGGTAATCGCCAGGCTCTCCCTTGAAACCCCCCAGTACGAAAGTACTGGGGGGTTTTGCTTTTGCGGCTGCGAAAAGTGATGGCAGCAAGCATAATTGCCGCTCCGGCCATCTTGCCTCCCCTTTTCTAGCTCATTTCGAATGCCAGCTGACGGCGAAGCCCCGTGGTTTCTTTACCTGCTCGAATGCGAGGGCAACACGATCTACACCGGTATCACCACGGATGTGGAGCGGCGCTTCGCCCAGCATCTGGCAGGAACGGGCGCTAAATATACGCGATCGCGCAAGCCAGTCAGGATCCTGGGCTGGCAGCGCTTCGACAATCGCTCGGAAGCCTCAAAAGCTGAAGCGGCGGCGAAGCGGCTGACTTCCGCGCAGAAGCGGAGTTTTTGCGCGCAATTGGCGACAGAGATGCCCGATGCTTCAGCCGTCGATCCTGGCTTGAGCAATATCCTCGCACCTTGAATACCCCGCATCGGTGGCACCCTTCTTGATCCCGACAGTGCCTTCTACGCTTCCTTAAGTCTGGTTTAAGGATCGGCCTTTAGGATGGTCCTGTCGCGTCCAGATAGCCCGGACGCCTGAGGTAACCAAGAAAGGAAAACGCCATGATTCGCCAGACGCTTGCACGCTCCGCCATTGGCATTGCTGCCCTGGCCGCTCTTGCCGGGGGGTATGCCTATCTGCAGAAGGAAGTGATCACGCCGGGATATGCCGCCCAGGCGCCCGTGACGGCCTCGGCCCAGCCGCTGGCCGTGGCCGCGCCCACCGATTTCTCGAGCATCGTCGACCAGTACGGTCCGGCGGTGGTCAATATCAGTGTTACGGCGCGTGCCCAGCACGCTTCGGCGCAAGTGCCGCAGGGCATGGACCCGGATGATCCCCTGTTCCAGTTCTTCAAGCGCTTCGGCCCGCAATTCCAGGGACCGCAGAATGGCCAGCAGCAACTTGTGCGTGGCCTTGGCTCGGGCTTTATCGTCAGCCCCGAGGGTCTGATCCTGACCAATGCGCACGTGGTGGACGGCGCTCAGGAGGTGACGGTCAAACTGACCGACCGCCGCGAATTCAAGGCCAAGGTGCTGGGCGCGGATGCGCAAACGGACGTCGCAGTGATCAAGATCGACGCCAAGGATCTGCCGACCGTGCGCCTGGGCGACCCCTCGCGCGTACGCGTGGGTGAGCCGGTGCTGGCCATCGGCTCGCCTTACGGTTTCGAGAATACGGTCACCGGCGGCATCGTCAGCGCGAAATCGCGCTCCTTGCCCGATGACACCTATGTGCCGTTTATCCAGACCGATGTCGCGGTCAATCCCGGCAACTCGGGCGGCCCTCTGTTCAACCAGCGGGGCGAAGTGATCGGCATCAATTCGCAGATCTACAGCCAGACCGGCGGTTACCAGGGGTTGTCGTTCTCGATTCCCATCGACGTGGCCACCAAGGTGCAGGCGCAGCTGGTGGCGCATGGCAAGGTCACGCGCGGCCGTCTCGGCATCGGCGTGCAGGAGATCAACCAGGCCCTGGCGCAATCGTTCGGCCTGCCCAAGCCTAGCGGGGCGCTGGTCAACTCGGTGGAGCCGGACAGCCCGGCCGCCAAGGCCGGCCTCAAACCGGGCGACGTGATCGTGCAGCTTGGCAACGACGTGATCGACCATTCGGGCGACTTGCCTGAGCATGTGGCCGACATTGCGCCGGGCACGCAGACTTCGCTGAAGGTGATCCGCAAGGGCGAGCCCCTGACCCTGACGGTGAAGGTCGGCACGGCCAAGGATGCGGCAATCGCTGGCAAGACCCCCGCCAATGACGCCGGCGGCAAGCTTGGCCTGGCGGTTCGCCCGCTGAGCCCGACCGAGAAGCGCGACAGCGGGATCGACGGCGGGCTGGTGGTCGAAGATGTCGCAGGCCCGGCGGCCAAGGTGGGCATCCAGCCGGGTGACGTCATCCTGTCCATCAACGGCACGCCGATCAGCTCGGCGGAGCAGTTGCGGGCCCTGGTAGCGAAGTCTGGCAAGCAGGTTGCACTGCTGGTGCAACGTGACGATGCCCGTATCTTTATCCCACTGGACCTGGGTTAACGGCAAAGCCGGCCACGGAGTTAGCCAGGGAGTTAACCGCGAAGTTAACCCCGAGTTAACCTCGGCATAAATGGCGGACGGGCCGGCGCGAAGGTATACGTGTCGGCCCGCCAAGCCTTAGTGGACGCCGAATTCCGGTGCAATAGGGCTGCCAGAACGCGCGGTAACAGGTATCATCTCGACTGCGAAGCAGGACACGCAGTAACGGCCTTGACCATCCTGGGCCATTAATGCGAAATTGTCCTGCAGACTCGATGACACAAGGAAGTCTATGCAGTTGGATTTCACCCGCGCGTCCGCGACCACGGGTACCGAGAGAGCGCGGCGCCTGCCGCAAGCCTCGCCCACCCCGCGCCGACGCAAGAAAGCCGAAGCCCCGCACTGGGAGCGTGGCTACCGTTCGCATTTCTACCGCAATGAGCGCGGCGAGAAACTGGGCGAAGTTCGCCTGTCCGATCGCGGCGACATGCCGGTGGTCTATCACTGGGCCGCAGGCAATTACTCCGGTGCGGAGGGCTCGCTCGCTCACGCCCGCATGCGCGTGGAAGAAACCATCGGCTTTGGCATGCGCCAGCTCGCTCTGTTCTGACTAGAACCGATTAACTAGCCGACCCGACGCTTTCCCGGAAAGCGACAGCCGCGCGCGCCCCGCGCCGCGACTCCCCGGAGCGATCCGCTCCGGCATGCCAGCCAGATTCAGCCAGATTTACCAGATCCAACACGCTGCTCCAGCCCCTCGGGCCGACACTGCGTAGCCTGTGCGGCAGACAGATCTGCCCGCGCCCCGGCATCCAACTCCCAGTCTTGCAGCAAGCGCGCTTCAATCGAGACGGCGTTGCGCCAGCATAAAGACAGCAGCCATCAGCGCAAGCGCCGCGATCAGCCGATACAGATCCTCGCAGGCAATCAGCCTGGCCTGCGTATCGACCAGGCCGGCAAGCTGCGCCAGCGCGGCCTGATAGGCATGGCCCGGATCCAGCCCACGCGCGCTCAAGGCTGCCTGGGCGGCCGCCATCCACTGCTGCGTCTCTGCCGTGTGCTGGCCAAGGGCGCCGGTCAGGCTCGTGTGTACCGCGAACTGCCGGTTCTGCAAAAGCACGGCGCCAAGCGCGGACGCGAAGGACGCGGCGATCTGGCGCAGCAGGTTCTTGCTGCGGTAGCCGTGGGCGAAATCGTCGCCTGCCAGCGAACGGAAGGTGAGTCCGGCAATCGGGATGATGACCATCACGCCAAACAGGCCCTTGCCCACCAGTCCCCACGCCAGCGCCGACGGGCCAGCGTTGGGCGGCATCGACGAAAACCACCACGCGGCCCCGGCCATCAGCAGCAGGCCGCTTGCCATCAGCGGCTTCTTGTGCGGCAGTTTTGGGGCCAGGCGCAGGTAGACGAAGATGCCGGCCAGGCTGACCGTGGCGGCGAAGGTGTTGAGCCAGCCGGTGGTCGCCAGCGGCAGCCCGAGCGCCTGCTCGGCGTAGATCGGGAACACGTAGCTGCTCAGGTTGCTGATCAGGTAGTAAACAAAATACATGGCCAGCCCGGTCAGGTAGACCGGATTGCGCAGCGCGCGCAGATGGAGCACCGGCGTGCTGTGATGCCATTGCTGCCAGAGAAACCCCATCAGCAGTCCGACACCCGCCGCGCAGATCAGCGCCAGCCGCAGTGGGTGCGAGAAGATATCGAAGCGCGCCTCCGTCATGGCGGCCTGCAGGGTCACCACCGCCGCGCCGAATAGCAGCAGCGGGCCCAGCGCGGGGCCGGGATCGTCCTCGCGCGGCTCGGCGTCTGGCAGCAGCAGCCACGCCCCCAGCGTTGCCAGCGCGGCGAAGGGCAGCACGCCGTAGAACACGTCCTGCCACACGCCACGGTCGATTAGCTCGGCTGCCATGGCGGGCGCCAGCGCGGAGGCGGCAAAGATCCCCAGCATGAAGATGCGCGAAGCGCGTGGCCGGTCGGCTGGCGCGAACATCACATTGACCAAGATGCGGCAGCTGGTAAACAGCGCCCCGCCGCCCACGCCCTGCACAAAGCGCGCGCCCACCAGCTGCGGCAGCGAATGGCTGGTGGCCGCCGCCAGCGTGCCCGCCATGAAGATCAGCAGCGCGCCGGTGAGGTAGTAGCGATAGCCAAAGCGCTGCGCCAGCCACTGCTGCTTGAGGATCATCAACATGCTGCCCACCGCGTACGCGGCCTGGACCAGGGCGAAGCTGCGCGGATCGGCATCGACGCCGCCAACGATATGGCTCGATGCGAACACGAACATGATGTTCTCAAGGAACTCCACCGAGGTGGCCAGCGCAAGCAGCAACATCACCAGGGTCTGGCGCTGCCGGTGGCTGAGCAGGCGCAGCCACCGCAGCCCGAGCCGCAGCGGCCGTAAGGCAGACACGGTTTTCATGGTTCCAGCGTCAGCAGGTTCTGGTGCATCCGGTTGAGCGCACGCGTGGCAGCGGCCAGGCCGCTTTCGCCTACCGGCCCCCAGGCTTCGGCGTAGGCCGCATGCACGGCCGGGGCGGCACGCTCCAGCATGCGGTGGCCGGCGGCTGTCAGTACCAGCTCGGTGCTGCGGCGGTCCTGCGCCGAGGTGTGCCGGCGCACCAGGCCGCGCGCTTCGAGGCCGTCCATCAGCCGGGTCATCTGCGTGCGCGTGGCGTCGAGCGTGATGCCGAGCTCGGATGGCAGGCTGGGCTGGTCGTCGTCGGTGGCGAGCAGGCTGATGGCGAGGTATTGCTGCAGGTCCAGCTCGAAGGCCGCTAGCGCGCGATCGATGTGGCTGCGCAGCAGGCGTGCGGTGCGCATGAGCAGCCGGGACGCCAGGATCAGGTCGCGCGGTGCTTCCGGATGGCCCGCGCAGAAGCGGTCAATGCGGTCTTCGAAGGACATGGCGGGGAGTCAGGTGATGCCGGAGCAACGGAGCCGGTCCGGCAATATAATTACAAACGTAATTATATCATCTGAAACAAGTCAGGGCGCTGATGCCTCCCGGCGCTCGCTATGCTCAGCGAGCAAGGTGACGGCAAAGCCGCCGCAGCGCTTGGCGCAGCCCGGCAAGCTCGGCCGAGTGCTGCGCCGGCGCCAGGCGGCCGTAGCGCAGCCTGGTGTAGCGATCGCTGAAGTCCCGCACTGCCAGCGCGGCAGCCGGGAGGGCGCGCGCGGCCCGCGCTGCAAAATCTTGCGGCCCTTCGGACGGCGCGCGCACGCAACCGCGGCGTGCCAGCTGGCGGCAGAAGCGTGCGTAGGCGGCTTGCACGGGATCGATCCGGCGGCGCTTGAGCACGAGCGGCAGGAGCGCCAGCAGGCTCAGCGCCGCCAGTCCACCCAGCAGGACTTGCGGCACGCTGTCGCCGATGCCGAGCTGCTGCATCAGGCGGGCCTGCTGGCCGCGATCGTATTGCAATACCCAGCGCTGCCAGGTGTAGACCATGCCGTCCATGCCCCAGCGCAGGTTCCGCAGCCAGCCCGGGTCTCGCATCGCGTGCAGCGCTTCGATCTCGCTGGCCTCCAGTGCGGCGTCGATGCCGCGCTCGACCCGGCTTGGCGCCACCGCGCTGGTGGGATCGACGCGCACCCAGCCGCGCCCCTCGAGCCAGATTTCCGCCCATGCGTGGGCATCGGCCTGCCGCACGATGTAGTTGCCGCCGATGGGGTTGTACTCGCCGCCGAGATAGCCGGTGACCACGCGCGCCGGCACGCCGGCTGCGCGCATCAGGAACACGAAGCTGCTGGCGTAATGCTCGCAAAAGCCACGTTGCGTGTCGAACAGGAAACTGTCGACCTGCTCGTGGCCAAGCGGCGAAGGCGAGAGCGTGTAGCTGAACGGTGCGGCGGCAAACAGCCGCAGCGCGGCCCGCGCCCGCTGGGCGGGATCCGGGTATTGCTCCGCCCACGCGGCGGCGAGCGCCCGCGTGCGCGGGTTGCCCGGCGGCAATGCCAGCGCCAGCTCTCGCGTCGCCAGATCGAGAGGCTGCGCTGCGGCGGGAGCCGAACGCGCGCGGTAGCGCAGGCGCCGGTCCACCGGGTCGCGCGTAAAAAACTCCCCGTCGGCATTGATCACCGCGCCGGCGCCGGGGGCAATCGCCTGGCCACGGTCGAGCAGGAACAGCCACGCGTGCTGGTTGGGCTCCAGCGTGATGCTGTAGTTGACGATCCCGTTGGCCGAGGCGTTGCCAACCGTTTCGCCAGGCCCGGCATCCGCAGCCGTGTCGTTGGCCGCCGGCAAGCCCGGCGCCGGCTGCGCGCGCCGCTGCCGGAGGGGCGATGGCCGCCAGGTCTGTCCATCGAATTGCCACAGCACCAGCGCGCGCCAGTACAGGGCGCTGGCCGGCAACGGACCGCCTTGCACGTCGGCGCGCAGTGCGACTTCGGTCGACTGGGTGAGCCGGCTCACGCTGCCCGGGCTCATGGTGTCGCTGATGCCGGTAGTGGCCACGGCCTCGGCTTGCGGCAGCCGCCACAGTGGACGATCCAGGCGCGGAAACAAGACAAAGAGCAGCAGCGCCCAGGGTAGCCCGATCAGCGTCAGGCGGCCGAGCAACGGCCACACGGCAAGATAGCCGCGCGCCTCGGGATGCCCCAGGAAAAGCCAGTTGCGCAGCAGCCAGGCGGCAATGGCAAGGCTGTACAAGGCCAGCCAGAACGGCTGGTCAAACAGGTACAGGCTCAGCAGTAGGTAAAAGCACAGCTGGGTAACCAGCGTGGCATCGGCCAGCACCCGGCACTCCAGCAATTTGAGCACGACGAAGGCGCCCAGCAGCGCCACCGACAGGTCGCGCCCCATGTTGCCGCCGGCCTGCCAGACCAGTGCGGCGGCCACCAGCATCACCAGCCCCGCGATGATCCCGAGCATCAGGCGCGAGGGCAGCGGCGCGCGCTGGTGCCACAACAGCCAGCGCCACGCCAGCAGCAAGACCAGCAAGACGCTGATGGTCACCGGCAGGCTGCGCGCCTGCGGCGCGAGCACCAGTGCCAGCTGGCTCAGCAGCAGGCCATGCTCTTCGTGCGCAAGGGGGCGCGGTGGCAGCTTCACGGTGTGCGCTCCGGCGGGGCTTGACCTGCGCGTCCCGGCCACAGGGCCAGGGCTTCGAGGCAGGCGCGGCGATGCGCGCCCCCGCGGCCGGGCGGGATATCGACCCCAGGCAGCCGCAGGCCGATTTCCATGGTGTCGCCCGCGGCCACCACCCAGGCGCACAGGCGCGATAGCCTCGCCTCGATGCCGAGTCGTTGTGGCAGGGCCTGCCAGTCCAGCCAGCAGGTCGGCAGGCTGCCGGCCTCGCCGGTGCGGCTCAGCCAGCGGCCGGTACGCGCGCTATGTTTCCAGGCGATGCGGTGCAGCGGATCGCCGCTGCGGTAGCGCCGCAACTGATCCGTGCCATCGTCCGAGGGCAAAGACGCCGCGCCATCGTCGTCGGGCTGCGCGGCAAAAGGCAGAGGCGGTGCGCCAGGTTCCGGCCTTGGGTAGACCAGCGCGGCCAGCGGCAGGTCGGCATAGCTCCACACCCGGAACAGGCCCAGCGGAAAACGGCTCGAGAGCGTGACGCGCGGCAGCGCCAGCCAGCCGCGCTGGTTGGTAGGCATGTGCAAGATCAGCTGGCCGGAGGCATCCCGTGCCAGGCTCAGGCGGGCAGGCAGCGCGCCGGCCTGGGCCGGCAGGCTCGCCTCCACGCCGATGCGCACCGGCGCGTCGCTGCCTGAAATGCGCAGGCTGAATGCCGCCGGCTCGCCGGCAAAGGCTGGCGCCGCGCTGACACCGGCCACCGTCATGTCGAGCAGGTTGCGGTAGGCCTGCCACATGCAGGCCATGCCGATGCCGCCGAGCAGGAAGGTGAGGGCGAAGCCCAGGCTGATGTTGTAGTTCAGCGAAGTCAGCAGCATGGCCATCAGCAACACCGCGAAGCCCAGGCCGGCCCGGGTGGGCAAGATGTACAGGTGACGGCGGTCGAGCGTTACCACGCCTTGCCGGGGGGCGCGCCGGCGCTGCAGCCAGGGTGGCGACGCCCATGCCTGCCGCTTGGGGCCAGGCGCGGCCGGGGATGCCGTGCCCGGCGAGGAAAACGGCCGGCCGCGTGCCATCGGGCGTCAGGGAATGGCTACGTCAGCCAGCAGGCGGGTAAGCGCCTCCTGGCCACCGCCGGCTGCGCCGGACGGCAGCAGCCGGTGGCCCGCCACTGGCATGAAGACCGCCTGCACGTCTTCGGGCAGCACGCTGTCGCGCTGGTGCAGCAGCGCCCAGGCGCGCGCGCAGGCCAGCAGCGCCAGGCCTGCCCGCGGCGACAGCCCGGCGGCAAAGGCGGAGTGCGCGCGTGTGGCCTGCACCAGCGCCAGGGCGTAGTCCACCAGCGCCGGGCCGGCATAGACCTGGGCCGCGGCCTGCTGCAGCGCGGCCACCTGCTCGGCATCCATCACGGGCGTGCCGGCCGCGGGCGCTGCCCCGCCGAGGTAGAGCACGCGCTCGAAAGCCGGATCGGGATAACCCAGCGACAGGCGCATGGTGAAGCGGTCGAGCTGCGATTCGGGCAAGGCGTGCGTGCCGATCTGGTCCAGCGGATTCTGCGTGGCGATGACAAAGAACGGGGACGGCAAGGCATGGGTGACGCCGTCGTGGGTGACTTGTCCCTCCGCCATCGCCTCCAGCAGGGCGCTCTGCGTCTTGGGGGTGGCGCGGTTGATCTCGTCGGCAAGCACCACCTGCGCGAACACGGGGCCGCGATGGAAGCGGAATTCCGCACTGTCGCGCACGAAGACGGAGACGCCGATCAGGTCGGCGGGCAACAGGTCGCTGGTGAACTGCACGCGCTGGAACTGTAGCCCCAACGTGCGCGCCAGCGCGTGGGCGAGCGTGGTCTTGCCCACGCCCGGCAGGTCCTCCAGCAGCAGATGGCCACGTGCCAGCATGCAGGCCAGCGCCAGCCGGATCTGCCGGGGCTTGCCCAGGACGATGCGGCCAAGCTGGGCTTCCGCCTCGGAGAGCGATGCGACGATGCGTGGGCGAGCTGTCACGTGGAGCCTGCGGGTCGGGGGAGAACCCGGCCATTGTAGCGGCGCGCCTAGGCGCGGGAACAGTCTGTTTGCGCACGCAACGAGCACCCAACACACGCGGGGCGCGCCGATTCGCCCGGCTTCTGGCATTATCGAAGCTGTCGGCCCAGCCAACCCCCCATCCGCTGCAATGAACTCCCCGCTTGCTGTCCCGCCGGGTGCCGCTTCCAAAGTGGCTTCCACGGCTTCCAAGGTTTCCACCGCTTCCATCGCTTCGGCCATCGCCCCGACCGCTGCAGACTTGAACGAACTCAACCGCGCCTTTCACGCAGATGGCTATATCGTGCTGCGCGGCTTTGCCCCGCCCGCGGTCTGCGACCAGCTCGAGCAGGTTGCACGCGCGCAACTGGCCGCGGCGGCGGCGCCGGTCGAATATGAAGCCGAGCTAGGCTATCCCGGCGCGCCCGCAAGCCGCGACGCCGTCGGAGGGGCCACGGTGCGGCGCTTGCGCCAGGCCTATGGGCGCGACGATGCGTTCCGTGCATGGGCCGCCGATCCCGCGGTGGGGCAGGTGGTGGCGAGCTTGCTGGGCGAGCCGGTGCGCCTGACTCTCGCTCACCACAACTGCGTGATGACCAAGCATCCGCACTATGGCAGCCAGACCGGCTGGCACCGTGATACCCGCTACTGGTCATTTGCTCGCCCGGAGCTGGTGACGGTGTGGCTGGCGCTGGGCAGGGAGGATGAGAGCAACGGCGTGCTGCGCGTGATTCCCGGCTCGCACACCGTCGCGCTCGAACCCGGCCAGCTCGATGCGGCCGAATTCCTGATCGAGTCGCATCCGGCCAGCCAGGCCATGCTGCAAGGCGTGCGGCCGCTGGCCCTGGAACGCGGCGACGTGCTGCTGTTCGACAGCCGGCTGTTTCACAGCGCAGGCCAGAACGTTTCCGAAGCGGTCAAGTTGTCGGTCGCCTTCGCCTACCACGGTGCCAGCAACCATCCGCTGCCGGGCACCCGCTCGGCCGAGTTCGGCAGCGTCGAGCTGCCCACGCCGGCAACGCCCATGCGCTAACCGCGCTGGCGCATCAGCTCCGCAGGCTGATCAGGTTCGAGATTTTCTCGGAGGCGGCCAGCAGTGGCGGCAGGAAGCTGCTGGCCATGTCGTCGGCGCTGGTGCGGTTGGCCTGGCCGCTGATATTGATGGCGGCGATGACCTGGCCGGCACGGTTGCGGATCGGCGCGGCCAGCGAAACCAGCCCTTCTTCCAGCTCCTGGTCGTTCTGGGCCCAGCCGCGTGTGCGGATGCCGGCGATGATGGCCTTGAGCTCGGCGGGATCGGTGACGGTGCGGCTGGTACGGGCGCGCAGTTCGCTAGCGCCCAGCACCCGGTCGAGCTCCTCAAGCGGCAGGCCGGCCAGCAGCACGCGGCCCATCGACGAGCAATAGGCCGGAAGCCGGCTGCCGATGGACAGGTTGATCGTCATGATCTTGCGCGCTGGCACCCGCAGCACGTAGACAATCTCGGTGCCGTCCAGCACGGAGATCGAGCAGCTTTCACGCACCTCCTGCGACAACGCCTCCATGATCGGCTCGGCCAGGTTCCAGAACGGCATCGAGGTCAGGTAGGCGAAGCCCAGGTCGAGGATCTTGGGGGTCAGGCGGAACAGGCGGCCATCGGCGCGCACATAGCCCAGGCCGACCAGGGTCAGCAGAATGCGCCGCGCGCCGGCGCGGGTCAGGCCGCTGGCCTGCGCGATCTCGCTCAGCGTCTGGGCGGGGTGCTGCGCGTCAAAGGCACGGATGACCGAGAGCCCGCGTGCAAAGGACTGCACATAGCTATCGCTCGGCTTCTCCGGGCCCGGCGCGGCGGCGGGCGCCACGGAAGCATCCGTGGCCGGGTGGTCGGAATTGTCGGGAGCGGCAGGGCTGGCCATCGGTTGGTTCGGCTGATTGCCGAATACACACGGAAAGGCCGAAAGGGTAGAGGAAATGCGGGACGCGCGCCAGTGGCGCGCCCGCTGCGCGCATAATGTCGCGCGTTTGGGAAACATAGCTTGTAAAGGAAACATCGCCTGGTGAACGAGACAATCCAGTGGAACGATTGGGAAGCCTTCTGCTGCGTGGTGGAGCAAGGCACTTTCACGGCTGCGGCCGAGCAGCTCGACTGTCCCAAGTCCCGGGTCTCGGCGGCGGTTGCGCGGCTTGAGTCGGCCATCGGCTCCAAGCTGCTCCAGCGCACAACCCGGCGCATGCGCCTGACCGACGCCGGCAGCGCGGTGTACCGCGACGTGGCGCCCTTGTTCGCGCGGCTGCGTGAGATCCGCCAGGAAACACTGGCGCGCGAAGAGCGGGTGCAAGGCGTGCTGCGCATCGCCGCGCCGTACGAGTTTGGCGCCCAGCAACTGGGCGGCGTGATCTGCCGCACGCTGGCGGCCCACCCGGCACTGGACGTGAAGGTGGAGATCTCGCAAGGCATGGTCGATCCCATTCGTGACGGATTCGACGTCGCCTTTGTCGCGGTCGATGCCGACCTGCCCGATTCCGGGACCGTGGCGCGGCGCATCTATCATGTGGAGCGAGGCCTGTTCGCGGCGCCGGCGCTGGCCGCCGGCCTGCCGCTGCAACTGCAGCCCGAAGACCTGGCCAACCTGCCAACCCTGACCACGCCCGGTGACGGCATGTGGGAATTTACCCGCGATGGCGAGCGCGTGGCGGTACCGATCCGGCCGCGCATGCAGACCGCCAACGCCGAGCTGCGGCTGCAGGGCGCCCTGGCCGGCCTTGGCATTGCCCGGTTGTCGCTGATCTATTGCGAAGCAGAAGTCGCCCAGGGACGGCTGGTCAAGGTGCTGCCGGACTACCCGCCGCCGCCGCTGCGGGTCTTTGCCTTGCTGCCCGATCGCCGGCTGCAGCCGCGCAAGGTACGCGTCTTCATGGAGGCGGTGGAAGCCATGATGGCCTCCGAACTGCAGGACCGAAACGACGCAGCCGCGCCCGGCCCGTGAGGGCTGGCGCGGCTGTGGGGGTCATTGCGGTTGGGGGTGGGCGGCTGGCAGGCCTGCCCATGTCCGCGCTGACAATGTTGCTCACACCGTGAGCACTTGCTGACTATCTCTGACTATCTAACTGTCTCTTCCACACCTGGCGAATGCCAGGTTGCGCTCAGGCGCCGTCGCTGAAGCTGCTGCGGGGCTCGTTCACGCCGCGCGCGCCGTCGGTGTACGGGTCACGCGGGCCGCTGCGGGCGCCATCGGTGAACGGGTCGCGCGGGCCGTTGCGGGCACCGTCGGTGAACGCGTCGACCGTGCGGCCGATGCTGCCATCGAGGCGAGCCAGGTCGGAAACCGGCGTACTGGCGTGCGCGGAGGCGGCGGCCATCGACAGGCCGATGGCGCAGAGGAGGGAAACGGCGAGGGTGCGGGTTTGTGCGAGGGTCTTCATGATGCTTTTCTTCCTTCGGGCATATCGTGGTGTGTTCCACGTTGGCTGTAATGTATGCCTACATCTGCCCAGGAAAAAGCGTCAATCACCAAAACACTGTTCGTCACTATGGACAATGCCCCGGGCCTGGGCCCGGGGCACCCACAGACATCCCTTGCCGGCGGGGCCTTCAAAGACCTTCAGAGGTCTTTAGTGGTCTTTAGATGTCTTCAGAGGCCAAATCGCGCGCCGAACAATCCCGCGCCAAGGCGGGCAATGATCATCAGCAGGATCTGCGCGATCACGAAAAGCGCCAGCGGCGAGATATCGAAGCCGCCCAGGCGCGGAATCACGCGGCGGATCGGGCGCAGCAGCGGCTCGGTCAGGTGGTTGATGGCGGGCGTAACGGGTGAGTGCGGGTTGACCCACGACAGAATCGCCATCAGCAGCGTGACCCACATCACCATGCTGATGCCCCACTTCAGCACATTGAGCACGGCGATCAGCAGGATCAGCGGCAGGTAGGTCAGCGGGTCGGCGCCGGAGACCAGCAGCACCAGCAGCAGGAACGCCAGGGCGGTCAGCCAGGCGCCGATCAAGGTGGCCCAGTCGATGCCGCCAAGGCCGGGAATGAACCGGCGTAAGGGCCGCACCAGCCAGTCGGTGACCTGGAATACGCCTTGCGAGACGGGATTGCGCGTGGGCAGCCGTGTCCATTGCATCCACAGGCGCAGCAGCAGCGCCATGCCGAACAAGCTGAAGACGGTATCGAGCAGGAAAAGGGCGATTTCCGAGAACATCGGTTTCGATTCCGGTGGAAGTGTGATGTCGGCAGTCAGGAGTGTCTGCGAACGCACAGATTCTGCCATACCCGCATCGGCGCAGGTCGAAACCCTGGCCTGGCCCCGGAACCTGGCACTGCCGCACGTCCGCGGAACCGCTGGGGGCAGCCCCTATAATGAGCGTCGAGCCAAGTTCCCCAGCGCCCAGACGCTGCCCCTTATGACCCGCCAGCCTGCCGCATCCAAATCCCCGCTTGACAAGCAGGATTTCGAGGCACTTTCCGATTTTCGCTACCAACTGCGGCGTTTCCTGCGGTTTTCAGAAGATGCCGCCCAGAGCGAAGGGCTGACCGTGCAGCAATACCTGCTGATGCTGCATATCCGCGGCTGTGCCGGCAAGGACTGGGCATCGATCGGCGAGCTCGCCGAGCGCTTGCAGGCCAAGCAGCACGGCGTGGTCGCGCTGGTCAACCGCTGCGAGGCGGCCGGGCTGGTCAAGCGCAAGGCCAACCCGGATGACCGCCGCATTGTCGAGGTCCACCTGATGGCCAAGGGCGAGCGCTTCCTTAACCGGCTGGCCATGCTGCACCGGAGCGAGCTGGAATCGCTGCGCGGCACCTTCCGCGTGGCACGCCTCACGGCCTTCAACGACGATGGCGCGGAGCGCGTCTGAGCGCCCTTGAAGCACCCCTGAAGCATTCCTGAAGCGGGAAAAAGGGTTTTTTTTACCCGGCAGGCACTCCCCGTTACAGGCGGTTACCAATCACAAGCCTCGGTGACACCCGAGGCGCTCCTGCGGCCCTAGACTCGCGCGCATTCCCACTCGCGTTGCTACCGCAGGAGTTTCCCCGATGCCTTTCCCTTCTTTCCCCCTTCGTACCGCCGCGCTTGCCTTGCTTGCAGCGGGCGCCCTGGCCGGCTGCGTGAGCGCGCCATATGGCGGCGGGTATGGCGGCTACGGGGCCTATGGCAATTCGGGCACGTACGGCAGCAGCACGCAGGCGGGTGGCGCTTACCCCGTGGCCTATCCGCAGCAGGGCTACCAGCAACCCGCTTACCCTCAGGCCGACTACCCGCAATCGGGCTACCCGCAGGCGCCGGTACAGGAGAGCTATCCGCAACAGGGTTACCCGCAAGCCGGCTATCCGCAGGCGAGCCAGCCGCAAGCCGCCTACGGCAACGATGCCTACGGCGTGCGCTATGGCCAGGTTGAATCCATCGAGATGTTGCCGGGACAGCCGGCTAGCGGCGGCGTCGCCGGTACTTTGATCGGCGGCATGGTTGGCGGCCTGCTCGGCCACCAGGTGGGCGGCGGCCGCGGCAATACGGTCGCGACCATCGGCGGCGCGGTGGTTGGCGCGGTGGCCGGCAACGAGGTGGAGAAGCGTGCCAACACGGCACCGCCCGCGTACCGCATCCGCGTGCGCACCACCGACAACAGCTACCTCACGCTGACCCAGTCGACGCCGTACAACCTGCGCAACGGCGACCGGGTCAAGGTGCAGAACGGCGTGGCAATGCCTTACTGACGATGGGGTTGCCCGGATCTTCTATTGTCTGAGGTCTAAGGGTGTTAGGGTTCCCGGGTGGAGAGGCGGCCGCGCATAGCGCACCCGCTCCTTCGCCTGGCGCCGTTCATCCCACAGCAAGGAGCACAGCATGAAGATCCTGATGGTTCTGACCTCGCATGACCAGTTGGGCAATACTGGCAAGAAAACCGGCTTCTGGCTTGAAGAGTTTGCCTCGCCCTACTATGTGTTCCGCGATGCGGGGGCCGACATCACGCTGGCCTCGCCCCAGGGCGGCCAGCCGCCGCTGGACCCCAAGAGCGACGCGCCCGATGCGCAGACCGAAGCCACCGGACGCTTGCGCAAGGACGCCGCGGCCCAGGCTGCCCTGGCCAGCACGCTAAAGCTCGCGCAGGTCAAGGGTGGCGACTACGACGCCGTGTTCTATCCCGGTGGCCACGGCCCGTTATGGGACCTCGCCGAGGATCGCGCTTCCATCGCGCTGATCGAGAGCATGTATGCCGCTGGCAAGCCGGTTGCCGCCGTGTGCCACGCGCCCGGCGTGCTGCGCCATGTGCGTGGCCCGGACGGTGAGCCGCTGGTGCGGGGCAAGGCGGTGACCGGCTTTTCCAATGCCGAGGAGGCCGCCGTCCAGTTGACCGAGGTGGTGCCCTTCCTGGTCGAGGATGAACTCAAGCGGTTGGGCGGCCACTACAGCAAGGCGGCCGACTGGCAGAGCTACGCGCTGGTGGCGCAGCGGCTCGTGACCGGGCAGAATCCTGCTTCGTCGGCCGCAGCGGCCGAGGCCTTGCTGACGTTGCTGAAGTCCTGATCGCCTTCGCCTACGCGCCTGTCCCGAACAAGTTCGCGTAATCCTCGCGCAATTGCCGCTTGAGCAGTTTGCCGGCGGTGTTGCGCGGCAGGTCGGGCACGAACACGATGCGCTTGGGCACCTTGTACGGGGCGAGCGCGGCGCGGGCATGGGCAAGCAGCGCCTCCTCCTCAGCGCGCGTCTCGCGCTTGAGCACCACGCAAGCCGCCACGGCTTCCACCCACTTGGGGTGCGGCAGCGCGAAGACGGCGACTTCCGCCACGGCCTCATGCTGGTACAGGCACTCCTCGACTTCACGGCTGGATACCAGCACGCCGCCGGAATTGATCACGTCCTTGATGCGGTCCACCACATACAGATAGCCGCCCTCGTCCATATAGCCCAGGTCGCCCGAGTGGAACCAGCCGCCGCTGAAGGCCTCGGCGGTCTGCTCCGGCTTGTCCCAGTACTCGGTGAGCAATTGCGGCGAACGGTGCACGATCTCGCCGAGCTCGCCGGGTCTGGCGTCCTGCATCTTTTCGTCGACGATGCGGGTTTCCACATTCAGCACGGGCCGCCCGGCCGAAGCGGGCCGCTCGCGGTGCTCATCGGGGCCGAGCACCGTGGCCAGCGGGCCGATCTCGCTTTGTCCGTAGCAGTTGAAAAAGCCCAGCGCGGGCAGTCGCTCGCGTAGCTCCTGCAGCACCGGCAGCGGCATGATCGAGGCGCCGTAATAGGCCTTGGTCAGCGAGACCAGCTGGCGCGGATCGAAGTCCGCGTGGCGCAGCAGCGCAATCCATACGGTGGGTGGCGCAAAGAAGCTGGTGATGCCGGCCTCGCGCACCGTGCGCAGGCAGAAGCCCGGCTCGGGACTTTGCGCCAGCAGGATGCTGCCGCCCATCAGCAGCAGCGGCATCAGGAAGACATGCATCTGCGCGGAATGGTAGAGCGGCAGCGCAGCCAGCGCGTCATCCTCCGGCTTGATGTCGCACGTGGCGATGGCGCTCATGTATTCGGCCAGCAAGGCGCGATGCGTCAGCACCGCCCCCTTGGGCGCGGACGTGGTGCCGGAGGTGTAGAGGATCTGCGCCGGCATGGCGTCGTCAAGGGTGGCGAGGATCTCCCCGGCGGGGCCCTTGGCCGCCGTCAGCACGTCGCGCTGGCCGCCGCCATGCAGGCTCCCCAGCAATGGGCAAGGCAGCCCTTCGACGTGCGCGGCCAGCGCCGGGTCGGCGAACAGCGCGCTGGCGCCGGACTGGGCGACGATGTATTCGACCTCGCCGCGCGTCATCGAGAAATTCACCGGCACATGGATCAGCCCGGCACGCAGGCAGCCCAGCCACAGCAGCACGTAGGCATCCGAATTCTTGCCGAACGCCGCCACGCGGTCGCCGGGGCGCAGGCCCCACCGTTGCAGCGCGGCGCCCACGCTGGCCGCCGCGGCCTCGAGTTCGCGATAGGTCCAGCTGCGTTCGCCAAAGCGCAGCGCCACCTTGTCGGGGCTGCGCCGTACCGCGCGGGCGAGGGCATCGGGGATGGTATTGCGCAGGACGCGCTGCTGCTCTGACTGCATGGTGGTCTCCGTTATGGTTTTAGGGTCCAGCAAGTCTTGAGAGCCGATGCCGCGGGGTTTGATCGCGTCATTGCATGCCTGGCGCAAGCACGATGCCATGGCCGCGGCGTTGGCCTTCGAGGGGCCAGCATAGGGGCGGGACGGCACAGGCGCAAGCCGCTCTGGCGTGGGGGAAGGCGAGAGACGCCGGGCAGGACGCCCGGCGCAAGGGGACGATAAAGCGAGGCAGCGCGCCACGGCAGGGCCATGGCGCGTGCGTGTATGCAGCCCGGTGGCGGCGGCTGCCGGCTGCCGCTACCGCCGGCTCAGGCGGACAGCGCGCCAGCCAGGAAAGTCAGGGCTCGGCCATGGGCCAGCGCGGCGGACGGCTGATGATACGAGCCGCGCGCCCAGCAGTTGAAGCCGTGATCGGCCTGCGCATAGACGTGGATTTCCGCCTGGAGATTGCCGGCCACGGCCGCGCGCACTTTCTCGACGGCGTCAGCCGGGATATGCGCATCGAGCGCGCCGTAGTGGAACTGGACCGGCACCTTGATACTGGCGGCTTCCTGCAGATTGTTCTGGATGCCGCCGCCATAGTAAGGAACCGCCGCATCGACCAGGCCGCGCGCGGCGCTCAGGTAGGCCATCAGGCCACCGAAGCAGTAGCCCACCGCCGCAATCTTTGCGCCCGGGCTGAGCTGGCCGCGCAGCGCCTTGGAGCTGGCGGCGATGTCTTTCACCGCCAGCTCCACATCCACCTTCTGGCGCAACTCCATCGCGCGCGCCATGTCCGCGCCCGCATAGCCGAGCTCCACGCGCGGCGCCAGGCGCCAGAACACGTCCGGCGCCAGCACCACGTAGCCGTCGAGGGCGTACTGGTCCGCTACCGCGCGGATATGTTCATTGACGCCGAAGATTTCCTGCACCAGCACGATGCCCGGTGCATTGGCCACCTTGCCCGTGGGCGGCAGGGCCAGGTAGGCATCGAAGGCGCCACCTTCGGTTTCAACGCGGATCCATTGGCTGTTGCTGTGGTTAGGCATGCTTGCTTGCTCCATTGACACTCAGTGACGTTGATCGGCAGGACAGAAATCCGGAAAGCTGCAAGTGTGCCACTGTCCGGGCAGACGTGCCGGGCGTGCCGCAGCCCGGCACGTCTGGCGCATCAGCTTGCCGGCTGAACGCCAGGCAGGAACTCGATGCCGGTGCGCTTGACCAGTTCGCCGTAGGAGATCGGCTTGCCCGGCCGGGCGGCGTCGGAGTTTTCGATCCAGTGCGCCCAGGCGCGGTTGGTCGATGGATCGTAGACGAGCTTGTAGAGGTATGTGGGGACCCAGACCTTGCCGTTGCCGATGGTGCGAACGTTGCCATCGAAGACTGGGCCCGTGATGACATAGACATCGCCGGCCGCGCGCATGGCGTACTTGCGCGTGGCCTTTTCGATGGAGGCCCATGCCTTGCGGTTGTTCTGGCTGTATTGCGGCACCACGTTGGCAAGCGTGAACGATTGCGACATGGCTTGCGCGGTCGGCTGGTCGGCCGCAGGCGACATATGGCCACGGTCGATGCCTTCATTGCCTTTGTAATCGTCCAGTTCCGCCCGCTCGGCGCGGGGCAGGCGCGCATCGGAAAAGAAGCGATTCGTTCGTGCTTCGTCCCTGGCATCGATCAGTTGCGCGCGCGACAGGCGCTCGGCCACGTACAGCGGGGTCTTGCTGCGGCCCGAGTGCATGACCGCAAAGGCGTCATAGCAAAGCGGGCGCAGCTTAAGCTCGGCCGAGCTCGGTGCCTTGGGGGCCGCGCTTTGCGCGAAGAATTGAGGACATTGGGCAAAGCTACCGGAAGCGCTGGCCACGCCAGATGCCAGGCACAGCGCCACCGAGACAAAAAACGTCTTCATGCGAGAAAGGAATCCTTACAGCTTGCAGATTGAAGAGACGGCAAAAAGCCGGCGAGAGCCGTCAGAGGACATTGCACCGTCGCGCAGGATGGCGCAGGCCGTGCGCGGGAGCCGGGCATTCTGCCAGACAGAAGCGCGATGCGGAACGAGCGATGCGCAACCTACATTGACCAGGGTGGCAATGAGACAGTTCTCATTCAACGCCGCGGCGGCTCCTATAATCGCGCTTTTGCATCATCACCCACGCACCTGCGCTTTTCACGGCGCACACCACCATGCTCAACCGGCTGGAAATGCTGAGGATCTTCTGCGCGGCAGCGGAGTCGGCTTCGTTCAAGGCGGCCGCGACGCGGCTGGGCACGTCGCCGCAAACCGTCACCCGCGCGGTCAAGGACCTCGAGGAAGCCGTGGGCGAGCCGCTGTTCCACCGCAACACCCGCCAGATTCGCATCACCGCCGCCGGCGAGCGGCTGGCCGAGCGCGCCCGCGCGGCGCTCGTCGATGTCGATAGCCTGTTCGCGCATCCGGCCAGCCGCTCGGACACGGAGCTCAAGGGCGTCGTGCGCATTACCGCGCCGAGCACGCTGGGGCGGCAGCATCTGCTGGTGGCGCTGCGGAAGGTGGCGCTGGCGCATCCGGGCATCACGCTCGATATCCGGCTCTCGGACCAGATCGCCGATGTGGTCGACGACGAGATCGACATCGGCCTGCGCCTCGGCATGTTCCGCGACCAGCGGCTGGTGGCGCGCATGACGACGCGGGTGGGCTTCCATATCGTGGGCACGCCGGAGCTGGTGGCGCGCGTCGGCAAGCCCGCCGACCTGGCCCAACTCGCCGCGCTGCCCACCACAGGCCTGATCGACCGCAGCAGCGGCCGCGCCTGGCCGTGGTATTTCGCGCAGGGCGAGCAGTTCAATCCGCGCGCGCCAGCGTTTCTCACCGACGACCCGGAGACCGAAATGGAGGCGATCCTCTCCGGGCTCGCCTACGGTCAGTTGCCTGACTATCTCGCGCAGCCCCATCTGCGCTCGGGCCGCCTCGTCAGCGTGCTGGAGCGCTTCGCGCCCGCGCCGTGGGGTTTGTACATCTACCGCTCGCGCCGTAGCCCGGTGCCGATGCGCATCCGGCTGGTGTTCGACGCGCTGGTGGCTTACTTCGGCGACAAGGATGCCGTGCCGGCGCGCTGAGCGCGCTTCCCGCTGGCTTGAACGAGTGGACGGTGGCATGCCGCCGCCGGGCAGGGTTAGCCGATAGCCGATAGCCGATAGCCGTTAGCTGATGAGTTCCAGAAAATGGAATACTGAAATCAAAACGTTTCCATTTTGATTGATCGTCGCAGCCAAGATAATCACTCCCATCCGCAGGCAGCGCGCCTGCAGTTTTCCGGAGTGAACAATGAGCACGAACATCGCAAGCAAGGTTGTCGTCATCACCGGCGCCAGCAGCGGGCTGGGCGAAGCCACCGCGCATCACCTGGGCGCGGCGGGCGCCTCGCTGGTGCTGGCCGCGCGTCGCGGCGACCGCCTGGAATCCCTGGCGGCCGAGATCCGCGCCAAGGGCGGCAAGGTGGAGGTGGTGGTAGCCGACGTGAGCCGGCGCGCCGATGTCGAGGCCTTGGTGCAAAAGGCCGTGGCCAGCTTCGGCCGCATCGATGTCATGATCAACAACGCGGGCCTCATGGCCATCGCCCCCATGAGCGAGGCCAAGGTCGAGGAATGGGAGCGCATGATCGACATCAACATCAAGGGCGTGCTGTATGGCATCGCCGCCGCGCTGCCAGTGTTCCAGAAGCAGGGCACGGGGCACTTCATCAATATTGCCTCGGTCGCGGGCGTAAAGGTGTTCAGCCCGGGCGGCACGGTGTACAGCGGTACCAAGTTCGCGGTGCGCGCCATTTCCGAAGGCCTGCGGCATGAAACCGGCGGCGCGATCCGCACCACGGTGATTTCGCCGGGCGCGGTCGACTCGGAGCTCAAGCTGGGCAGCTCCCACGCGGAAAGCGCCAAGGTGGTGGGCGAGTTCTATCAGCAAGCCATCCCGGCCGATTCGGTGGCGCGCGCTATCGCCTATGCGATCGAGCAGCCGGCCGACGTGGATATCAACGAGATTGTGCTGCGCCCGACCGTGCAGGAATTCTGAGCATTGCGGGCAACAAGGCCGCGCCCCTGTGGATCAGGCAGCGCGCGGTGTCTTTCGGCTGCGCATGGCCGAGGGGCGCACCTGCTGCAGGGTGCGCAGGCTCTGGATGGCATCTTCGATCGCCTCGATGCCTTGAGTGAGGCGATCGCGCGCCTGGCCCAGCGCGGTCTGGGTCTCGGCGTCGAAGATCGCCAGGTGATCAAGCGAATCGACCTCGGCCTGCAACTGGCCGACGAGCCGTCGCAACTGCGCGGTGCTGTGTGAGGCGGTGGAACGGATTGCCATTGCGGTCTCCGGAAAGGCAGGGCGCACACTCGTAAGGTAGAACGTATGCACCGGAAAGGACAAACACTTTCTCGGCGCATCCGATCGTTTTACGCGTCAGGCATCAGTCTGGAAACAGTTGGGCAAGACATCGCAAACCACAGCAAGTCGAGGGCACGAATCGCGCCATGCAATGGCATGATCCTTGCTGCCGCAAAAGCCTGTGCCGCGGCCCTTGGCGCGCACGCACGGCACATGCGCCACGCAGCTATGCAGCGAGTGCGTTCGCTAGTGGCTTGGCGTTGCGCACAATCGCCGCAATGGCCGCGCCCACGTCATCCGTGCGCGCTTCGCCGCCCAGGTCCGGCGTGCGCGGACCCTGCGCCAGCACGGCCTCGATAGCCTGCACGATGGCATCGTGCGCTTCGCGGTAGCGTGCGCTGTCGGCCGCCGCCAAGCCTTCGGTGCTGCTGAGGAAGTCCAGCATCAGCGCACCCGACCAGATCATCGCGATCGGGTTGGCGATGGCCTTGCCGTAGATGTCCGGCGCCGAACCATGGACCGGCTCGAACAGCGAGGGAAACGTGCGGTCCGGGTTGAGATTGGCCGAAGGCGCCAGCCCGATGGTGCCGGCGCAGGCGGGGCCCAGGTCGGAGAGGATGTCGCCGAACAGGTTGGAAGCCACCACCACATCGAAGCGGTCTGGTTGCAGCACGAAGCGCGCCGTGAGGATGTCGATGTGCTGCCGGTCAACCGTCACATCCGGGTAGTGCTTTGCCATGGCGTCGGCGCGTTCGTCCCAGTACGGCATGCTGACCGCGATGCCGTTGGACTTGGTCGCCACCGTGAGGTGGCGGCGCGGCCGCGATTGCGCCAGCGCGAAGGCGTAGCGCAGCACGCGGTCGGTGCCCACGCGGCTGAACACGGATTCCTGCAACACCACCTCGCGCTGCGTGCCCTCGAACATGCGGCCGCCCAGCGAGGTGTATTCCCCCTCGGTGTTCTCGCGCACCACGAAGAAATCGATGTCGCCCGGCTTGCGGTTGGCCAGCGGGCAAGGCACGCCCTCGAATAGCCGCACCGGGCGCAGGTTCACGTACTGGTCGAACTCGCGCCGGAACTTCAGCAGCGAGCCCCACAGCGAGACATGATCCGGCACTTTGGCCGGCCAGCCCACCGCGCCGAAATACAACGCGTCGAACCCTTCCAGTTGCTCACGCCAGTCCGCCGGCATCATCGCGCCGGTTTGCAGGTAGTAGTCGCAGTGCGCCCAGTCGAAGCGGACGAATTCAAGCGCCAGCGAGTAGCGCTCGGCGGCGGCTTCCAGCACGCGCAGGCCTTCGGGCATGACTTCATTGCCGATGCCGTCGCCAGGGATGACGGCAATGCGCAGGGGCGTGGGGGAGGTCGGGTTCACGTTGGAGTCCTCACTGATGGGATCGGGGAGGCCCATGGTAAGCAACTTCAGGCGGAATATAATCGGCCAAACTGTAATGCCATAAAACACACATCGTGAAGAATGACGTGCTCAACGAGGACCTGCGGGTCTTCATCGAAGTGGCGCGCAAGTCCAGCTTTGCCGCCGCTGCCGAGGCACTCGGCGTTTCGCCTGCCTATATCAGCAAGCGGATCCAGCTGCTCGAAGCCGCACTTGCGGTCAAGTTGTTTCACCGCACTACCCGCCGCGTGGTAGTGAGCGACGATGGCGAGCGGGTGTATGCGCTGGCGCAGCGTATCCTCGACGATGTGGACCGTCTCTACGAGGAAGTCTCCAGCGCGCGCCGCGAGCCGCGTGGCCTGCTGCGGGTTTGCTCCAGCTTCGGCTTCGGCCGCGTCGTCGTGGCGCCGGCGATCTCGGAGTTGTCTATGCGCTATCCCGCGCTCCAGGTGCGCTTCGAGGTGTTCGACCGGTTGGTGGATGTAGCCACGGAAGGCTTCGACCTCGATATCCGAGTGGGCGATGAGATCGCACCGCACCATATCGCGCGCCGGCTTGGCGACAACCACCGGATCCTGTGCGCGGCCCCCGCCTACCTCGCGCGCCTGGGCCGGCCGCGCACGCTGGCCGACCTCGCCAGCCATGATTGCCTGGTGATCAAGGAGCGCGACCATCCCTTCGGTGTCTGGAAGCTGCGTAACGGGATGAATGGCAACATCGAGCAGACCGTCAAGGTCACCGGGCCGCTCTCGTCCAACCACGGCGAGATCGTGGTGCGCTGGGCGGTCGACGGGCGCGGCATCGTGCTGCGCTCGCTATGGGACGTGGGCCCGCAGTTGGCCACGGGTGAACTTGAGCAGATCCTGCCCGAATGCCATCAAGAGGCGAACATCTGGGCGGTGTACCCGTCGCGCCTGACCACCTCGGCCAAGATCCGGGTTTGCGTGGAATTCTTCGAGGCGTTCTTTCGCGAGCGGGCGGCCTCGCATGGCAGCATGCGAGGCTGATATCGGTCAATTCGGTTGATGCTTGTTGATGCTGGCTGATGCCGCTTAATCCGCGTGGATATTGGCCGCTTGCGCGATCTTGCGCAGGCGCGCGATCTCGCTGGTGACGCGCGCGCGGTATTCGCCGGCGCTGCCGTACTCGGGCTCGAAGCCGTTGGCGGTCATGCTCTGCTGCAGCGCGGGATCCTTCATCATGCTGGCAATGGCGGCGTCCAGCGTCTGGCGCACCGGCGCGGGAATGCCCTTGGGCGCGACGATGGCAAACCAGGTGCTGAGCGACACGCCGGGATAGCCGCTTTCGATCGCCGTGGGCACCTGGGGCAACAGCATCGAACGCGCGGCGCTGGTGACGGCGATGGCCTTGACCTTGCCGCCCTTGATTTGCGGCGCGGCTGCCACCACGGTATCGACCGACAGCGGGATCTGATTGCCGATCAGGTCGGCCATGGCGGGCGCGCTGCCTTTGTACGGTACGTGCAGCAAGCCCATGCCGGTCGCCGCGTTGATCATCTCGCCCGCGAAGTGCGCGGTGGTGCCCGCGCCATAGGAGCCGTAGGACATGCCGCCCGGCGTGGCCTTGGCCTCGGCCACCAGTTGCTTGAGCGTGTCCGCCTTGACCGCCGGATTGGCCAGCAGCACTAGCGCGGTGGAGCCGACCATGCCGAGCGGCTCGAAGCTCTTGAGCGAGTCGTAGGGCAGGCGCGAGTATGTGACCGGATTCACGGTGAACGTGGTGGCGGCACTGAGCAGCAGGGTATAGCCGTCAGGCGTGGCTTTCGCCACATAGTCGGCACCGACGATCGTGCCCGCACCGGCCTTGTTCTCCACCACCACGGATTGCCGCAGCACTTCGCCCAGCTTGCGCGCCACCAGGCGGGCCAGCACATCCGTGGAGCCGCCCGGGGGAAACGGCACTACCAGCTTGACCGGCTTGTCCGGGTACGTCTGGGCCAGCGCCGGCCCGGCAGCCGCCAGTGCTGCGCAGGCGGCGGCACCGCCAATGATGCATCGGGCCACGCCGCTGGTCATGCCCAGCGTCCATCTTGTCATGTGCGTTGCAAACATCTGTGTTTCCCCTTGTGTTGCGATCAATGTGGTCGATGTTGTCGAAATGGTCAATGTGGCCCGGTGCGCCGGTCCTGGCCGGCGCCGCCGTGGTGGCTTACAGCGCCGGGCGGATGCGCCCGGCAGGATTGGCCTGCTCGAACAGTTGCGCAAACGCCAGCAGCGCGCGCTCGCCGCGATACTTGCCGACGATCTGCAAGCCCACCGGCAAGCCGTCGTCGGTAAAGCCGCAGGGCACCGAGATGGCGGGATGGCCCGTGATGGTGATGCGGTAGCACGAGCGCATCCAGCCGATATAGCTAGGCATCTGCACGCCTTCGATGCGCTGCGGATACTCGGTTTCGACGGCGAACGGCGTCACCTGCGACACCGGCGCGATCAGGAAATCGTAACGCGCCAGCAACGCCTGCATGCGTGCAAACATGCGGCTGTGGGCCCGCGCGGCTTCCGCCATCGCGGCGCCGTCCTGGGCCAGGCCCAGATCGATGTTCCAGCGCACGGTTTCCTTCATCTGTTCGCCATGCTCGGTGCGCGCCGCGCCGTAATTGGTGGCGAACGCCAGCGCGCGCAGCACCTCGAAGGCGTGGTCGGCCCCGCTGAAATCCGGCTCCGCCTCGTCCACCGTGCAGCCCAGCGCCTGGCACTGGCGAATCCCCTCCTGCAGCATGCGGCTCACCGCCGGCTCGAACGGCAGCCCGCCGAGCGTCGGGCTGACCGCCACGCGCAGGCCCTTGCCATCGATCCGGGGCAGGGTGGCGAAATCGCTGGCGTCGGCAGCGATTGCCAGCGGGTCGGCCGGATCGTCGCCGGCCAGCACGCTGAACATCAGCGCCACATCCGCCACCGAGCGGCCCATCGGCCCGCCCACCGTGAGCGTGTTGAAGGCATGGTTGGCCGGCGTCATCGGCACGCGGCCGATCGACGCTCGCAAGCCCACCACGTTGCAGAAGCTGGCCGGGTTGCGCAGCGAACCGCCCATGTCCGAGCCATCGGCCAACGCGACCATGCCCGCGGCCAGCGCCGCCGCGCTGCCACCACTGCTGCCACCCGCCGATACGTCCTGGCGGTAGGGGTTGCGCGTGGCGCCGAACACGGCATTGAAGGTGTGCGAGCCCGCGCCGAACTCCGGCAGGTTGGTCTTGCCCAGCATGATGGCGCCCGCCGCCCGCTGGCGCGCCACCACGGCACTGTCCTGCGCCGGCACGAAATCCCGGTACACGGCGGAGCCAAAGGTCGTGCGCACGCCTGCGCTCAGGAAGGAATCCTTGTGCGCCACGGGCAGGCCAAACAGCGGCCCGGGCACGGCGCCGCGCGCCAGCGCCGTGTCGGCCGCATCGGCCGCTGCCTGTGCCTCGTCGAAGGTGGTGGTGACGATGGCGTTGATGGCCGGGTTGACGCGCTGGATGCGCGCGATATGCGCGTCAACCACTTCGCGCACGCCGAGTTCGCGGGTGCGGATGGCGCGGGCCATTTCCACGGCGCCCAGGTAGCAGATGTCTTCCATGAGGTTACGGTCTCCTTGCTTGGCTATTGCATTTTTGTCGGCGCCCCGCTGCCGCATGCCGCCTTGCATACGCTGCGCGGCGGGGCATGGCGTAACGATAAGGGCAGCCGGGCCGGTTCCCGCGAAGGGGCGTGTCGCAATGCCAACAGCATCTGCGGTCCTTGCATGCCAGTTCACGCCCGCCCGTGGCGTGGCGCGGCGCACTACCCGCACCGCCACGGTGCCGTTTGCGCGAGAACCTGCCGCGCAGGCCGCGCTGCACGGCATTTCGGCACCAATGGCGCTCGGGCCGGTTAGAAAGCTGCTTTCTAAAATCAGCAAGGCAAGTGCAGGCAGGAATTATCATTGTGCAAAGGCCGGTGCGGCATTGCAGCGCGCCGCCCGCCTATCTCACCACCAGCGCGCAAGCCAGAGGCACGGAAGCCGGAAGCAAAACCATGAAGCTCACATCGATCCACGCGGTACCGCTGGCCTATTTCCTGGAGGTGGCGCAGCGCGGTTCGCTCAGCGCGGCCTCTGCCTCGTTGCATGTCGCGGTGTCGGCCATCAGCCGGCAGGTGGCCCGGCTCGAAGCGGAACTCGGTACGGCGCTCTTTGAGCGCGAGCCGCGCGGCATGCGCCTGACCGAGGCCGGACTGGTGGTGCAGCAGTACGGACGCCGCGCCTTCCTCGACGCGCAGACCCTGCAGGCCGATCTCCAGGGCTTGCTTAGCGTGGCGCACAGCAAAGTCAGGCTGGCCTGCACCGACGGCTTTGCGCGGGACTACATGCCTTACGCGATGGCGCTGTTCCAGCGCCGTTTCCCCGGCGTGAGCTTTTCGCTTGAAGTCTGCGCGCCCGCGGTCGCCACGCGCATGGTCCGCGAGGGCACGGTGGACCTGGCGCTGACGTTCGCCATCGCGGCCCAGGAAGGCATCGAAGTTGCCTATTCGGAAGCCGCGCCGGTCTATGCCTATGTAGCGCGCAAGCATCCGCTGGCCGCGCTCAAGCGCGCCAGCCTGAAGGAAGTGGTTGCGTATCCGCTGGCGCTGCCCAGCGAAACCAACACCATCCGGCAACTGTTCGACCTGGCCTGCGGCGTGGAGGGGCTGCGCCCGCGCATATTGCTTAGCAGCAATTCACTGAGCGCGCTGGTGGGCTACCAGGCGTACGCGGACGCGGTGTACCTGACGGGTTCCCTGGCGGTGCGCAACAACCTGCGCGCGGAGCGGCGCGTGCTGGTGCCGATCGCCAGCCGCGCCATGCAGCAGCGCGCGCTGCAGATACAGACCATGGCGGGGCGCCACCTGCCGCCGGCGGTGCGCGCCTTCGTCGAATGGCTCGCCGAGGACATCGCCGGGCGGCGCCGCGCGGTGCCGGACCAGCCGGCACGCCGGCGCGCGGGCCAGCCTCAGGCATGAAACGCCGGCACGGGGCCGGTGCTTAACCCGTCAGCAATCTTGTCGGCGAGTAACCGCACTTTGGATTTGCCGTGCCCGCTGCCTATGATGGAGAAACGTATCCGGAGCACCAAGCTGGCGGGTGCGGATCATAGCCAGCGGCCATCGCGCCAAGGAGGGCGGACATGTCAAACCACACCTACAAACTGGTCGAGATCGTGGGCTCGTCGCCGGACGGCTGCGACGCGGCGATCCGTAGCGCCATCGAGAAGGCGAGCGAGACCATCAAGCATATCGACTGGTTCGAAGTGGTTGAGACACGCGGGCACATCGCGGACGGCAAGGTTGCGCACTTCCAGGTCACGCTGAAGATTGGGTTTCGCGTGAGCTGAGCTGCGCGGCATCGTCCGCGTGGCTATACAACTGGTTCAGCGCTGCGTCGGGCGCGTCGCGCAGGAAGGCGAGCATCTTGTCGATGAAGGGCGCATTGGCGGTGCGTGGCACTTGCCGCACCCAGCGGATGGCCTCGTGTTCCTGGCCGCATAGCGCCAGCGCGCGGGCGTAGTTGAACTGGCCGCGAAAATCGCCGCCTTCGGCGGCGCGGCGGTAGTAGTCCATTGCCACGGCTGCGTCGCGTTCTACTTCCCAGCCGTCCTCGTAGAAGCCGCCCACGATATTGAGCGACTTGGCGTGCCCCATGTCGGCGGCCCGCAGATACCAGTCGAGCGCTTGTGGGCGGCTGGCGGCAATGCCGCGGCCCAGCACCAGCGCGGTTGCCAGGTTGTACATGCCCCAGTCGGAGCCGCGCTGCGCCGCGAGCGTGTACCACTGCGCTGCCGCGTGATCGTCCTGCAGCGTGCCCCAGGCGTTTTCGTAGCAACGGCCAGTCATGTTCGAGGCCCCGGCGTGGCCGGCGTGCGCGGCGTGCTTGAACCACGCGAAGGCGCGGGCTTCGTCGCGCTCGACGCCGTGGCCGGCGAGAAACCACTGGCCGAGAATCATTTGCGCTTCGAGGTTGCCTTGCACGGCGGCGCCGCCCAGCCAGGGCAGCGCCAGGTGTGGCGGCTCGCGCAGCTTGTCGGCCAGGCCGTTGGGGCCAAGCTGGTCAAGCTCTCCGGGAGAGACGATGCGCAAGGAGAGTGTAGCCAGTGTGTCCAGTGTTTCCGGTGTTTCCATATGGGGCGATAAAGTAAAAACGGCACACCGTGCCGCAAGGGTGGTGTGCCGTGTGCGGGCTGGCCGGCCAGCAAGACCGGTCAGCAGCGCAGGGTTTGCCGAGCGCTTGCCGCCGCTTAATAACGCACGTTGAGGCTCAGGACACCCGAGCGTCCGGGAGCGATCGATGCGTAGTGGCTGGCGAAGGCCTGGTTGTAATAGACCTTGTCGGCCAGGTTGAACACATTGAGCTGCACCGCCACGTTCTTGTTGATGCGATACGAGGCCATCGCATCAAAGCGCCAGTACGAGGGCACCCACTTGTTGGTGGCTTCGCTGCCCCACACCTTGGAGACGTAATACGCACCACCGCCTACCGTGAGGTTGGGGATGATCTGATAGGTGCTCCACACGCTGAAGCTGTCCGCTGGCGTGTTGGGGAAGGACTGGCCGTTGGTGGCGCCGAAGGCCGCACCGGAGCCGCCGTTGTTGCGCAGTTCGCTCTTCAGGTGCGTGTAGCCGCCGAATACGGCCCACTTGTCGGTGACGTTGCCCGAGAAGCCCAGTTCTACGCCGTCCACGCGCTTGTTGCCGGCCATGGCGGCGGTGCCGTCCT
Source organism: Cupriavidus sp. GW822-FHT03E04 (assembly GCF_058801495.1). Classification (NCBI taxonomy): domain Bacteria; kingdom Pseudomonadati; phylum Pseudomonadota; class Betaproteobacteria; order Burkholderiales; family Burkholderiaceae; genus Cupriavidus; species Cupriavidus sp. GW822-FHT03E04. The sequence continues at coordinate 29,633 of NZ_JBXANI010000004.1, forward strand.
GCTGCGTGATGCGCGCATTGGTGGTTTCCACGCGGAAGATCGCGGCGGTCAGCGCCAGGCGCTTGCGCAGCACGTCCCACTTGGTGCCGATCTCGAAGGCGCGGTTCTTTTCCGGTGCGAGGTCGGAGCCGGGATTGCGGCCACTGCGGTCCGGCCCCAGTGCGTTGCCGTCGCTGCCTTGGGCCAGGAAGGAGCCGGCCGGGGTCGACGAGGTGCCGTAGGAGACGTAGAAGCTGGCGTTGTCCACCGGCTTGTAGACCACGCCCAACTGGTAGTTGAACAGGTTGTCGTCGCGCGAGTACTCGGCGCGGGTGCCGTTGGCGGCGCGGGCGGCCTGGAACTCGGTGCTGTAGCGGTCAAAGCGCACGCCGGCGTTGAGCAGCCACTGCTTGTTCAGCTCGATCGAATCGAAGGCGTAGACCGAGCTGGTGTTGGTCTTCGAGTTGGTCGGGTTGTTCGCGCGGCTGATGGCGCCCGCCCATGGGTCGTTGGGGTTCGGGTTGTACAGCGTGGTGCAGTTGTAGCCGCCGGCAGCGCCCGGGCCGCTCGGGCAGCGGTTGCTGCCGGTCGCCACGTTGTAGCTGTCGTTCTCGCTCTTCTCTTGCGCGAACTCCACGCCGAAGGCGTACTTGTGCTTGATCGTGCCGGTGGCGAACTCACCCGACAGGTCGGTCTGGTTGGCAATGGTGTTGGCGGTGGCCACACGCGTATTGGCGCGGCGCCAGATCATGCCGTAGTACAGATTGCCCTGGCTGTCGTCCGGCTGGGTCCAGATGAAGTCCTGACTGGTCTTGGCAATACGGGTCTGGTTGCGGAACTTGAGCGCGGGGCTGAAATCGTGCTCGAAGCGGATGGTGCCCATATCGGCCTTATCCTTGCGGAAGTCGCGATCGGACAAGCCGTAATAGGTGTTGCGCGGCACGTTCACCGGCGAGCCGTCGCCGGCAACGCTCAGGCGCGGGCGGCCATCGGTGCGGCGATTGAAGGTGGGGTTGTTGTACGGGATGCCGGTGTCGGGGATATCGTCCGACTGCATGTGGTAGTAGGACAGCGTCAGGCGGGTGTCGGTACCCAGGCCGAAGGCCACGGAGGGCGCAAAGCCCCAGCGACTCTGGTGCGTGGTATCGCGCCCGGCGACGCCGGCATCGTGATACATGGCGTTCAGGCGGAAAGCCGCGTGGTCAGCGAACTTCCAGTTGCCGTCGACCGTGGCGCGCTTGTAGTCTGCGTTGCCGACGCCAATGTTGCCTTCGGCGAAGCTGGTCAGCTTGGGCGCCTTGCTGACGATATTGATGCTGCCGCCGGCCGAGCCGCGGCCGTCGTAGGCGCCGGCCGGGCCCTTGGTGACCTCGACGGATTCGACGTTGAACAGCTCGCGGCTTTGCGAGCCGATGTCGCGGAAGCCATCCAGGAAGGTGCTGGCCTGCGCATCGTAGCCACGGATAAAGGGCCGGTCGCCAACCGGGTTGCCGCCTTCGCCGGCACCGAAGGAGATTCCGGGTACCGTACGCAGCACATCGCTCAGGCTGGTCGAGCCGGTGCTCTGGATCACTTCCTGCGGAATGATGGTGATCGACTTGGGTGTATCGAGCAGGGCGGCGGGCGTCTTGATCGACGATGCGGTGTCCGCCTTGAAGCCGCTTTCGTTGGCGCCACTGACGGTTACCGCGGGCAATTCCACGGCGGCAACGGTCGTGCTGACCGATTGGGCAGCCACCGGCGCGGCTGCGACCGCCATGCCAACGGCACCGGAAAGGCGCGGGATGACGTTATGTTTCTTGTTCTTCCGGACGACAAAAGCGGTCTGCACGAATTCCCCCGATTTCTTGAATGATGTTGCGAATGAGAGGGATTATCATTTGCGTTTCATATGTCAGTCAAGACATACATGCATAGCGTCTGTAGCGAAAACGTTACATGTTGGGGGTTGCGGTATGGGAATACATGCCGTGGCGCGAGCGGCTCCCGCGCGCCACGGCGGCGACCCACCTCGGCTCAGTAGCGCAGGTTGACGTTGAAAATGGCGGCGCGGAGGCAACGCGGAGCCCGCGCTGGTCGGCGCGATCCCGCTCGGCTCGCTGCCCTGGCCGACCACGGCGCCGGCTGCCGTGGACGAGGTGCCGTAGGACAAGTAGACACTGGCGTTTTCCGCCGGCTTGTAGACCATGCCGAGCTGATAGTTGAAGAGGTTGTCGTCACGCGTGTGCGTGCTGCGTGGGCCGACGCCACCGTTGGCGCCGGCCGGCCCGCTGGTAACCTCGACCGACTCGATGTTGAACATCTCGCGCGATGGCGCGCCGATGTCGCGCATGCCATCCAGGAAGGTGCTGGCCTGCGCATCGTAGCCACGGATAAAGGGCCGGCCGCCAACCGGGTTGCCGCCTTCGCCCGCGCCAAATGCAATGCCGGGCACGGTGCGCAGCGCCTCGGCGAGGCTGGTGGAGGCGGTGCGCCATCACCTATTCAAACTGATAGGAGTAAGTCGCGTTCAGGCGCGGCGACCGGCGCGCGGCATTGGTCGGCTTGTCGCCAACCGGCTGCGCCACCGAGACATCCAGCGTGTAGTAGCGCCGGTCCGAGAAGCGCAGGCCGATGGCCACCGATTGCAGCGTGCGGTGCACCAGCGACAAACTGTTCGAGTACACGCGCGCCATGTCAGTCAGCACGTAAGGCTGCACGGTCTTCAGGTAGGTCAGGCCGGGCGTAAAGAGGCGGTTGATCTCAGCCGACGCGCCCCAGCCCTTGTCGCCCGCCACCTCGCCCGCCGGATAGCCGAGCCCGAAGAAGCGGCCGCCAAAGCTGATCTGCTCGCTCGACGCCAGGCGCTGCCCGCTGTACTGGCCCGCCGCGGATACCGCTACGCCGAAGCCCCAGGGCAAGTCGGTGGCCTGCGACACCACTAGCCGGCTGCGCACGAAGTCCAGGTCGTTGACGTTGTTCTCACGGCTCGCGCCGAGCGCGTTCATGCCTTTGTAGACGCCTAGCGTGGCACTGCGGGTCTGGCCCTCCTGCCGCTGCACATAGGCGAGTTCCGCGCTCAGCACGCGCACGTGCGTGGTCAGCGCGATCTGGCTGCCCGTGCCCGACTGCGTGTAGCGCTCGAACTGGTCGTTGGCATAGAGGCCGCCGGTAGCCGTGAGCGAGTATGCGTTGTTGAGGATCACCGGATAGCTGAGCGTGCCGCCGAGGCGCTTGGTGTCGTTCACGTAGCGCGTATCGAAGCCGATCTGCGCCAGCGTGCCGTTTTGCGGCACGCCACGGTAATGCGAGGCGCTCAGGCGGGCCATCATGCCCTCGGTGCCGATCGGCTGGCCGTAGCTGGCGACGTAGTATTCCTCATGGTCCGGGCCCCGGGGCGCCAGCGCGGAGACCGATATCTGTTCTCCCAGCGGCGTCAGGCTGTTGGTGGTGGCGGTGAAGATGCCGCGCACGCTCGGATCCTTGTAATCCAAGCCCATGCCAAACGTAAAGGGCTTGCGCTTGACCTCGAGCACCATCTCGCAGGCGCCGTCCGTGGTCTGCGGCGGTTGCACGGTCGCGGCCACCTGCATGCCGGGCTGCAGCGCCAGCACGTTGACGTAATGCTCGAAGGTCTCGCGGCGCAGCGGCTGGTCCTGCATCAATTGCTCTGCGATGGCGCGCAGGCGGCCTTCGGCCGGGCCCGCTTCGCCGCGGATCGTGATGGTGGAAACATGGCCCTCCACCACGGTGACCAGCACATTGCCATTTTCGAAGCTCTGCGCCGGGACAAAGGCGAAGGACAGCGGAAAGCCGCGTTGCTGGTACATCTGGGTGACTTCATTCGCTACCGCCAGCAGCTGGCCCACCGTGATTTCCTTGCCGGCCAGCGGTGCGAACCTGGCTGCGATCTCCGCGAATGGGATCGCCTTCACGCCTTCGATCTGGAATCGCTGCGGCGTGAGCTTGCTGGTGAGCAGGTTTTGCAGCGCGGAGTCTGGCCGTTCGACCTGCACGGTGACATTGCTCTGCGGCGGGCGCGCGGGCGCGATGCTAGGCAAGGTTTGCGTGGGATCGCCCAGGATCGGGCTGCGTGGCTCCGCAAGGATACTGTTGCAGGCGCCGATGCCGAGCAGCAATGTGGCAACACGCAGGTGTGTGTGCGTCATGGTAATACCCCTGGATCCGTAAAAATCAGCATGCGGCTTTAACGCACTGTGCCAATGACGCCAGGGGTGCCGCTACCCTTGGCGCTGCTGCGTGGCCGATCGCGTTCTCTTTTAAAAGGGGCGCGTCGAACGCGCCCCCTTTTTTTAATTCTTACATGCAGGCGCACGAAGCGCGAAGCATGTATTGCCTGCTTGACACTTAGCGCTTGCCGCCGAGGCCGCCCAGCAGGCCACTCACGAGGCCGGTAACCGGCGCCAGTGCGTTGTTGCCCGAGCCGCTGCCGCTGCCTGCGCCATTGCCGCCGGTGACACCAGCGACGATGCCGGTAACCGGTGCGAGCGCATTGCCTGCGCCGCCACCCGAGGCACCGCCAGCTGCGCCGGTGACCGTGCTCACCACGCCGCTGACAAGGTTGGTGACAGGCGCGAGCGGGCTGCTTGCGCTGCCGCTGCCGAGGCCGCCGGTGAGCCCGCCGGTCAGGCCACTGACCAGGCTGGTGACGGGCGCGAGCGGGCCGCTCGCGCTACCACTGCCCAGGCCGCCGGTGAGCCCGCCCGTCAGGCCGCTGACCAGGTTGGTGACAGGCGCGAGCGGGCCGCTTGCGTTGCCACCCGTCAGACCACCCGTGAGGCCGCCCAGCAGGCTCGTGACCGGCGCCAGCGGGTTGCCAGTACCCGTGCCGCTCGGGTTGTAGGCCACGCCGCCAAGCGCGGCCACCGTGCTGCCCGCGCCAGCGACGATGCCGCCCACGCCCGACACCACCGGCGTGTTGGTCTGCTTGATTGTGTTGCCCGCCGTGGCCAGGCCGCCGCCAAGCGTCGCCAGGAGATTGTTGACCGGAGCTCCCAGGCCGGTTGCCGCCCCGAGCGTCTGCGTGGTGCTGGTGAGTTGCGAGGTGAGCGGCACGATGAGCCTGCTGACGCCGCCGGTGAGCTGCTCCACGGGGCCGGTCGAGAGGGCCGCGCCGAGCTGGGCGCCCGCGCCATTGACCGCGGTGCCGACTTGCGAAACCAGTGAGCCCACCGGTGTGGTGACGGCTGCCAGGGGCGACAGCGGACCGCTGCCCAGGCCGCTGACGAGCGAGCCGGCGTTGGTCACGGCATTGCCCACCTGACTGACTACGCCGCCGGTGCTTGCCACCGTGGTGCCGAGCGGGTTGGTGGCATTAGGGATGTTGCCCAGGCCGTTTTGCACGCCGTTGCCCAGGGTGCTGACCGCGGCGCCGAGCGAACCGACCACGCCACCCAGGCCATCCTTGGATTGGGTCGAGAGAATCGGCAGGTTGGTGTTCTTGATCTGCGTGCCGAGGTCGCTCACAGCGTTGCCGGCGGAGGTCACGACGCCACCCGCCTGATCGACGATCTTGCTGGTCGGCGTCAGCGCGGCCGTGTTGCCACCGTTATTGCCACCGTTGTTTCCGCCATTGTTGCCGCCGTTGTTCCCACCGTTATTGCCGCCGTTGCTGCCACCGCCCGTGCTGGCGTTGGTGCCGCTGCCGCCGGCGGTGCCTGCGCTGGTACCGCCGCCATTGCCGGTGCCCGCACCACTGCCGGTATCCATGGACGTTGTGCCACCACCACTTGCGCAACCGCCAAGTGCCAACAGCGAGCCGAGCAGTGCCGTGATGAGGATCTGTTGAGTACGCATGACCTTTTCCCTTTTTTCTTCCCGTCGTGAAATCACGGAGCGCGTGGCGCCTGCCGTGGTGTCACTCCATAGCGCAAAGGGTGTGCCAGTGCGTGCCAGCATGCCGCCGGCTCGTGCGCGGACGCCGGATAAAAACGCGCCAAGCCTTGCCGCGCTTGGGTTTGAAGAGGATGAGACATAGCCGGTAAAGGACCAGACATGAGCGCGCTGTGCGGTGTTTCAGTGTTACGCGTTACGTAACGCCGCGGCGCCGATACGGAACAACGCGGACTTGTTCCCTGCGCCGCTGCCGCATGCCACCGTGTCGGCAACGTGTGGGCAGGCGGTGCGTGCGCAGTTGCGCATCGGGAACATCGAGGGGGGAACATGTTACGTAGCACGTAACACGCCGCGCGGCTTGGGGGCGCCTTGCTGTGCAACGTGACGCGTGACTGGCCCATGTTCGCCATCCCGCGTCAATCAACGGTTTGCGCGGCGGCGCCAGCGGTGATGGCCTGCCTTGCCGACAGCGTGCCATGCAGCTGGCACGCAGCTTGCGGTATTGACTCCCGACAAGCGCGGCGCACAGCGCGGCGCGGAGCAAACGCCTTCGTCGTATTGCGGTATTGCGTTCCGCGCTCAAGGCTTCGCATGCATCGTCCAAGAGCCAATTCGATTGCAGTTCCAAAGGAGAACCTTCCGCGAGGAAGACCAGGAGATCCCATGAAAGCGCATTTCGCCCCGATGTCATCCATGACCCTCGCCTGTGCCGCCGCACTGTTGCTGCTGGCAGGTTGCTCCTCCGGCGGATCCGGCAGCGGCGTGAGCCCCAGCGCCGTCACGCCAACCACGCCCCCTCCGAATACACCGGCTGCGACGCCCGACACCACGCCCACCGCCAAGGTCACTGAAGGCGTGGGCAATACGGTGGTGGCAGCGGGCAATGCGGTGAGCGATATCGGCAAGCAGATCCAGGCTGCGCAAGTGCCGCTGCTGCCTGACGCCACGCGCAACGCGCTCGGCGGCGTAGTGGTAAATGCGGGGAACACGGTTGGCACGCTAGGCGTGGGTGTGCGCGACGGCCTTGGCAAGATGGGTGCAGTCACCGATCCGCTTGGCATCACCGTGTCCAGCACGGGCAACGTGGTGCAGAAAGCCGGCGTCACGGTATCGAGCGCGGGCGATCTCGTGAGCAGCCTCGGCACCGGGCAACTGGCGCCGCTAGGCGCGGTGACCACACCCGTGGGCGGCCTGGTCAATCAGGTTGGCGGCGCGGTGACGATGGCCGGTGGCAAGCTCGGCGAGGCGCTCTCGACCGGCCCCGTGGCGCAAGTCACCGGCAGCGTGAGCAAGGTGATCGTGCCGCTGACCACGCAGGTTACCACCGCTACGCAAACGGTTGGCGGAGCCACCGGCCTTGGCGCGCCGCTGGACAAGCTGCTGGCAACCCTTGGCAACTCCGTGGCCAGCGGCGGCAGCCTGCTGACCAATACCCAGGCCCCATTGGTCTCCAGCCTCGGCGGTGTCGTGACCGAGGCCGGCAAGACCGTCGCCGGGGCCGGCGTGCTGGTGCACGGCAACGGCACCGGCGGCAATCCGCTCGGCGGGTTGCTCGGCAACCTGCCTCTTGGCGGCATCGCGGGCGGTTCCAGCTCGGGCACGGGCGCAGGCGCGGCAGGCATGCTGGCTCCCGTGACAGGCTTGCTGGGGGGCGTGACGGGTGGTGCTGCCGCGGGCACTGGCACTGCCGGCGCGCTGGGACCTTTGGCCGGTTTGCTGGCGCCTGTGACGGGCGTGCTGAGCGGCGCGCGCAACGCTGCAGCGGGTGCGGCTACGACGACATCGAGCACGCCGAACACGCCGGGGCTGACCAATCTGCTCGGTGGCCTGGCTCGTTAATTGTTGATCTGAATACGTCGAATACGTCGATACGTCTTTACGGTGCGCAGTTGTCCTTACCCCGCGGCTGCGCATCCTTTTACATCACACCGCGCCAAATGGCTCACCCGAACGGGTGTGGTATTTGACGCGAGTAGAACTTTTGCTCTTTAAAAAACACTGTTTTCAAACGGACGTCAGCCATTATGCTGAGACAACTATAACTCCAAGGGGGGGTATGGTTGATACATGGCTTTGATCTATAAATTGTTCACCAGCGTTACCGCTCGGTACTAACCTGGCCACAAGAGCGAGGCGGTATCGGAGGGGTAAGCGGACGCTGCGTGATGACATAAATTAAAATCGGAGTGACATCATGAAAAACGCTTTGGCACGCTTTCTTCGGGACGAACAAGGGGCAACCGCAATCGAGTACGGGTTGATTGCGGGACTCATTGCTCTGGCTCTTATCGGCACGGTCACCCAACTAGGCACTGACGTCAGTGCTCTGTTCACTCGCTTGAGCAGCAAGGTTACGGCCATTCTTCCCGCATCCGGTGGCTAAGTGTTAGCCCTAATTGCCGCGTTATTCTGCGCGGCAGTCATCTGGACCGATTTCGCTTATCGCAAAGTACCAAATGCCGTGCTGGTTGCCACGATTGTGGCAATGAGCCTGGCGCTTGCGTTCGGGCCGCCTCCTGAGCCTGGGGTGGCTTCCCGGCTGCTCGGCTTTCTGGCGGGCCTGCTGGTCATGTTGCCGGTTTATGCACTCGGCCGCATGGGCGCGGGCGACATCAAGTTCTTCGCCGTCACAGGCTTGTTCACTGGCCCCATGGGGCTGGTGACGGTATGGGTCGTCGGCAGCCTGCTGGCGCTTGCGCATGCCTTGCTGGTGCGCATGCAAGCTGGCGCGGTCTGGGCTGTATGGCGAGACCATTTCACAAGCTTGTTGCAGCGAGGCGGCGGCATGAGCGTCCCCGGTGCGGTGCGCCATACAGCGGAGGAGCGCGGCATTCCGTACGCCGCGTACCTTGCGATCGGTTTGTTGGTCTGGATGATTTTGGGAAGGTAGCTGCCGCGCGGGCGAGGGGCTGTTAGCCAACCGCCTGTCGCCCGCGCCACCGGTCGGCGCAAAAAGTAAAAGATAACCGGGTGAAGTATGCCATTGCGGGGAAACCATGCCGTGCGGACGCGCTCGTCCGGAACGGCTGCGCTTGAATTTGCCATCGTGCTGCCGGTTCTTCTGGCTGTCGTGATCGGCATTGTCTATTTCGGCATCGTGCTGGCCCTGCAGCAGACACTGACGCTTGCTGCGGAAGAAGGTGCCCGTGCAGCCCTGCGTTACCCCAGTGGGGCATCGGCCAATAACGCGGCTGCCACGCAAGCCTTGCGGGTGAGCGCGGCTTCGACGACGGCTTTGGCTGTGCTGCCTGCCTCAATCAGCAGCGTCATTCCCACCGCCAATATTGCGCAAGTTGTCTCCTGCGCCAATCCAAGCGGCTCGGTATGCGTGACGGTAACGCTGAACCTTCCCTCAAGCGCGATCTTGCCGGTCATACCCGGGGTACCGATTCCCACAACGCTGACTGGCAGCGCGACGGTGCAACTGGCACCTGACACATGAGGATCTGCCCACGCCACGAGCGGATGCCGTTTGTCGACATGTGCCTAAGCCAGATTCCATTTATCCAAACCAGAGAGTTCGCATGACCAGCAAACAGATCCGCGTGCTTGCCATCGCGCTGCTCGTCCTTGCCGCGTTGCTGGCGTTGCTCGCGTGGCGCGTGGCGCGTACGCCGGCCAAACCAGCGGAGCCCGTAATGGCAAGCATGCAGTCGTATCCGGTGGTGATCACAGTGAAGCCGATCGAAGCCGGCAAGCCGGTCCCCGTCGACGCGCTCAAGGTAGAGCAATTGCCCATCAATCCGGCGGGGGCTTACACCGAAGTGGCCCGCGTGGCAGGCCAGGTGCCGCTGGTTGGCATCGGCGCGAACGTGCCGGTACTGGAAAGCCAGCTGCTGGCGGGCCTTGCCACTCAGGTGAAAGAGGGCGAGCGCGCGGTGGCGGTTGCGGTCGATGAAGTGATTGGCGTTGGCAACCAGGTGCAGCCGGGCGACTTTGTCGATGTGTTCGCGGTGTTCCGCCGCGATGGCCAGGAGATCGCAGGCAGCCAGGCGCGCATGCTGCTCGCGCGCCTGCGCGTGCTGGCCTATGGTGCGGGGACGGTCAATGAAGCCGCCAAGCCCCCGCCCGAGCAAATGATGGCGCGCCGCGAAGGCGCGAAGACCGCCGTGCTGGCAGTGCCGGTGGCCAACGTCGGCAAGCTGGCTATCGCACAGCAAACCGGGCGCCTGTTGCTGGCCCTGCGCAATCCCGACGATCCGGATGTTCCCACCGAAGGCTTGTTTGAGGATCCCGCACCGGTCATGCAGGCAAAGACGCAGGCAAAAGGCGGGGCGCCTGCCGCAGCGCTGGCGCCATCCGATCGCGCAATGGCAGGCGTTGCGCTGGCAGGGATCGCGGGTGGGGCACGAGGTGAAGCGCTTCCTGTCAAGGCAGCGCCATCGCCTGTCCCGGCACCTGCAGCCATCGCGCAGCGCGCCCATGGCGCGGGCGCGAGCAGCGTCGCGCAAAACAGTGTTGAGATGATCCGCGGCGGCAAGCGCGAGATCGAATGAAGCCAGGCACGCCGTCGTGGTCGAAGCATGCCTCGTGCACGCCCGCCGGATTGCATTTGGATTGGTGTTTTCAGTGTTACTTCTGGATAGTCGATTGATGAAATCCATTCTTGCCGGGGCCGCCACCATCCTGGCCGTCTGCTGCACCGTCCCCGCGGCGTGGGCGCAGCAGGCCGATGGCGGCGTGCGTGATCTGAGGCTGGTGGTGGGTAGCCAGCGTGAGCTACGTCTGAACAAGCCACTGGAACGCGTGGCGATCGGCAACCCTGCCGTGGCGGATGCGTTGCTGCTAAAGAGCGGCTCGGGTGCCAACGGCGTGCTGGTGGTGGCCAAGAAGCCGGGCGCTACCGAGCTGATGGTTTGGCCGCGTGGCGAAGCCGCGCAAACCTACCGGGTGCAGGTGGATGCGACGCGAGGCGAGTCCGGCGATCCCGACGTGACAGTGTCGGGCGGGGGCGCACTGATCAGCGGCGAGGCGCGTGATGCGCAGGCTTCGCTGCGCGCCCAACTGGCGGCGCGCTCGGCCACCGCTACCGCCGAAGGCAAGGGTGGTGTGGTGATCGATCGCTCCACGATTCCGGTCAGCAGCACGGTGCAGGTCGACGTGAAAGTGGTCGAGGTCAGCAAGACCGTGCTCAAGGAGGTGGGGTTCAATTTCTACCGGAACAACGGCGGCTTCGCCTTTGGCACGTTCTCCCCGTCGTCGCTGAACAAGTTCACTTTCACACCGCGAACGGACTCCACGCCGGGTTCGCTCAGTGCCGACATCAGCTCGCCGATGAGCAGTGCCTTCAATCTTGTCGCGGCGTCATTCTCGCGCGGGATCTTCGCCAACCTGAGCCTGCTTGAGAGCAATGGCATGGCGCGGGTGCTGGCCGAACCGAGCCTGGTGGCGCTGTCCGGGCAGAGCGCGAGTTTTCTTGCCGGCGGGGAGATCCCGATCCCGGTGCCGCAGGCACTCGGCACGACCACCATCCAGTTCAAGCCCTTCGGCATTGGCCTGACCGTGACGCCCACCGTGCTAGCCAAGGATCGCATTGCCTTGAAGGTGGCGCCTGAAGCCAGCGATCTCGATCCGTCACGCGGCATATCGATCAACGGTGCCATGGTGCCTGCCATTGTCACCCGCCGCGCCGACACCACGGTGGAACTCGGCGATGGCGAGAGCTTTGTGATCGGCGGGCTGGTCAGCCGCACCACGGTCAGCAACGTCAACAAGGTGCCTTTGCTCGGCGACCTGCCGATCATCGGCACCTTCTTTCGCAACCTGAACTTCAACCAGGAAGACCGCGAGCTGATGATCGTGGTCACGCCGCGCCTGGTGCGCCCGCTCGCCAAGGGCGCGGCGGCCGTGGCCGCGGTCAGCGAGGATGGACGCACCAGCGGCAACCCCAATGTGTGGGGCCGGTATGTGCTTGGCGAATACGTCGATCCGACGCTGCCAGGGTTTTCAAAATGACATTGGGCAAGCAGGACGACGGCGCAAGGCAGGGTCAGATGGACTTCTTCCTGTTCAACACCGCACAGCCGGAGCCGCGCCAATGGCTGGCCAACGCGCTCGGCAACCTGGGCCGGCTGGTCGTCGAGGCTGGCCCGCAGGATGCCTTTGTGGAGCAGATCGCCACGGTCAATCCCGGCATGGTCTTCCTGCATTTTTCGCGGGAGCAGGCGCTGGCATCAAGCCGGCTGGCCGAGCACGTGACGAAGCTGTACCCGGGGCTGCCGCTGGTGGCGGTGGGCAACGCGGGCGAGCCGGACATCATGCTGGCGGCGCTGCGGGCTGGCGCCAAAGATTTCATCGACATGACCGCGCCGCCGGCCGGCGCGATCGAGATCGTGCGCAGGCTGCTGGCGGTGCGCGGCCACGCGGAGCCGGCGCGCCGGGGCAAGGTCGTGGCGGTGCTTGGCGCGCGCGTGGGCGTGGGTGCCACAACGCTGGCTACCAACCTCGCGGCAGCGGTGCGCAAGCGCAGCCATGGCGAAGTGCTGTTGATGGACCTGGGGCTGCCGTCGCGCGACGGCTCGTTGTATATGAACATCAGTCCCGGCTTTCACTTTGTCGAAGGCGTACGCAACCTGCGGCGCTTCGACCAGGTTTTCGTGCAGACGGCGCTGGCGCGCCACGGCAATGGCGTGGCCGTGTTGCCGCTGCCGGCCACGCTGGCGGAGATGCGGGATATCTCGTTCATGGAGGCGCTTGGGCTGCTGAATCGCCTGCGCGCCTTTTTTGACCTGCAGGTGGTGGACCTGGGCGGCTTTAGCAATGTCGATTTCATGGCGCACCTGGTCAAGGCCGCCGACATGGTGGTGTTGGTGGTGGACCAGAGCGTCGGCGCCATCGTCTCGGCTGCGGAGTTGCTCCAGGAGTTGAAGAAGCGCGAGGTGGAGCGCGAGGACCTGCACTTGCTGGTCTCGCGTTTCGAGGCGCGCCTGGGCGTGGACGCCCAGCAGATCGCGCAGCGCCTGGAGGCGCCCTCGGTCGGCACCTTGCCCGACCGGCGCGAGCCGCTGGTGCTGGCGCTCAACCGTGGCGTGGTGCTGGCCGATGACAGCCCCGCCGATCCCTATGTCCGTGCCATTGGCCAGTTGGTGGATCGGCTGGGATACCGTGCCGGCACTGCAAGCGAAGCTGGCTTGCTGGGCCGGGTAAAAGAAAAACTGCCCGAAGCGCTACGCGCCATGCGCGTGATACGCGCTGAGCGGGCTGGGAACTGACATGTCGCAAGCCATCGAATTCTCCGATAACTCCGCCGCGCCTTTTCCTGCTTCGCAGGAATTCCAGAACATCAAGGAGGCGGCCCATGAGCATCTGCTCACCCGCATTGAGGAGCTGGGCGCGGAGTTCGGCCGCTGGTCGCGCACCGCGATCAACCGCTTTGTCGACCTGGAACTGGAGAGCTTCATGCGGCTGCGCCGCATCCCCATTAACGAGGCCGAGCTGCATCAGATCGCCGAGGCGCTGACCAAGGAGCTGGCGGGCTTCGGTCCGATCGAGGACTTGCTCAACGACCCGGCGGTGGAAGACATCCTGGTCAACGGGCACCTGGACGTCTACGTATCCCGGCATGGCGTGCTGGAGCGCATCCCCGTGCGCTTTGCCGATAGCGGGCATCTGCTGCGCATCGTGCGCCGCATCCTGGCGCCGATCGGCCGGCGGCTGGATGAGTCCAATCCCATGGTCGACGCACGCCTGCCGGATGGCGGGCGCATCAACGTGGTGATTCCCCCGCTGGCGCTGGCCGGACCGGTGGTGTCGATCCGCAAGTTCCGCAAGGACCCGCTGACGCCCGCGGACCTGCAAGGCCTGGGCACCATGAGCCCCGAGGTCAACGAACTGCTCGAGGCCGCCGTAAAGGCCCGCTGCAATATCCTTGTCAGTGGCGGCACCAGTTCGGGCAAGACGTCGCTGCTCAATGCGCTGGCCACCTATGTGCCCGACGGCGAGCGCGTGATCACCATCGAGGACACGGCGGAACTGGCGCTCAACCATCCGCACGTGGTGCGGCTGGAGAGCCGCCCTGGCGGCTTCGAAGGCACGGGCGTGGTGTCGATCCGCGACCTGCTGCGCAACAGCCTGCGGATGCGGCCCGACCGCATCATCGTGGGCGAGGTGCGCGGCGGTGAGGTGCTGGAAATGCTGCAGGCCATGAGCACGGGGCACGATGGCTCCATGGGCACCATCCACTCGAGCAGCCCGCGCGAGTGCCTGTACCGACTGGAGATGCTGGCCGGCTTTGCCGGCTTCCAGGGCAGCGAGGCCAGCCTGCGCCGGCAGATCGCCAATGCCATCGACTTTATCGTGCAGATCGGCCGGCTCTCCAACGGCAAGCGCCGCATCCTCTCGATCACGGAAGTCACCGGCCTTGGCGACAACATCATCTCGACCCAGGAGCTGTTCCGCCACGAGCCGTTCGTCGGCCCCGACGGCAACGAGGTAGACCGCTGGCTCTCGCTTGGCATCCTGCCGCATTCGCCCAAGCTGGCGCGCATGCGCCCGACCAACTTTGGCCTGGACGACCGCTTCGATGTCTAGCGCGGCGCTGGTCGTTGCGGCGGCCGCTCTCGTCTTGCTGGGACTGGGCCTGCTGATGCTGTCCAGCGCCAAGGCGCGCGCGCAGGAAGAGAGCGCGCGTGCGTTCCTGCAAGCGCAGACCGAGCAGGTCAAGGCACGCTATGCGACTACGCCGGAGCCGCAAGCCGGCAAGAAGCAGCACGACCTGCGGCGCAAGTGGGCGGATTTCCTGCGCCGTGCGGACCTGGCGCCGACGCGGCGCACTTATGCGTTGTGGGGTGGTTCCATCATCGGCTTGGGGCTCGTGGGCGTTGCCATGGGCGGCTGGCTGGCTGCATTAGCCGCGCTGTCAATCGGGGTGGTGATCCTTTATTTCATGCTCTGGAACCGAGCCCGTCGTACCGGGCAGAGACTTCGCCAGCAGTTGCCGTCGTTTCTCGATGCGGTAGTCCGGATGATGAGCATCGGCAGCAGCGTGCCTTCGGCCTTTCAGGCTGCCATCGGCAATACCGAGGCGCCATTGCGCCAGTGCCTGGTACAGGCCATCCACTTGCAGCGCGCAGGCAAGGAACTGGATCAGGCGGTCTTGCAGGTCGCGCGGATCTACCAGGTCGACGAACTGATGCTGCTGTCTTCCGTGCTACGACTCGCGGTGCGCTACGGCGGTCGCGCGGACATTGTCATGGAGCGTACCGCCGCCTTCATGCGAGACCGCGAGCAAGCGCAACAGGAACTGCATGCGCTGTCGTCCGAGACGCGGTTGTCGGCCTGGGTACTTGGCTTGCTGCCGATGGTGGTGGCGGGGATGATGTTCGTGATGAATGCCGCCTACATCATGATGATGTGGCGCGACCCGGCCGGCAAGACGCTATTGCTGGTTTCCGTGATACTGGAAGTGATGGGGGCGGCCATGCTCTATCGGCTGGCCAAGTCGGTATAGGAACAAGGGACCATGGATAGCACTACCTTGATCTCGCTGAGCCTATGCGCGGCGGCCATCGGGCTAGCGGCCCTGGCCTTGCCGCTGGTGGGGCAATGGCGGCAACGTCACCGCGCCGAGCGCACCATCGACGCTGCGCTCTCGCGGCAGGCTGCCGAGGCTGCCGCCGTGCCGGATGCTCCCGCCACTGCTCCGGCCAGCACAGCCAATGTTGCCAACGCCGCCGCGGCACAAAGCGCCGGCGCTCGCATTGGCGCGCGGCTGGGCAGCCAGCTTAGCAAGCGCTTTGACCAGCGTTGGCTTGAATCGCCGTTGGGCAAGGCCGTGGTGACGGTCGAAGAACAGCGATTGCTTGAGCAATGTGGTTTTTACGGTGACAAGGCCCGGGCTATATTTGGGGGACTGCGCCTGTCATTACCGGCGGCGTTGGCGGCAGGGGTCTTTGCATGGCGTTTGCCCACATCGCTGATGGGCGCAACGATGTGGGCCTTCGTCACGTTCGCGGTGTTTTTCCTGGCGCCCAAATGGGCGCTGCAGCGTCGGGCCAGCAGCCGCATGCTGCGCCTGGAGGATGAGTTGCCTGTGCTGGTCGACATGCTGCGCCTGTTGCAGGGTGTGGGGCTGTCGATCGATCAGAGCCTGCAGGTGATCGTGGCTGAGTTCGGCGGCATGCTGCGCGTGCTTGGCCCTGAGCTGATGCGTGCCAACCAGCAGTTTGCCTCGGGCCGGTCGCGCGACCAGACGCTCCAGCGCATCGGGAAGTTATTCGATAGCGAGGACCTGAAGAGCCTGATCACCATGCTTAGCCAGGTGGATCGATTCGGCGGGGCCGTCCAGGAGCCACTGCGGCAATTCGGCTTGCGCCTGCAGGAATCGCGCAAGGCGCGCATGAAAGAACAGGTGGGGAAGCTGACCGTGAAGATGACTGCCGTCATGGTGGTGACCATGCTGCCCGTATTGCTGATCATCACGGCCGGACCAGGCTTTTTGGGCGTGATAAGAATGCTGGCGCATATGTCGGGGGGACCGAAATGAACAAACAAGACAAGCGCTCGGGAAGCAGGACGAGATATCGATCGCTTTGGCCCGCACACTCTTTAACCACCCTGGCATCGGCCCTGGCCCTGGCCGTGCTATCCGGCTGCGGCACCAGCCTGGCTACCCGCATGAGCGATCAGGCCGATGCTCAGGTGGAGCTGTCCAAGCTGCGCGACAAGCAGGACCGGGCCATCTACGACGATAAATCGGTCTACCTCGGCCTGATCGGCAAGATGCAGGAAGAGGGCCTGTACTTCGCGTCGCTTGCGCATATCGACGTCTACGAGAAGCGCTTCGGCGCGTCGCCGGCGATGACGCTGATGCGCGCGGACGCGTTGCGCGAGACCAATCAGGATGCCGCCGCCGAGCAGGCTTATCGCAGCCTGGCCGGCACTTCGGTGCAGGCGCGCGCTTACCACGGTCTGGGCCTGATCGCCGGCCGCAGGAACGACTTTGCCGCTGCCGCGACAGCGTTTCAATTGGCAGCCGGCGCGGATCCCACCAACGCGCAGGTGGCCAATGACCTGGGCTACGCGTTGATGCGCACGGGTGCGTTGGGCGAGGCGCGCGTGCCGGTGATGCAGGCCTTGCAACTCGATGGCAAGAACCCGCGCGTGGTGAGCAACGCGGCGGTCTGGCTCGCAGCCGACGGCAAGCGTGAGCAGGCGGCGTCGCTGATGCAGCGGGCCGGCCTGCCAGAGGCAACGCGCAAGGCGGTGTTGCAGGAAGCAGAGCGGGTCCGGCGCGCGAGCACGCAACGCGAACGCGTTGCCGCGCAGCAGGCCGTGGCGCAGACCGCGCCACAATCGGCCCGGCTTGCCGCCGCCGCGACACCCGGCCCGAACCATCAGCGCCTGACCGATATCCTCCAGGCCACGCCATGAGAGATCGCTGGATGGCACAACCGCGCAATACCCGATACCCGTTGTCCGCGCCGACGGCACCAACCCAGGAGATTTCCATGAACCAGACCGGAACAAGAAGCCTGCGTGGCCATGCCCGCCGCAGTGGACTGGCGCTGGCGATCGCCATGCTCGGATTTGGCGCCTTCCCCGCCGAGGCCCAGACGGACGCACCTGCAACACCCTTGGCGCGACCGGCCCGGCAAGAGATTGGCCCGCATACCCGTGGCATCCTCGAGATCCAGCGCAGTGGCGCCCAGGCGGGCGAGCTGCAGGTGTTGCGTGGGGAGCAGGCAGCCCTGTCCTACCAGCGCTATATGGCGACGTTTGCCTATCCGATCCCCGAGTTCTACACGGGCCAGGCGGGATCGAAAAATGGCGCCGGCGGCGCAAGCCAGGGAGTGGCAGGCCGATGATTCGCTGCCGCTCGCCTCTCGTCGCCGGGCGCCGACGCGGGCAGCGCGGTGCCATCGGCGTGCTTGGCGCCCTGCTGCTGGCGACGGTTGCGATCGGTTCGCTGGTGTCGATCGATGTCGGCCATGTGTTCTACCGGCAGCGCCAGTTGCAAAAGATCGCCGACATGGCCGCACTGGCCGGCGCGCAGCAGCTCAAGCAAGCCGCGGCCGCCGCCACCGTGTCGGCCAATGTGCTGAGCGCCACGCAGTCGGCGGGCACGCAGAATGACTACGCCGGCACGGCGACTGCCAATTGCAGCGCAGCGGGCAGCAGCGATGCCGATGGCATGCGTGTCTGCCTGGGCGTATGGGATCCGGCTTACAGCACTGGGAGCGACACCGTACGGCACTTCAACGCCGGCTACGACACCACCAAGCTATCGGCAAACGCGGTGCAGGTGGTCGTGACCCAGACCGTGCCGATCCTGTTCGTGATTCCTGGCAGCGCGTCGCGCCAGTTGCGCGCGGAGGCGATCGCCAATGCGAGCCCGCCGGTGGCGTCGTTTTCGCTGGGTAGCGGGTTGTTGGATGTCAACACCGGTAGCAGTGTGCTCAGCAGTTTGCTGGGAACCTCGGTGCAGTTGTCCGTTTTGGACTGGCAAGGCTTGCTCAACGCCAATGTCACGCTCGACCAACTGCGCCTGAAGCTGGGTGTTGGCACCATTGACGACTTGCTGAAGACCTCGCTGTCGATCCAGCAGTTCTATGCGCTCGTGCTGGGCGCGGCCGGCAAGGATTCGCTGCTGTCCGCGGCGCTGGGCAGCCCGCCCACGCAACTTGGGTTGAGCGGGGTCAAGGCTAACGTGGGACTGGGTCAGTTGCTGAACCTGGGCGTGCTGGCGCCGGCGGCGTCGTCAGCGGCTGACGTGGCATTGAATGTGGCGCAGTTGCTGATGCTCGGGGCGCAGGTCGCGAATGGCAACTCGGCGATCCAGGTGAAGTTGCCAAATCTTAGCGTGCCCGGCCTTACCAGTATCGGCGCCCAGCTCTATGTCGTGCAGCCACCTGTGATGGCGGTTGGGCCGGCGCGGCAGCTGAGTCCCGGAGTCTGGCAGACTACCGCGCATACGGCGCAGGTGGGGTTACGACTCGATGCCGGAATCAGTATTGACGTGGCCAGCCTAGTGGGCATCGGCATAAACGTGCCACTTTACATTGAGGTTGCGGCGGCCACGGCCTCATTGCAGGGCATTCAGTGTGCGGCCGCAAAGGCGGATTGCCGTGCCACATTGGGGGTGAACACAGGCTTGGTCAAGGCATGCCTTGCCGCAGCCTCCGGCAGTGGCTGCGCGTCCGGCCCTGTCACGTTGGTGGACACCGGGATTAGTCTTCTCGGTACGGGGGTGAGCATCATCGCCAGCGGCAGTGCGCGAACCGGCGTGGTCGGCGTCAACAGTTCGACTATCAGCATGGCACCAGGCACAACGACTCGAGTCGGGACGCCCCAACCACTGACGGGTGTCCTGGTCGATGTTGTGGGTAGCCTGAACCTGACGGTCGCCGTCAAGGTACTCTGGCTTGACTTATTGAGCGTCAAGTTGCCACTGGCCGGTCTGCTTACGCCTTTGTTCACTGCTTTGGACAGCGTGCTTGGCCCTCTACTAGGCGCATTAGGCATCCAGCTAGGCTACGCCGACATCTGGATGCAAGGAATCGACTGCAACAACGCCGAGCTGGTGTTCTGAGCCATGCAGCAGGCTAATCGCTATACGGCGGAAGACAGATGAAGACAGATCGCTGGGCTTACGAGAGCCTTGAAGTATATGTATGGGAAGGCAAGTCTGATATTGCCGACCGTGTGTCGCGTTTCCTGTCGCCGCTTGGCGTGGACGTGATCCGCGCCGGCGCGCTGGAGGCCTTGCCCGCGGAGCCGCGGCTCAAGCCGTGCGTGGCGGTCATCAGTGTCTCGGTGATCGGCGCGGCGAAGTTCACCGCGCTGGACTGGGAGGCGGCCCACGGCATGCCCGTGGTGTGGGTGGCGGCGCCGGGACGCGAGACGGATCCGGGGCGCTTTCCCGCGGAGTATGCGCATATCCTGGCCGACGATTTCACGGGGCCAGACCTGCGCAACCAGATCGGCAAGCTGCTGCCGCAGTTGCTGGCAGCCGCCGAGCCCGCGAATGCGGTGGCGGACCTTGTGGCGGAGTCACCCGCCATGCAGCAGTTCCTGTCGCAGGTGGAGACCTTCGCGGATTTCGGCAGCAATGTGATGCTGTACGGCGAGACCGGCGCGGGCAAGGAGCGGATCGCGCAGCGCTTTCACGAGCGCAACAACATCTATGGCAAGGGACCGTTCGTTGCCGTGAATTGCGGGGCGATTCCCGATGGCCTGTTCGAGTCGCAGTTCTTCGGACATGCCAAGGGCGCGTTTACCGGCGCGATGTTCGCGCACCGCGGCTTCTTCGAGCAGGCCAACGGCGGCACGCTGTTCCTGGATGAAATCGGCGACCTGCCGCTGTTCCAGCAGGTCAAGCTGCTGCGCGTGCTGGAGGAGAGCGCGCTGACCCGGCTGGGCTCGACCATGCCGGTCAAGCTGGATTTCCGCCTGGTCGCGGCCACCAACAAGGATCTGCGCGAGGCCGTGTCACAGGGCCGCTTCCGTGCGGACCTGTATTTCCGGCTGGCGGTGATCGAGCTGCGGCTGCCCAGCCTGGAGGAGCGGGGCGCCGTCGACAAGGTGGCTTTGCTGGTGTCGTTCCTCAAGCAGATGCTTGGGGCCTCAGGCCTGGACGCATTGCCGCCCGTGCCTGACTGGCTCAAGGGGGCGGTGGGCACGGCGTTCTTCACGGGGAATGTGCGCGAGTTGCGCAACCTGGCCGAGCGCATCGGTATTACTGTGCAGCAGACCGGGCATTGGGACGAGGCGCGGATCCGGCCTTTGTTCCGCAGCCTGCGCCCGGGTGCGTTCGATAGCAGCGAGCGCACGGCCGACTGGCGCGGCGAGACCGAGGAGCGCCGCCGCATTGTGGCCGCGCTGGATGCCAATAGCTGGCGGCGCCAGGATACGGCGGCCAGCCTGGGCATCAGCCGCAAGGTGCTGTGGGAGAAGATGCGCAAGTTCCAGATCGCCGACAACGAGGCCGAGCCGGCGTGAATTGTCCCCGTCATGGCACGGGGGCGCTGCGCCTCAGAACGTCTTCTTGCCGCCCTGGTAAGCGCTGACGATGCGGTTCATTTCCGCCAGCAGCGCGGCGCTCTCGCCGTGCAGCGTGCGTGCAATGCCTTGCATGTAGCCGAGCAGCTCCTGCTTGGCGGCTTCGGCAAAGTCCATGGTCACTGCCTGGTCCTCATACAGCAGCACGTAAGAGCGGGCGAAGCCGTACAGCAGGAAGTAGGCCGCCGCGTGTGCGGGGTCGGTGTCGATCAGCTCGCGCGTGGCTTTCTTCACCGTCACGAAAGCGTCGGTGCCGGGGAGCGAATCCTGGAATTGCTGGAGGGTGGTTTCAAGCGTCATGGCGCAATATCGGTTAGTGAAAACGGGTTCGGTACATCAAATGAAAATGGCTGCATGGCGGATCGCGCCCGCTCATACGCTGTTCAACATGCGCCGCAGCAGTGTGGCGCCATCGCGCCCCTTGTAGGCGCGTTGCCATAGGTCATTGACCATGGTGGTGTAGAGCCGTACCGCCTCGGGCGCTGCGGTCACGGTGGCGATGCCGGTGGACACGTTGGGAAACTCGCCAAAACGAAATGGGCTGGTGGCCACATAAGCCTTGCCGGGCCGCTCGAAGACCTGGAAGGTCACGTTGGGCATGCTGCCGTCGACGATGCCGATCTGCAGGCCGATGGGCTGCGCGTCCAGCAGGTCGATCACGCGTTCGATCTCGCGCCGGGCTGCCAGCGAGCGCTCCATGCGCACCGCGGGCGGCAGGTCCAGCCGTCCCACCAAGCCAAAATGCACGAAGCGCTCCAGCGAGCGCAGGTCGATCAGGCTGGTGATGGGCGGCACGCTGCGCGCGAACGATTGCTTGCGCTCTTCCAGCAGGTCCAGCAGGGCGTCGATGGTTGCGGCTGGCGCTGGCTGCGGGCTCTCCGCCAGCATCTGGCGCAGGTGGCCGGCGTAATCGGGCGAGGTCAGCAGGTAGGAGATTGGTTCGAAATGGGCCAGGATGCGCGTCGCGCCGTGCTCGAGCTGGCGCATGCGCTCGATATACGCCACGGCCGAGTAGTAGTACTCGGACTCGACCCCCAGCATGGATGCCAGCGAGGTGCCGAGCAACTGGGCGAGACGGCCAAGGGTCTCGATCTTGACGATGTCGCCCTTCTCCATGCGATAGATCGCGGCCCGCGATACGCCGAGCTGTTCGGCGATGGCTTCCGCGCGCATCCCCGCGCCTAGACGGTACGCGCGCAGGCGATTGCCGATTTCAACGAAATCAACCATTGGGCCGGCAGCGAGCGGAGCGTCCATCCTCGGGGAATCTCAAAAAGAAGACAAGACCCATCCTAGCATGGGCCGTGGCCGGATGGCGAGAGAAGCAACATGTCGGAATGGCATGCCGCCGCACTTCCCCGCGTTCAAGGTATTCGCGCATCCGGACGATATACCCACGACGGCTGGATGATCTGGATAAGCCGCATTTTGTGCATCAATGTGCCTTTTGTGCTCAGTTGTGGTGCATAAAGATGGCGTCAATGCTTGTACAGTCTCGTAAACGAGACTTGGCTAGTTTTTTGGATGGCATGTATATTGCGATCCGCATCATGAGGCCCGCAATCCGCTGGTTTCCCGCATCACGCTTGCCACACCAAAGGAGCGCCTCAGGCGCCAGAAAAGGAATCCGATGAAGAAGTCCCTCGCCACGGCGCTGACCGCCGCCGTCACCATCGTTACGACCGCCACGCTGACCCTCGCCGTAGCGCCTGCCCAGGCCGCCGGTTATCCGGACCGGCCCATCACCATCGTCGTGCCCTACGCCGCCGGCGGCAGCAACGACCTGGTGGCGCGCGTGCTGAGCCAGCGCCTTGGCCAGGACCTGGGTGTATCGGTGGTGGTGGACAATGCGCCGGGCGCCAGCGGCACCATCGGCGCGCTCAAGACCATCAATGCGCCGGCCGACGGCTATACGTTGCTGCTGGGTTCCAACAGCGAAATCTCGATCGCCAAGCTGACCAACCCGAAGATCAAGTACGACGGCCAGCGGGATCTCGTGCCCTTGCGCATGGTGGGCTCGCAGCCCATGGTGCTGGTTTCCGGCGCGCATTCCGGCATTCAGGGCGTGGCGGGTTTCCTGGCGCTGGCCAAGAGCAAGAAGCCGGTGAACTATGGCACCTCGGGCATCGGCACGCCGCTGCATCTGTCGGGAGAGCTGATCCGCGGCGCCAGCAAGGTCGATATGACCCACGTGCCGTACAAGGGCGGCGCGCCGGCCATCGCCGACCTGATGGCAAACCAGATCGAACTGGGCGTGCTGGTGCTGTCGACGGCGCTGCCGCAGATCAAGTCGGGCAAGCTGCAAGCGATTGGCGTGACCTCGGCCACGCGCTCGCATGCCGCGCCCAATATCCCGGCACTGGCGGAGAACAAGGCCCTGGCCAATGTGGACATGCGCCTGTGGTTTGGCTTGTTCGCGCCTGCGAACACGCCCAAGGCGGTGACCGACAAGCTGACCGACGCACTGGCTCGCGCCATCAACGCGCCGGAAGTGAAGAGCAAGCTGTCCGAATCGGGTGTCGACATCGATGCGAAGGACGCCGTCGCCTTTCGCAGCTTTATCGCCAAGGAAACCGAGTCGTACCGCAAGATCGTGAGCGAAGCCAATATCCAGGAATAATCCGGATTCCAGGCTTCCAGGCTTCCAGGCTTCCAGTCTTCCAGACGTCAGTGCGGCGATGCCCGGGTGCTTACGGCCCGGCCATCGCCGTTTTTGCGCTATGCATTAAAGAATGCGGATCTGCTTGACCTTGAACTTGGAGTCGCCGAAGAGCGCCTTGTCGTATTCGCCCAGCAGTTCCACTTTGGTCGATGCGTCCACCGGCTTTCCGGCAGGCCACAGCTTCTTGTCGATCTTGATCCGGATCTGGCCGGTGCCGTCGTCGAACTGGTAAAGCTCGTGGCCCACGCTGCTGATGATTTGCCCGCGCAGCACGGCGTGCTGGTCATCCTTGCCTTGCTCCGTCAACGCCTTGACGGTGGTCGTTGGAACCGTGGTTGGGCCCACGTACTGCGCTTGTGCCAATGCGGCCGTAGCCGTCAGTGCTGCCGCGATCAGGATGCGTTTCATGGTTTCTCTCTCAGGTCTGGTTGAAACATAGCGGCTGGGGGGCGGCAACCTGGCCAGCCCATTGTGCCGGAGGCGGTGCTTTTGCACTGGCTCGGCGCCTATTGTGGAGCGTGCCGGCTGAACCGAAGCTGAATGGCGGCTGGGCAACGTTATGATGGCGCTTGCCGCCGCGGTCCGCTCCGGCCCGTCCACATACTGCTAGGGATTCACATTGCGTTTTCTTCACACTGCCGACTGGCATCTCGGGCGCGTATTCCATGCGCGCAGCCTGCTTGAAGACCAGGCCTGGGTGCTTGACCAATTCGTTGCGCTGGTGCGCGAGCGCCGGCCCGATGCGGTGCTGATCGCCGGCGACGTGTATGACCGCGCGGTGCCGCCGCCCGAGGCCGTGGCGTTGCTGGACGACGTGCTGGCCCGCATCGTGGTGGATGCCGGCATTCCGGTGGTGATGATCGCGGGCAATCACGACAGCGCCCAGCGGCTTGGTTTCGGCGCGCGGCTGCTGACGGCGCAGGGTTTGCACGTGGCCGGCATCACCGAGCGCGATGCCACTTGCGTGACCTTGTCCGATGCCCATGGCGAAGTACGGATCTACGCCTTGCCCTATGCCGAGCCCGCAACCGTGCGCGATGCCTTCGACATGGAACTGCCCGGGCACGAGGCCGCGTTGGCGGCGCGCCTGGACGCGATCCGCGCCAGCCATCCGGCGCAGGCGCGTTCGGTGGTGGTGGCCCACGCTTTCGTGATCGGTGGCGAGGCCAGCGAATCCGAGCGGCCGCTGTCGGTTGGCGGCAGCGGCGCCGTTGCCGCCAGCGTGTTCGACGGCTTCGACCTGGTCGCGCTTGGCCACCTGCATCGCCCGCAGACCTTCAGCCAGCGCATCCACTACGCCGGCTCCTTGCTGAAGTACTCGCTGTCCGAAGTCACGCATGCCAAGTCGGTTTCACTGATCGAGCTGGCGGCCGATGGCGCGGTCAGCATCGAGCCGATCGCGCTGTCGCCACGGCGCGACCTTCGCATCATCGAAGGGCAACTGGCCGATCTGCTGGCGCAAGGCGCGGCAGACCCGCGGCGCGATGACTACATCCACGCGGTGTTGACCGACAACGGCGCCTTGCTCGATCCGATGGCGCGCTTGCGCCAGGCCTATCCCAATGCGCTCGCCATCGAGCGCGCGGTGCTGGCGCGCACGGGCGAGGCCGGCGCGGCGGGCCAGCGCCTGCGCCAGCTCGATACCGGCGAACTGTTCGCCAACTTCTTCAAGGAGGTGGCGGACGAAGAGCTGGACGACGATAAGCGCCGCGTGCTCGACCAGGTGCTCGAGGGCATTGCCCGCGCAGACCGGGAGTCCGCATGAGACCGCTGCGCCTGAAGCTGCAAGCCTTCGGCCCATTTGCCGCCAGCGAGGAAATCGACTTCACCCGGCTCGGGGAGCGGGCATTCTTCCTGATCCACGGCCCCACCGGCGCGGGCAAGACCACCTTGCTCGACGCGATCTGCTTTGCGCTCTACGGCGACACCTCTGGCGGCGAGCGCAGCGCGCAGGACATGCGCAGCGCCAACGCCGATCCGGCCTTGCGCACGGAGGTGACGTTCGAGTTCAGCTTGGGTGGCCAGCGCTACATGGCCACGCGTTCGCCCGCGCAGGAGCGGCCCAAGCTGCGCGGCGAGGGCACCGTCAAGGAAACGCCCAAGGCCCAGCTTGATGTCATGGGCGACGCGGGCTGGACCAGCAAGGCGAGCCAGCCCAACAAGGTCGATGACTTCGTGCGCAACCTGCTGGGCTTTGACAGCAGCCAGTTCCGCCAGGTGATCGTGCTGCCGCAGGGGCGCTTTCGCGAATTGCTCACGGCGGATTCCAAGAGCCGCCAGGCCATCCTCGAGCGGCTGTTCCGCACCGAGCTGTACCGGCGCGTGGAGGAACTGCTCAAGGGGCAGGCGGCCGGCATTCGCCAGGAAGCCGAGCGCCTGCGCATCGAGCAGACGGCGTTGCTGCAGCAGTATCAATTGGAATCCGTGGACGCGCTGCGGGAGCAGGCTGCAGGGTTGCAGGCCCAGCTGGCCGAACTGCGGCAGCGCGAGGTGGCCGCGCGCACCGCGCTGGAGGTGGCCACATTGGCAACCAGGCAGGGCGAGCAGACGGATGCCCGCCTGCGGGAGCAGCGCGATACCGAGGCGGCCCATGCTGCGCTGATGGCGCAGCGGCCCGAGATGGAGGCGCAGCGCCAGCGCCTGCAGTCCGCACGCCGTGCCATGCAGGTGCAGCCGTTCGAGCAGCATCTGGGGCAGGCCGTGCAGGAACACCAGCAGGCGCAGCAAGCGCTGGCCGCCGCAAGCGCGCGGTCTGCCGATTGCGCCGCTGTCTCGGCCACTGCCGCTGCGGGGCTTGAGGCCGAAGTGGCCCGTGCCGGCGAGCGCCAGACGGCGCAAAAACAAGTGACGGAGCTGGAGGCCATGTTGCCGCAGGCGCAGCGGCTCGGCGTGCTGCAGCAAGAGTTGCAGGCCGCCGCCCGCCAGCAGGCGCAAGCGGGTGCGGCCCATGCCGGGGCGCTGCAGGCGCAGCAGCAAGTCACCGCCACGTTGCGCCAGGCCGAGGCCGGCCTGGCCCAGGCGCAGGAAGGCGCGCGCGGGCTGGAGACGATCCAGCTCAAGCTGGCCGGCCTGGCGCAGCAGGCAACCACGCTCGACAAATACGCCGCCACGCTGGCGCAGTGCGAGCAAGCGCACCGCCAGGCCGATGCCGACCAGCTCGCTGCGCAGCAAGCCGCCAAGCAGCAGGCGGCAAGCCTGCTGCGCCTGCGCGAGACGGAGCAGGCCTGGCGGGCCGGGCAAGCCGCGCGGCTGGCTGCCGGCTTGCAGGATGGCCAGGCGTGCGCTGTCTGCGGGAGCACCGCGCACCCGCAACTGGCGCAGCACGTCGATGCACTGGTCTCCGACGAGGCACTGGACCTGGCCCGCGAGGCCGCACGGCTTGCCGACCAGGCGGCGCAGGGCGCGGCCAGCCGTGCGCAGGGCGCGTTGCTGGCAGCCACGCACCGGCAGGAACAACTGGATGAACTGCGCGAAGCGGCGGGAACGGTGGGCATGCCCGACGGCGCCGCGCAAGACCCGGCGGCGGCCAGGCAGCAGCTTGCCGGCGCCGTCCAGGCGCTGCGCCAGCAGCAACAGGCGGCAGAGGCGGCCGCCGGCAGCTGCCAGCCGCTGGCCGCGGAAGTTGAGCGGCAGCAAGCCGCTCTCACGGCAGCCGAGGCGGCCATTCGCGCCGCCGACGCCGCTGTGCAGGATGCAGGCCAGCGTCACGCCAAGCTCCAGGGCGAGTGGCAGGCCGCCAGCACGCAGGTGCCGCCGGACCGGCGCGAGCCGGAGCGGCTGACAGCGGCGCTAGCACAGGCACGCCGGGACCTTGCCGCGCGCGAAGCCGCACTGGCCGCCGCGCAGGCCGCCGACAAGCAGGCCGGCGTGGGGCTGGCGGCAGCGCTGGCCGCGCAAGCCGCCGCGCAAGCGAGCCTCGCTACCCACGCAAAGCGGGAGACGCAGGCGGGCGCCGCATTCGCGAGCGCGCTGGAGCAAGCCGGCTTTGTCACTCGCCAGGCCTATGCCGAGGCGCGGATGCCGGGTGCGCAGATGGAGCAGGCCGAAGCCCAGGTCAATCGCTTCGACCTCGACCTGGCCGCTGCCGGCGATCGCCGCGAGCGCGCCGCCATTGCCGCGCGCGACCTTGCCCCGCCGGATCTTGCCGCCCTGCGCCAGGCCCAGGCGGACGCCGCCGGCGCGCTCGAGGCGCTGGTCCGGCAGCAGGCCGACCTGCACCGCAGCCGCGAGAACCTGCTGCAATGCCAGCAGCGGCTGGATGCCCTGGCCAGCAAGGGCG
The DNA here is from genome assembly GCF_058801495.1 of Cupriavidus sp. GW822-FHT03E04. Classification (NCBI taxonomy): domain Bacteria; kingdom Pseudomonadati; phylum Pseudomonadota; class Betaproteobacteria; order Burkholderiales; family Burkholderiaceae; genus Cupriavidus; species Cupriavidus sp. GW822-FHT03E04. Next base: position 57,385 of record NZ_JBXANI010000004.1, read on the forward strand.
CGGACATCGAGCGCAGCTACGCGGTGCTCGGCCGCCTGGCCGAAGTGGCCAACGGCAACAATCCGCGCCGCATGACATTCCAGCGCTTCGTGCTGGCCACCTTGCTCGACGAGGTGCTGGAAGCGGCCTCGCTGCGGCTGATGCGCATGAGCCGCAACCGGTATGAGCTGCAGCGCGTGCGCCAGCAGGGCGACCAGCGCACCGCCGGCGGCCTCGACCTGGAGGTGTTCGACCACGACACTGGCATGGCGCGCCCGGCCAATACCTTGTCCGGAGGCGAGGGCTTTCTGGCCTCGCTCTCGCTCGCGCTGGGGCTGGCCGATGTGGTGCAGTCGCGCGCGGGCGGGATCCAGCTCGATACCTTGTTTGTCGACGAGGGCTTCGGCACGCTCGATCCCGAGAGCCTGGACTTTGCCATCCGCACCCTGATCGACCTGCAGCATGCCGGACGGCTGGTGGGCATCATTTCCCACGTGGCCGAGCTGCGCGAGCGCATCGATGTGCGGCTGGAGATCCGGGCCGGGGCCGGCGGCAGCCGAGCGGAGCTGCAATTGCCGTAGCGGCCCGGGCGCCACCTCAGCGGGGCCTGAAGAGCGTAAGCTGTCCGATGTTCCGGGCCGCCGTGGCCCCGTTGGCAAGCTAGCTTTCAACTGCCCTACGGTCGTGGCCGGCTAACGCACAAGCGATTTGCCGGCGCCTTGACCACCCGCGGACAGGGGGTGTAACCTGTTCATTCTGCGAATTGAAGTTCGCAATTAGAACAAACCACAATAATAAGAAAAACCAAAGTCTGTTGGATTCGTTTCCGGCGGTGCGCCTTTTGCAAGCGGAGGGCGCCCAAGCCGGATGGCTCTTCCGGCAGGACTGTCCGGAGACAGCGTTTGCGCGCCGCCTGGTTTCCCTCCTTGGCGGCCGGTTCCGGATAGTTCGTCCGGACTCTCGGAACTGGAACGCAAGTGATCAACAAGCTATTCGACTCGGTGGAATCGGCCATGGCCGATATCCAGGACGGCGCCACCATCCTGATCGGCGGCTTCGGCATGGCAGGCATGCCGGCGGAGCTCATCGATGCCCTCATCGCGCAGGGCGCCCGCGACCTCACCATCGTCAACAACAACGCCGGCAATGGCGACACCGGGCTGGCCGCGCTGCTCAAGACAGAGCGCGTGCGCAAGATCATTTGCTCTTTCCCGCGCCAGGCCGACTCCTACGTCTTCGATTCGCTCTACCACGCTGGCAAGATTGAGCTGGAACTGGTGCCGCAGGGCAACCTGGCCGAGCGCATCCGCGCCGCCGGCGCCGGCATCGGCGGCTTCTTCACCCGCACCGCCTATGGCACGCCGCTGGCCGAGGGCAAGGAAACCCGCATTATCGACGGCCAGGGCTACGTCTACGAGACGCCCATCCATGCCGACTTCGCCCTGATCAAGGCGCTGCGCGCCGACCGCTGGGGCAACCTGACCTACCGCAAGACCGCGCGCAACTTTGGCCCCATCATGGCGATGGCCGCCAAATGCCCCATTGTGCAGGTCAGCGAGATCGTCGAACTCGGCGAGCTGGACCCGGAACACATCGTGACCCCGGGGTTGTTCGTCAAGCGCGTCGTCAAGGTCGACGGCGCCAGCCAGGCCGCTGCCTGAGCGCCAAGGAGATTCAGAATATGCAACGCCTGACCCGCGATCAGATGGCCGCCCGCGTGGCCAAAGACATTCCCGACGGTGCCGTGGTCAATCTCGGCATCGGCCTGCCCACCCTGGTTGGCAATCACCTGCCAGCCGACCGTGAAATCCTGCTGCACAGCGAGAACGGCCTGCTCGGCATGGGCAAGGCACCCCCCGCCGGCGAAGAAGACGGCGACCTGATCAACGCCGGCAAGCAGCCGGTCACGATCAAGCCGGGCGGCTCGTATTTCCACCATGCCGATTCCTTCGCCATGATGCGCGGCGGCCACCTCGACTTTTGCGTGCTGGGGGCTTTCCAGGTCTCGGTGAAGGGCGACCTGGCCAACTGGCATACCGGCGCGCCGGGCGCGATCCCCGCCGTGGGCGGCGCGATGGACCTGGCGATCGGCGCCAAGGAGGTGTTCGTGATGATGGAACACCAGACCAAGCAGGGCGAGAGCAAGATCGTGGCGAAATGCACGTATCCGCTGACCGGCATGACCTGCGTCACGCGCATCTATACCGATCTGGCGACCATCGACGTCACGTCCGACGGGCTGGTGGCGCGCGACCTGGTTGAAGGCCTGTCCTTCGACGAACTGCAACGCCTGACCGGCGTGCCGCTCAAGCAGGGCGCTTCTGCCTGAGTGCCTGAGTGTTGGCCTGACCGGCGGGGCGAGCCCCGGCGAGCACGCTTGCAAGCCTCCCGTTTTCACGATCACGAACAAGCAAGAGAGAGACAACCATGACCGAAGCCTTCATCTGCGACGCCATCCGTACCCCCATCGGCCGCTACGGCGGCAGCCTGTCCGGCGTTCGCCCGGACGACCTGGGCGCGGTGCCGCTCAAGGCCCTGATGGCACGCAACCCGAACCTGGACTGGTCCGCCATTGACGACGTGATCTACGGCAATGCCAACCAGGCCGGCGAAGACAACCGCAACGTAGCGCGCATGTCGCTGCTGCTGGCCGGCCTGCCGCAAAGCGTACCGGGCGCCACCATCAACCGCCTGTGCGGCTCTGGCATGGACGCTACCGGCACCGCCGCGCGCGCGATCAAGTCCGGCGAAGCCGGCCTGATGCTCGCTGGTGGCGTGGAAAGCATGAGCCGCGCCCCGTTCGTGATGGGCAAGGCCACCAGCGCCTTCTCGCGCGATGCGCAGATTTTCGACACCACCATCGGCTGGCGCTTCATCAACCCGGCGATGCGCGCGGCTTACGGCGTGGACTCGATGCCCGAGACCGCCGAGAACGTTGCCACCGACTACAAGATCAGCCGCGAAGACCAGGACTTGATGGCCCTGCGCAGCCAGGAAAAGGCATCGCGCGCGCAAGCCGATGGCACGCTGGCGCAGGAAATCACCGCGGTGACGATCGCCCAGAAGAAGGGCGATCCGCTGGTTGTGGACCGCGACGAACACCCGCGTGCCACCAGCATGGAAGCGCTGGGCAAGCTGCGCGGCGTGGTTCGCGCCGATGGCACCGTGACCGCCGGCAACGCTTCGGGCGTGAATGACGGCGCCTGCGCCATCCTGCTCGCCAGCGAAGCCGCGGCCCGCCAGCACGGCCTGACGCCCAAGGCTCGCATCGTCGGCATGGCAACCGCCGGTGTGGCGCCGCGCGTGATGGGCATTGGCCCGGCACCGGCTTCGCAAAAGCTGCTCAAGCAACTCGGCATGACCATCGACCAGATGGACGTGATCGAGCTGAACGAAGCGTTCGCCGCGCAAGGCCTGGCCGTGCTGCGCGAACTCGGCGTGGCCGACGACGACGCACGCGTCAACCCGAATGGCGGCGCGATCGCGCTGGGCCACCCGCTCGGCATGAGCGGCGCCCGCCTGGTTACCACCGCCATGTACCAGCTGCACCGCACCGGCGGCCGCTACGCGCTGTGCACGATGTGCATCGGCGTGGGCCAGGGCATCGCTATGGTGATCGAGCGGGTCTGATCGTCAGCTGCCTGACCGTTTGACGCCTGGGCGCCCGCGGGTTTCGGCTCGCGGGCGCCGTGCGCTAAAGATTGCCGCGCGGCTGCCGTTAGTACCCGGTGGATGTGCAGGCTGATGAAGTTTCCCAACGCAAAGAAGCAGCGCGACAGGGCCGACTGGCTCGCCGGCTCTCGTCGCATCCTCTTCAGCATGACCCGGTGCCCCTTGCCGGTCGGAGTATGTGATGTCCCTTCCCGTTGCCACGCTCGTTACCGGCGCCAGTTCCGGTATCGGCCGCGCCATCAGCGAAATGCTGCTGGCCGATGGCGTGACCCAGGTGGTCAATGTCGACTATGTCGCCCCCGCCTGGTCCCATCCCAACATGACGTTTGTCCAGGCCGACCTGACCAATGCCGACGCGACCCGCGCCGCGGCCGAGCAGGTGACCTCGCGCTTTGCCGTGACCCGGCTGGTCAATAATGCCGGCGCCACCCGCCCCGGCACGGCCGACACGGCGCGCGTCGAAGACCTGGACTATGTGGTTGGCCTGCATCTGCAAGCCACCCTGCTGCTGACCCAGGCCTGCCTGCCCGCCATGCGCGCGGCACGCTTTGGCCGCATCGTGAACATGGCTTCGCGCGCGGCGCTGGGCAAGCCGGAACGCGTGGTGTATTCCGCCACCAAGGCCGGCCTGATCGGCATGACCCGCACGCTCGCGATGGAACTCGGCGGCGACGGCATCACGGTCAATGCCGTGGCGCCTGGCCCGATTGCGACCGACCTGTTCCGCAAGAGCAACCCCGAAGGCAGCGAGCAGACCAAGCGGATCCTCGCCAGCATCGCGGTCAAGCGCATGGGCACCCCGGAAGACGTGGCTCGCGCCTCGATGTTCTTCCTGTCGCCGGAGAACGGCTTCGTGACCGGCCAGGTGCTTTATGTGTGCGGTGGCACCACCCTCGGCGTCGCACCCGTGTAGTCCCGCGGCGTGACCGGTGCAAAGCGCGCACCCGTCATCACGCCGCAGCATTTAGTCCGTAGAAAACTAAAAAAGATGACCCGCGCCACAAGCGCGGGCTTACAGCGATTTATCCTGGAGCAAACATGAAATCCCATTCCCAAGCTCGCACCCCGCACAACAGCGCGCGCCGTCGCCTGCTGGCTGCCGGTGTGGCATTGGCCGCCACCTTCGGCGGCATGACCAGCGCAGCCTACGCGCAAGGCAACTATCCGACCAAGCCGATCACCATGATCGTGCCGTTCTCGGCCGGCGGCACCACCGACATCCTGGCGCGCATCGTCGGCCTGCAACTGGGCAAGGCGCTCGGCCAGCCGGTGGTGATCGACAACCGTCCGGGCGCGGGCGGCAACATCGGCGCATCGATCGCGGCCAAGGCTCCGGGCGATGGCTACACCCTGTTCATGGGCACCATCGGTACCCATGCCATCAACCAGTCGCTTTACTCCAAGCTGCCGTTCGATCCGGTCAAGGATTTCGCGCCGATCTCGCGCGTGGCGATGGTGCCGAACATCGTGGTGGTGAACCCCAAGGTGCCGGTCAACAACGTCAAGGAACTGATCGCCTACGTCAAGGCCAACCCGGACAAGCTGTCGTACGGTTCGTCGGGCAGCGGCTCGTCGATGCACCTGTCGGGCGAGTTGTTCAACTCGATGACCGGCCTGCATATCCAGCACATCCCGTACAAGGGCAGCGCCCCGGCGGTCAACGACCTGCTGGGTAACCAGATCGGCCTGATGTTCGACAACATGCCGTCGTCGTACCCGCACGTGAAGGCCGGCAAGCTGCGCGCCATCGCCGTGACTTCGGCCAAGCGCTCGCCGGCACTGCCGAACGTGCCGACCGTGGCCGAATCCGGCGTGCCGGGCTATGAAGCGACTTCCTGGTTCGCGTTGTACGCCACCGGCGGCACGCCGCAGCCGATCGTCGATCGCTTGAATGCGGAAGTGGTGAAGATCCTGGCCATGCCGGAAGTGAAGAAGCAGATGGCCGACCAGGGCGCGGAGCCGCATCCCGAGAAGCCGGCCGAACTGGCCGCTTTCATGAAGACCGAGACCGCCAAGTGGGCCAAGGTGGTGAAGGCTTCGGGCGCCACGGTGGACTGATCGATCCCCGCACGGTTGCCCCGGCCCGGACTTCTGGCCCGGGCCGATGACAGTAAAAAGGCCGGCCCTTCGGGGTCGGCCTTTTTACGTGCGCTTGATGTGTGGAAGCGCTCAGGGCAGAAAAAAGCCCGCGGTAGGTTGCGGGCCCAATCCTGGCCCACACACAGGGCAGGAGGAGACAGGGGGGAAACATTGGCAGGAGACGGTGCACGGCGCACGCGGCGCATCAGCCGTCAGGCCAGGCTGTACTTGACAACCTGTTCTTCCACGCCCACAAAACGCACCAGCTGACGCAAGCCGCTGGCGTACTCCTTGATATGGTGCCCGTCCGGCGTATCCGGCAGGCGGTAGTACACGGGCATCGTTGTAGCCGACGCGGGCTGGCTGGCGGCTTGGGGCCCATCGGCCTCCCACGGGACATCCCGGTCTTCGGCGAAATCTGTTCGTCCTGGCATGGACCACTCCTGGTGAATGACTGGCATGGCTGTGCCGTGGCCGAGAACCGGCAACAGGCATGCGGAATGACTATGTCTGCAAATGTATTGCACCCTGCCGAAAAATGCTATTTAGCATTTTTTAGATCTGCATCAGCGTTGTCGTTGCCTTGTCATTTTTCGTGTGTCCAACAGCCGGAAATTGGCGGTATCCGTGGGCAGCAGCCCTGGCGGGGCCGGGCTTTGCGCTACCATAGGCGCTCGCCACCCAAAGCCATGGCGGCAGCCATATGCCGCCACCGGGCGACCGGCCTCCACGTCACGCTTCCCGCATGTCCGTTCAGCACGCACTCCTGACCTCCCTTCTGGAAAAACCGTCTTCCGGCTACGAGCTGGCTCGCCGCTTCGACCGCTCCATCGGCTATTTCTGGCATGCGACGCATCAGCAGATCTATCGGGAGCTGGGCCGCATGGCCGAGCACGGCTGGATTGCCGCGGATGAGGGGGAGGGTGACGCCAGGAATCGCAAGAAGGTCTACTTCGTGCTGCCGCCAGGGCGCGACGAACTGGCGCGCTGGGTGCTGGCGCCTACCGCCGGCCTGGACGTGCGAGATGAAATCCTGGTGAAGCTGCGCGCCGATGCTGTCGTGGGCCCGCTCGGGCTGAGGCCGGAGATGGCGCGGCTGATCGGCCTGCACCGCGAGCGGCTCGAGACCTATCGCCAGATCGAGCGGCGCGATTTCTCCGCCGCGCAGCCCACGCGCGCGCAACAGGTGCAGCACGCCCTGCTCAAGCGCGGCATCCGGTATGAAGAGGATTGGGTGTCGTGGGCCGAGGAATTGTTGCCGCTGCTGGATAAGCAGGACGACGCGGCCTGAAGTCGCGCCGGGCGATCGCGCCCGGCGGATGGGAAATGCGTGGAAACGGGCGCCAATAGGGGGATCGGACAGGTGGCCAGGCGCTGCGGCGCGCTGGCCACCGTCAACAACGCGCTCAGGCCAGGTCGGCCGCCGTCGCGCCGTTGGCGTAAGCCGCTGCCGGGGCCAGCCCAAGGCGGCGGCGCGCCAGCGCGTATTCCTCCGCAAAGCGGCGCACCAGTTCGGCGGCCGGCACCACGCGCTTGATGGCGCCCACGCCCTGGCCAGCGCCCCAGATGTCTTTCCAGGCCTTGGCGCTGCCCGAACCGAAGTTCATCTTGGACGGATCCGATTGCGGCAGCGCTTCCGGATCGAGCCCGGAATTGACGATGCTCTGGCGCAGGTAGTTGCCGTGCACGCCGGTAAAGAGGTTCGAGTAGACGATGTCCGACGCCGTGCTGTCGACGATCATCTGCTTGTAGCCGGCCTGCGCGTTGGCCTCTTCGGTGGCGATAAAGGCCGAGCCCACATAGGCCAGGTCGGCGCCTGCGGCCAGCGCCGCGAGGATGCCGTCGCCGCTGGCGATGGCGCCCGACAGCAGCAGCGGGCCGTCGAACCACTCCCGGATTTCATGCAGCAGCGCAAACGGCGACAGCACGCCGGCGTGGCCGCCTGCGCCCGAGGCGACCGCGATCAGGCCGTCGGCGCCCTTCTCGATGGCCTTGCGTGCGAAGGTGTTGTTGATGATGTCGTGCAGCACGATGCCGCCATAGGAGTGCACGGCATCGTTGACTTCCTTGCGCGCGCCCAGCGAGGTGATGACGATCGGCACCTTGTAGCGCACGCACAGTTCCAGGTCGTGATCGAGCCGGTCATTGGACTTGTGCACGATCTGGTTGACCGCGAACGGTGCCGACGGGCGGTCCGGATGCTTGGCGTCGTGCTCGGCCAGCTCGGTGGTGATGCGGTCCAGCCAGTCGTTGAGCACCGGGCCAGGGCGTGCATTGAGCGCCGGGAATGAGCCGACCACGCCGGCCTTGCACTGGGCGATCACCAGGTCGGGGTTGGAGATGATGAACAGCGGCGAGCAAACCACCGGCAGCGAAAGACGGTTCTGGAGAATGGCGGGAAGTGACATGGCGTTTCTGCGAGAGTGAATACAGTGGAACGGATAGGGATACGGGAAACGGCGATGCGCTCAGGCGCTGGCGCCCTGCAACACGGATTTCTGGCTGGCGAGGCGGGCGCCCATGGCGGCGGCGAGCGCGTCCAGGCCGCTCTTCGGGCGGACCATGACTTCGAAGTCGTCGATCTTGCCGGCGTCGTTAAAACGGATCATGTCGATGGCCTTGACGGATTTGCCATCGACCGTCGCGCTGAACTCCAGCACCACGCCGCGCCCGTCGTCGCTGACAAACGTGCGGTGGTAGCGGAAGTCCTGGAACACCTGGTTGACGGATTCCAGCACCATGCGCAGGGCAACGCGGCCCGGGTACGGCGTGTGGGCGACGGGCGAGTGAAAAACCACTTCGTCCGCCACGATGCTGTCCAGGTCGGACATGGAATGGGTGGCGATCATGCGGTGCCAGATGGCTAGCGAGGCCTGCGCCGCCGCTGACAAGGTTGCTTGGGTCACGGTGTCTCCTCCGGTTGGGCCGAGGGCGTGGGAGTCGCCCGTTGCGGCACGCTGCGCAACGCTTGCCCGTGGCCCCTCAGGGGCTACGGCAGCGGCGGCTTGCACATCGCTATGCAACTGGTTGCATAGCGATGTGTGAAAGGTAGCAGCAGACGACGCCAAATGCAATGGCCTGACGTTGCGAGGGCAGGAACCGGTGCGTTCCGGATTGCCGGATGAGGCCCGCCCGTGCTTGGGCAGCGGTCAAACGAACTCTGTCTTTTGTGGCGACTTGTCTACAATAGCGGCATTGCCGAAAACCAATGCAGGAGCGCGAGTGAGTACTGACATGAGCGCCAACGGGCCATCCCCCGACCTGTTCGATGCGGACCTGGAGGCCTGGCGGAAGCAGCCCGAGCGAGCCTTCGATGGCTGGCTGGCCAGCCACGGTTTTCGCCATGGCACGGCTGTGGTGTACCGCGCGATGTGGGGCAAGCTCTTGCGCTGGTCGGGCGAGCGCGGCTTGGCGCCGCTGTCCTGGTCGGCAGAGCAGATCGGGGCCTTCCTCGATGAGCAGGATCTGCACAAGCATCACCGTTACCGCTACACGCGGCTGATCGAGCGTGTCTTCCACCATCTATCGCTATTGCAGGACGGCTTGCACAACCCGGCCAGCCAGGCGGTGCGCGCTCACCTCGCCGAAGGCGAGAACGATCCGACCGCCTTCTTGCTGCCCGCCGAGCGCGATGCCCTGATTGCCCGCGTGCTGGCACCGGCGGCCCTGGCGGCCGGGCAGGACGGCGCCGCGCTGTCGGCCACCCAATGGAAGCGCGCCCGCGACACCGCACTGGTGGCCGTGTTGCTGGGCGCCGGCCTGAAAGTGGGCGAAGCGCGCGGCCTGGGCATCGACAGCATCGCCGAGGACGCCGCCAGGCTGCGCCTGGTGCGCGCCGACAACGGCCGCGCGTACGAGGCGCCGGTCTTTGCCTTCGCGCGGGCGGCGCTGCTGGCCTGGATGGAAATCCGCTCCCGTACCGGCACGCTGGGCAACCTGGTGTTTCCGGCCATGCCAAGCGGGCGGCACTTGCACGCGGCCTCGCTATACCGCCGTGTGGAGATCCTGCTCGACGAGGCTGGCGTGCTGGCGGGGCGCAGCGAGCGCGCGTCGCCGCAGACGCTGCGCAATACCTGCGGCGCACTGCATTTCGAGGCCGGAGCCGGCCCGGCCGAGGTGGCGCAGTGTCTCGGCATGCGCGACCTGGAGTCCGGCTGGCGCTTGCGTGCCGCTTTTGAGGCCTGGCAGGCACGTGCAGGGCTGAAACCGGTGCGCCGTGCCGGTGACACAGGCACGACAGATGTGGCCTGCTATGCTTAGCCGCCCTCTTTCAACCTCTTTCAATCTGTTTCGATCCGATGCGGGCAACCCTGGCGGGGCGTGCCTGCCGCCCGCCAGGACAGCGCGCGATATTGCAGCCTGAAGCATGGATTTCGCTTGTTGCATCGTGCGCCCTGTCCTGGCGCCTGTTACGTCTCTTTTCACAACTATTTGATGAATCGCTATGTCTGAAACCTTGCTGCTCACGGGAGCCACCGGTTATATCGCCTCGCACACCTGGGTCGCCTTGCTCGAGGCCGGCTATCACGTGATCGGCCTGGATAATCTCTGCAACAGCAATCGCGTCGTGGTCGAGCGTCTTGCGCAGATTACCGGCCAGCGCCCGCATTTTGTCGAAGGCGACGTGCGGGACCGCGCTTTGCTGGACCGTTTGTTCGCCGAACACCGGATCTCGGGCGCGATTCATTTCGCGGCACTCAAGGCGGTGGGGGAATCGGTCAGCAAACCGCTGGATTATTACGACAATAATCTCAATGGCCTGCTCACCCTCTGCTCGGCCATGAACACGGCTGGCGTGAAGCAACTGGTGTTCAGCTCTTCCGCCACCGTTTATGGCAATCCGCATGCGGTGCCGATCCTGGAGGACTTTCCGCTGTCGGCGACCAATCCGTATGGCCAGACCAAGCTGATGAGCGAGCAGATCCTGCGTGACCTGGAACTGTCGGATCCCGCCTGGCGTATCGCCTACCTGCGCTATTTCAATCCGGTGGGCGCGCACGAAAGCGGGCTGATCGGGGAGGACCCGGGTGGTGTGCCGAACAACCTGATGCCTTATGTGGCGCAAGTCGCCGGCGGGCGCCGCGAGAAGCTGCAGGTGCACGGTGGCGACTATCCCACGGTCGACGGCACCGGTGTACGCGATTACATCCACGTCTGCGATCTGGCAGCCGGCCACCTTGCGGCCCTGGTCTACCTGCGTGACCAGCAGCAGTGCCTGACGGTCAATCTCGGCACGGGCCGGGGCTACAGCGTGCTGGAAGTGGTCGCGGCCTACCAGCGCGCCAGCGGGCGCCCGGTGCCCTACGTGATCGGGGACCGCCGCCCTGGCGATATCGCTTCGTGCTACGCCGACCCCGCGTTGGCGCAACAGCTGATCGGCTGGCGCGCGCAGCACGACATCGATCGCATGTGCGAGGATTCCTGGCGCTGGCAGTCGATGAACCCGCTGGGGTTTGCCGGCTAAGCTGCCTGGCGCGGACGCGCGGGCACGTAGGCAAGCGGGGCGCGCAGCCGTTATCTGCGTGCCCGGTTTCTCCGGCGTGTCGAGGCGAGGACAGGGCAGCAGGTAATAAAGACGGCCGGGCAAATGCCCGGCCGTCTTCAGGAGTCCTGCGGGCTCGCGGCGCAGTCGGCCGCCATGCCCGGCGTTGCGCCCGACTTTAGCGAATCAGGAAGTCCTCGATGGTCTTGCCCGCGGCCAGGGCCTGGGTCAGCCAGCCCGGACGCTTGCCGCGGCCAGTCCAGGTATTGCCTGCGCTGTCGCGATAGCGAACCGGTACCTTGCGGGTTGCCTTCTTGCCGGCGGCGGGCTTGGTGCCGAAGCCAAGGTCGTCCGCGGTCAGTCCATATTGGTCGATTTTCTGGCGAATATCGGCGATGACGGAAGCCTGCTCGCGGGCCTTGATTTCCTCGGCCTGCTTTTGAAGTTCGCTGATTTTCTGAACAATTTCCTGATAAGTCGCCATTACGAGCCTCGATTTACTGGGTGAGCATGATGAACCGGATGAATTATAACGGCCGCAAGCGATCCTGCAAACGCTTTTAACCCCGATGGGGAGAATTCTGATAAATCATCTGCTCCATCTAATTAATGAACTTCCGCGCAGGTCGCCGGTCATCGATGGGGCCGGATTTTCCGGCGTGGTGCCCACTTTGGCGGCTCGCCGAAATCCATGCGTGGCGCAGATTCGGTTTTTTACACTCGCGCTGCGCAATAACCCTTCCCCTCGTAATGGCGAGGGTCATAAAGTGCTTTTGCTGCAACAATGCCGATCCGATTTCAGTTTGAGCGAACCTTCATCCGTATCCGACATGCTTGACGACTCGATTAACGTCGGCGCCGCTTCCCGGCGCGTCCCCGTAGAGCTGGCAAAAGCCTATCGCCTGCTGAATCACGGCCCGGTGACGCTGGTCACCAGCGCCCATGCTGGCCGGCGCAACGTGATGGCGGCATCCTGGGCCATGCCGCTGGATTTCCAGCCACCGAAAGTGGCGGTGGTGATCGACGCCAGCACGCTCACGCGCGAGCTGGTGGATGCCTGCGGTGAGTTCGCACTGAACATACCCGCGCGTGGGCAGGCTGCCGCCACGCTGGCAGTGGGCTCGCGTTCCGGCCGCGAGCAGGACAAATTCGCCGCTGCGGGACTGTCCACGTTCGCGGCGGCGGAAATTGCCGCGCCGTTGGTGGCCGGCTGCCTCGCCTGGCTGGAGTGCCGCGTCATTCCCGAGCCAGCCGTGGCTGGCCGCTACGACTTGTTCATCGCGGAAGTGGTGGCCGCGTGGGCAGACTCCGCTGCATTTTCAGAGGGTAGATGGCATTTTCCGGACGCTGAGTGCCGCTCAATGCACTATCTGGCTGGTGGCGCTTTTTTTGCCACGGGAGAGGGTTTTCAGGTAGTGCCAGGAGAGCGCGAATGAGCAGGGCGAGGGCGCTGCGCCGCGGCCGTCCCGCCATGAGCGGTCTGGCGTGGCGGGCACGGCACCCGGCTCAAGGAATCGCGGGGCACCGCCGTTATCTGCCCTGAGCGGGTCGCTGGGGTGTCGATCCGCCGGGCCGGGGCCGGTGGAGGCCTTGCGCATTCCTTACCGTATCGGGTGCTTCATGTCTTTCCATAACAATATCCAGATCAAAACTCTGCTGCGCGGCGCAATGGCAATGTTGTCGCTTCTTCTGATGCTGGTTGGCGGCGTTGGCCTGTATGGCATGTCGCACAGCAACGAGGCGCTTCAGGAAACCTATGGCAACCAGCTAGCCTCCTCGCAAGCGCTGGGCGAGGCCATGCTTGGCATGACGCGCATGCGCCTGGCCCTCGATCGCGGCGTCATGCCGGGAGAGGGAGATGATGCCAAGGCGGTGGTGGACCGTTCGATGGTATTCGTCGACAGTGCCGAGGCGGCCTGGAAGCGATACTCTGCGCTACCGCAGGACGCTGAAGAAAAGGCACTGGCCACCGAGTTTGGCCGCAAGCGCCAGGAATTCATGGAAAAGGGCATCCTGCCCCTGCAAAAAGCCTTGAAGGAGAACAACGCGGACGCGGCACTCAAGGTTGCCAAGAAAGACTTGCCCGATCTGCAGCGCAGCATGGCAACGGCCTACGAGGCACTGCAGGCATTCCAGTACCGTACCGGCGAGTCCAATTTCAATGACGCGCAAGCTGGCTTCCGGCATGTGCGCGTGCTCTGCTTCCTGCTGATCGCCTTTGGCCTGGTGGTGGCCGCGCTGTGCACGACCACCCTGCAGCGGGCCATCGTCCGGCCGGTGGAGGAGGCCTTGGCGGTCTTCGAGCGTATCGCAGCGGGTGACCTGACCTCGCGTATCACCAATGTGTCGCGCAATGAGGTGGGCCGCATGATGCAGGCACTGGTCGCCATGCAGGAAAGCCTGTCGAACATCGTCTCGCAGGTGCGCGGCGGCACCGACTCGATCGCCTCGGCCACGCAGCAGATCGCCACCGGCAATCTCGATTTGTCGCAGCGTACCGAAGAGCAGGCCTCGTCGCTGGAGGAGACCGCCGCCAGCATGGAAGAGCTGACTTCGGCCGTGCGCCAGAATTCGGACAACGCGCGCCAGGCCGGCGTGCTGGCCACCGATGCCTCGCAGATCGCGCTCAAGGGTGGCGACGTGGTGGGCCGCGTGGTTGATACGATGAACGAGATCAATGGCTCGTCACGCAAGGTGGTCGAGATCATTGCCGTGATCGAAGGCATTGCCTTCCAGACCAACATCCTGGCGCTGAATGCCGCGGTGGAAGCCGCGCGTGCCGGCGAGCAAGGCCGCGGCTTCGCGGTGGTGGCAGGCGAGGTGCGCACCCTGGCGCAGCGCTCGGCCGCCGCCGCCAAGGAGATCGAGGCGCTGATCAGCGAATCCGGCCAGCGCGTGGAAAGTGGCACCAAGCTGGTCGCCGAAGCCGGCCAGACCATGGGCGAGATTGTCAACGCGGTCAAGCGCGTCACCGACATCATGAACGAGATCAGCGCGGCCACGCAGGAACAGACCAGCGGCATCGAGCAGGTCAACCAGGCGGTCACGCAGATGGATCAGGTCACCCAGCAGAATGCCGCGCTGGTGGAAGAGGCCGCGGCGGCAGCCGGCGCCCTGGAAGAGCAGGCGCAGAAGCTCAATGGCGTGGTGTCGGTGTTCCGTCTTTCCGGCAGCCACGTGATGGCAGCGCAGCCGCCGGCAACGCGCGCGCCCGTGGCCGCCAAGGCCGCGGCGAGCAGTTCACCCGGGCGCCAGCCGGCCATGCCGGCGCGTCCGCGCACGCCGGTCCAGCGTCAGGCACGCGCGGCACGTCCGGCCGCCCCGGCGATGGCTACGGCCAACGCTGGCGGCGACGACTGGAGCGCGTTCTGAGCCATGGTTGAACGTTTGCCGCCGTTTTCATCACCGGGGAAGCGCGTGTGATGCGATGATGCGGGTTTTGCGCCCGCATCGCCTGGATCGTCGCGCCATCGCCCCCAATTTTTGCGCAGCTTCCTTATTGACATGAGTGCTAGCCTTCTGCTGCTCGCTGCCCTATCCGGCCTCGCGGTCGGGTTGGGGATACGTGCAGCCAAGCCGGACCGGGAGCTGCCTAGCGGGCCGGCCCGGTCGCTGCAATGGGCGGTCTTGCTGCTCTCCCCTGCTTCCGTAGGCCTGCCGTTATGGGTTGCGCTGGGTTCCGGCAGCCTGCGCGTCACGCACGACGTGTCGCAGGCCGCGGTGGCACTCGCCGCGACGGCCGCACTCACGCTTGCCTTTCCCTGGCTGCGCCGCAACGTGCCACTGCGTGGTGCTGCGCTGGCGATGACACTGGCCGGCGCCGGCGTGGTGGTGGCTGCCGGCATGCGCCTGAGCACCCTGTGCGGCGAGGCCCCGCACCCGTCCGCCCTGTGCCTGGATCCCGGCAGGTTCATGCCGCCGGCCTGGATGGCGGCGGGCGCGCTGCTTTTGCTGCCGCTGGGATTCTTCGCCCTGCGCCGCGCCAACTTGCCCGGATGGCGGCTGGCCAGCAGCGGCAGTTTCGCAAGCCCGCAGAGCCATGCGCTGGACGAGATGTTCGAGGACCATCCGGCCGGTACCGGTGGCATCGCCGGCAGCGGTGGGCCGACGGTGCCGATGCGGCGCCGTGGCCGTATCCCGGGCCGCCTGACCGTGCGAGCGACCGCGCGCGGGCATGGCACGGTCGGGGAGTACAGCGTCAGCACGGACCTTCCGGACCGCACCGGCTTTGCGCGCTGGCTCGACCAGTCGATCGCCCAGGCGCGCCTGGCCGAGACCAGCTGCGCCGTGCTGCTGGTGCATATCGCCGATTTTCGCGAGGTCGATGAGGTTTTCGAGGTGCGCGCCGACGATATCCTGGCACAGGATGCCGGGGCGCTGGCCCAGGCAGCGCTGGAGCCGCACGACTTCCTGGCGCGCCTGGCGCGGGACGAATTCGCGGTCGGCGTGCCGGAGATGGTGCACCAGAGCCGCGCCAATGAGCTGGGCGCGCGCCTGCTGGGCTCGCTCGCGGAGTTCGTGGCCGCGCGTGGCCTGCAGATGCAGATCGGCGTAAACATCGGCATTGCCATCTACCCGCGCGATGCGCAAACCTCCGAGGCCCTGATGCAGGCTGCACGCGTGAGCCTGAGCGAGGCGCGCGAGAGCGGCTCGAACCAGGTGCGCGTATTCAACTCGGCAGCCGGTGAACGCGCCCGGCGCATGCGGGTGATCCGCCGCGACCTGTGGCTGGCCATCCAGGACGATGGCCTGGCCTTGCAGTACCAACCGAAGTTCGACGTGCGCCAGCGTACCGTGATCGGCGCCGAGGCCCTATGCCGCTGGCGCCATCCGACCCTGGGGCAGGTCAATCCCGCCGAGTTCATCACGGTGGCGGAGCAGTCCGGCCAGATCGACAAGCTCGACGACTGGGTGATCGCCACGGTCTGCCGGCAGATCCGACAGTGGCAGGACGACGGCATCCCTGTGGTGCCGGTGGCCATCAACGTCTCCGGCTTGCGCTTTGCCAGCCGCGACTTCCCGCAGTACCTGCTCGAGCAGATCCACCAGCATGACATCCCGCCATCGGCTGTCACGCTCGAGATCACCGAGACCGCGGCGATGAAGGACATCGCCCAATCGCTGGAGACGCTGCTGGAGCTGCAGGCGCTGGGCATCCACGTGGCGCTGGACGACTTTGGCAGTGGCTATTCAAGCCTCGGTTATCTCAAGCGCTTGCGGGTCGGGACGCTGAAGATCGATCGGACCTTGATTGGCGGGCTGGATGTCGATGCGCAGGGCAGGGCCATTGTCGGGTCGATGGTGGCGCTGGCGCACGAGCTGAAGATGCGGGTGGTGGCCGAAGGCGTGGAGTCGCATTCGCAACTGGATATCCTGGCGGGGATGGGGTGTGACGAGGCGCAGGGGTACTTGCTGTCGCATCCCTTGGACCCGGTCACGTTTGCCAATTTGTTATCGGGAGCGTGAGGAGAATCGGCCGATTTGGGCGATTCGGGCGATTCGGGCGAATGACGCCTCGCCGTCAAACCTCACTTTCTGGGCGTGAACGGCTCCGGTAACGCGCCTCCAGGCGGAAACAACGCCAAAAGCCGGGTAAACCGCCCGCTCTCAGGCACCAGCAAGGCAAACCGGGTCTCGCAATGATGCCCTGTAACGGCCCCAAGCCGGCGCAACTGCTGGCTGCAACTAACCAGCGACGGCAGCCCGCGCGGCAGGTAGATGCTCGCCAGCAGCGCCTCCGGCTCGATCCGCGTGCGGCCATGAAAGCGCGCCAGCTGCATCAGCAGCTCATCCGACATGCCGGCCTCGCTGCTGGTGTCCAGGTGCAAGGGCAGGCCAATGGCGTCGCGATTGGCCACGGTCTGCACGTCCCGCCAGTTCAGAGGCATGGGCCCGTCGCTGAGTACCGGCGCGAACAGCACTGAAGCCAGCAGCTGCAGGGTATGCGGCAGCGCCTCGGCGGTGGTCGGCACGATGGGCCCGCAGCCGCTGGCGGCATGTGGCAGGCCGTCGACCAGCAATGTGAGCACAAGGCGATCGGGATGGCGCAGGGAGCGCAGGCGTTGGGCGGTGGTAGCGTTGATCTGCCGCTCCACGATCACAAGCTGCGCATCGGCCGGCTGGCGCGGGCGCCGCGATACCCAGTGCAGGCATCCACCAAAATCCGGCAGCGACGCCAGCAATGCGTCCGGGGCGCCCTGGACGAAGACGGTGAGCTTGTCGGGTTGGCGCGGGTCAGGGGTATCCCGTTTGCTCCACTGCGGGCCTGGCAAGTTCGACATGATCACGTTCCGATGGTATTGCAGTGCCTCAGTCGCGGGTAGCGCAGGCGTGCCATGGCCCGCCGGTGCGCGGGCCATTTTACGGCGAGGCCGTAGTATGCCCACCCGCCGCCGCCAGATGCACCCCATGCTCGTGGGGTAACAAATGCCACAAATCCCGCCGATCGACGCAACCGTGCTACGGATTCGGCCGCCGCTGCCGATATGCCCCAAAGGGGCGTTGTTTGCACCGGCCACGCCAGTCGCGCATCGCCGCACACCGCAGCCCCGTCCGCAGGAACATCGGTCCACCGTGCCAGAACCCCGGCTTGTGGACTCACCATCGTGCTGTCAACGGAGCCGCTATGTCTTTGCCTCATATTCTAGTCGTCGATGATTCTCCCTCCTTGCGCCGCATGATCGGCGCCTGCCTGCGCGCGGGGGGCTACGCCGTGTCCGAAGCCGCCGACGGCGACGAGGCGCTGGCGCTGGCCCTCGACGCTGACTTCGGCATGCTGGTGACCGACCAGGTGATGCCGGGAACGGACGGCCTGACCCTGATCCGCACGCTGCGTGCGAAACCTGCCTATGCCGCCATCCCGATGCTGATGCTGAGCACCGAGGCCGACAGCCAGGTGCGCGAGCAGGCTCGCGTGGCCGGCGCGTCCGGATTCCTGGCCAAGCCGTTCGATCCGGATCAGTTGATGGAAGCCGTGAATGCGCTGCTAGACCCCTCCAAGGTAGGGTAAATGCCTTGGCATTGTTGCCCTTCAGTCACGTCCAGGACTGCCGTTAAGAGGTAAACGATATTCGTGCCTCGTCGCAGGCTGAGTCTCGGCCTGGCTGCCCGCTCGCGGGCCGGCCGGCTGCGGCTTTGGCAGCGCCGCATGGCCGGTCATTGCAGCGGGAGCCAGCAAATGAAAGCCGGGAACAAGACAGAGGGCGCGGGGGAAGAGTTCCTCGCGTTCAGGTTGGGCGGCGAGGAGTACGGCGTCGACATCCTCAAGGTGCAGGAGATCCGTGGCTATGAGAACGTCACGCAGATTGCCAATGCGCCCGCCTATCTCAAGGGCGTGGTCAACCTGCGCGGGATCATCGTCCCGATCATCGACCTGCGCATCAAGTTTCGCCAGGACAAGGTCAACTACGACCAGTACACGGTCGTGATCATCGCCGACCTGCACGATCGCACCACCGGCATCGTGGTCGACGGTGTGTCCGACGTGCTGACGCTGGCGCCGGGCCAGATCCGGCAGGCACCCCAGCTCTCCGGCGAGACGGATTACATCCGCGGCATCGGCTCGGTCGAAAGCCGCATGCTGATCCTCGTCGACATCGAGAAATTGCTAGACACCGAAGAACTCGCGGCCATCGAGGCAGCCGCGGCCAGCTGAGGCGGCCGCACGTAGCGAGAGCCCGATCCATGCAGTCTTCCATTCATGCGAAATAATCAACCCGTTACCTCCCGAGAGTACAAGCTCTCCGCAGACGATTACCTGATCTCCAGGACCGACCTGAAGGGTCGCATCACGTTCGCCAACCGCGCCTTTATCGAGGCCAGCGGATTCGCGGCCGAGGAATTGCTCGGCGCCGCGCACAACCTGGTCCGCCATCCGGACATGCCGCCGGAGGCATTCGCCGACCTGTGGAAGACCATTCAGGCCGGACGCTCGTGGGTCGGCATCGTCAAGAACCGCCGCAAGGACGGTGATTTCTACTGGGTCAGTGCCACGGTGACACCCACGGTCGTCGACGGCCAGCTGGTGGGCTATACCTCGGTGCGTTCGATGCCGCAGCGCGAGCAGGTCGAGGCAGCAGGCGCCGCTTACGCACGCCTGCGCGAGGGCGGCGGCTCGGGCCTGGCCGTGCGCGATGGTGCCGTGGTACGCAGGGGCCTGGCGGGGCTGCCGGCACGCCTGGGCAAGATCACGCTCAAGCGGCGCATCCTGCTGTCGCAGGCGGCGGGCCTGGTGTGGTTCCTCGCGGCGCTGCTGGCCTTCGAGGCGCTGGCCGGGGCAGAAGCTACGAGCCAGTTTCGGCCCTGGTTGTGGGGCGGTTTCGGGCTGGCGGTCGCGTCATCCTTTATCGGCGGCACGCTGCTGCTGGCACGCGTGAACCGGCCGGTGCAGGACATGCTCGACTTTGCCTTGCGCATGGGCGCGGGCGATCTCACCACGCGCCTGGACTACCGCGCGAGCGACGAGGTGGGGGCGCTGGCGCGTGCCATGCGCACGATGCAGCGCAGCTTGCTGTCGGTGGTGGGCGAGATCCAGGAGGGCATGGCGAGCATTTCCACGGCCACGCGCCAGGTGGCCGCGGGCAACAGCGACCTGTCGCAGCGCACCGAACAGCAGGCAGCCTCGCTGGAAGAAACCGCATCGAGCATGGAAGAGCTGACCAGCACGGTGCGCCAGAACGCGGACAACGCGCGGCAGGCCAGCGGCCTGGCAGCCAACGCCTCCGAGATTGCCGTCAAGGGCGGCGAAGTGGTGGGCCGCGTGGTGCAGACCATGGACGACATCAACGGTGCATCGAAGAAGATCGTCGACATTATCGGCGTGATCGAAGGCATTGCCTTCCAGACCAATATCCTGGCGCTGAACGCGGCGGTGGAAGCCGCGCGGGCCGGCGAACAGGGCCGGGGCTTCGCGGTGGTGGCGGGAGAGGTGCGCGGGCTGGCACAGCGCAGCGCGAACGCGGCCAAGGAAATCAAGGGCCTGATCGGCGACACGGTGGCACGGGTGGACAACGGCTCGGCACTGGTGGGCCAGGCCGGGCTGACCATGGGCGAGATCGTGCAGGCGGTCAAGCGCGTGACGGACATCATGGGCGAGATCAGCGCGGCGTCCGCCGAGCAGAGCTCGGGCATCGAGCAGGTGAACAAGGCCGTGGCCCAGATGGACGAGGTGACACAGCAGAACGCGGCACTGGTGGAGCAGGCCGCGGCCGCGGCCGGCGCACTGGAAGACCAGGCCGGGCGCTTGCGCGATGCGGTAGCCACCTTCCGCGTCAGCTTGCGCCCTGAAGCACGGCCGGTGCGCGCCCGTCAGGGCGATGCGCTGCATCTGGCGCAAGCCTGAAAAGAGAAAGAGATCAAGCAGTGTCGAGGCAATCGGCCTGAAAGCGTGTTCTAGAAAAAGAAGTAGCGCCTGTCGTGCGCACTGCCGGCAACCCGCCGGCAGCGGACAGATGAGGCCCCGGTCAAGTCATTCAGAAAAAAGAGGTAGTCTGCATGCAATGGTTCAATCAGCTCCGCGTCACGACCAAGCTGGTCGTTGGCTTTCTGGTCGTGTCGCTTATCGGCGCGGTGATGGGTCTGCTGGGCGTCATCAATATGGGACGCATGACGGACTGGACCAGCCGGATTTATCACGGCGACCTGCAGGCGCTCAAGGCGGTGCAGAGCGGCAACATCGACCTGCTCTATTCCAGCCGCGCGCAGATTGCGCTGCTGTCGGCTTCGACCATGGGCGAGCGCGCCGCAGAGAAGGAGCAGATCGAAAAGTCGCTGGTCCTGCTGGACGAGAGCATGAAGCGCGCGCGCCCGGCGTTCGGCCAGCCCGAGGGGATCGCCCTCGTCAAGCAATTCGACACCCTGCTGCCGGCCTACCGTGAGCGCCTGGGCAAGTATGTGGCGCTCGTCAGCAAGCAGCCGCTCGATACCTCGCAGTTTGAAAGCCAGGTCTTTAGCGAAAGCGCCGACCTGATCAAGGATAGCCGCGCGCTCGAAGACGTGATGGCAAAGATGGTCAAGCGACGCGACGATCGCGCGCTGGCCAATATGGACGAAGCACGTGGCGTCTACGAAAGCTCCCGCCTGTGGATGCTGGGCCTGGTGCTGGGCGGCCTGGCCGTCTCCGTGCTGCTGGGCGCCTTCCTGGCCCGTACGCTGTCGCGCCAGCTGGGCGGCGAGCCGGCCTACGCGGTGGATATTGCCTCGCGTATCGCCGAGGGTGACTTTTCGGCCGACGTGAAGCTGCGTGCGGGCGACAAGGACAGCCTGCTGCACGCCATGCGGCAGATGCAGCAGCAACTCTCGGCCATGGTGCGTGACTTCAAGGATTCCGCGGAATCGATCGCATCCGCCTCGCGTGAGATCGCCGCGGGCAATAGCGACCTGTCGCAGCGCACCGAACAGCAGGCGGCCTCGCTGGAAGAAACCGCATCGAGCATGGAAGAGCTGACCAGCACGGTGCGCCAGAACGCGGACAACGCGCGGCAGGCCAGCGGCCTGGCAGCCAACGCCTCCGAGACCGCGGTCAAGGGTGGCGAAGTGGTGGGCCGCGTGGTGAAGACCATGGATGAGATCAACGATGCCTCCAAGAAGATCGTCGACATTATCGGTGTGATCGAAGGCATTGCCTTCCAGACCAACATCCTGGCGCTGAACGCGGCAGTGGAAGCCGCGCGTGCCGGCGAGCAAGGCCGGGGCTTTGCGGTGGTGGCAGGCGAGGTGCGCAGCCTGGCGCAGCGCAGCGCGAACGCGGCCAAGGAAATCAAGGGCCTGATCGGCGACACGGTGGCGCGGGTGGACAACGGCTCGACGCTGGTGGGCCAGGCCGGGCACACCATGGGTGAGATCGTGCAGGCGGTCAAGCGCGTGACGGACATCATGGGCGAGATCAGCGCGGCGTCCGCCGAGCAGAGCTCGGGCATCGAGCAGGTCAACAAGGCCGTGGCGCAAATGGACGAGGTGACGCAGCAAAACGCGGCGCTGGTCGAGCAGGCCGCGGCTGTCGCCGGTTCCCTGGAAGACCAGGCCACGCGCCTGCAATCCTCGGTAGCCAGTTTCCGCCTGGCCGAAACGGATGCCTTTGCCGGCTCGCGCGTGCAAGCGCCGCAGCCCAAGGTGATCGCTGCGCCCAAGGCCAAGCCCAAGCGCATGGAGCCGTCGGCACCGGCCTCCCGCCACGAAGAGTCCGGTCATGCCGAGCCCGCGCCGGTGGACAAGGATGAGCGCGAGGGCGGACGTGATATGCCTGCGCCGGTTACGGCGCGCGCCGCGCGTCCCGCAGCCCTGGTTGCCTCGGAAAGCGGCGATTGGAGCGCTTTCTGACGGCGAACAAGGTGCTCCCACCGTCAGCGGCATAGCCGGATCTGCATATCATGACTACTGAAATCACCCTGGCGCTGCCCGAAGAAGCCGCGGCCAAGCTGCGTGCCGAGTTCGAGCACTTCGTCAAGCTCTCGACCGGGCTGGACAACGAGTTCACGCCGCCCGGCTTCGATGATTTCCTGCGGGCGCGCCTGCTTCACCATGACGGCCCGCTGACCGAGCGTGCCGTCACGCGGCTGCTCTCGGGTGGGGAATACGCCTGGGCCAAGCGCGTGTTCAACAAGCAGTTGCCCAATGCCATGGCGACCCTGATGCGCGACGCGCAGCGCTATGGCTATGGCCTGGCGGTGCGCTACGAGTGGACGCCCCAGGAACGCCTTGCGCACGCCCGTGACTGGTCCCGGCAGATTCTGGAGGACGCCGGGGCCGACCTGGCCTTTACCGATCCCCTGGCATCCCAGCTGGCCACCTCGGCGGTGGATATCCGCACGCTTGAGGAGCAGATGCAGACACCGGCATGGCGCGTCGCGGAAAGCCTGCGCCGCCGGGTCTACGACCTCATGTACATGGTGCAGACTGAGCGCACCGCAGGCACGGCACGCTCGCGGCTGGGCGAGTTGCGTGCGTTGCTGGGGCTATCGATGGACTATGGCACTGTGAGTGCCGAAGAGGCTGCACGCGTGATGGAGCAGGTGGAGCAAACCTGCCCGCATCTGTTCCGCGAAGAGCCCGACGACCTGTTCGCACGGGTGGCGGCATGGCTGCGCAGGGTCCTAGTGCAGTGAGACCGACCCGTCAATAGAGGAATGCGACTAGTACACCCTCGGGCGGGATGACCTAACGCGCCATTTTAGAGCTTTTCCTCTGTTACATACGCGTAACAGTTTTTATGCAAATCACATGACAAGGAGATGTCTGTTACAAACTTTGAATCCCATGTATGTTTCATGCGACATTGCTGTACCCCAACGTAAGAGGGGATTGGCAGTCTGCTCAAATTGCCGATATAACACTGTCAGTCGCACTTACACTCTGTAACATTTGTAACGTTTCAGATAGGTCTGACCAAGCGCAGTTCCGTAGTCGTACGCAGTACCCGTCGAACACGCACTCAAACGATCTGGTCGCCTTCAGCCTTCGGCTGCGGGTAAGCGCCGGACAAGCGGTCGAAGGGCTTTTGGTAGCGGGGAAAAATTGGAAAGCAGTGAAGTTCTCCAGGAGATCAGGGAGGTCAATCTCGCCTATCTGCTGCTCGCGCAACGCCTGGTGCGCGAAAATCATCTGGAAGCCATGTTCAGGCTTGGCGTCAGCAAGGAAATTGCCGACATTCTCGCCAAGTTGACACCGGCCCAGCTTGTCAAACTGGCAGCATCAAACATGGTCCTATGCCGTTTTCGGTTCGACGACCATGCCTTGCTGTCGACACTCACCCATACGGCCAAGAGCCATGATATGCAGCAGATCCATGCTGCGATCCTGCTCGCACGGCAGCCCGTGGAGTCGCTCAATTGACCGCGCTCCTGCAGGCCCCGTCAGCCCGGAGTACCACGGCCACTCCCGTCCCCAATCGCAAGAGCGTCCTGCAGGATGCCAACCAGACCCAGCTCGCCATTGAGCTGATCGGCCTGGGTGCGCGCCTGCAAGTCCTCGAAGCCGAGACCACGCTCTCGCGCGATCGCCTGATCCGCCTCTACAAGGAGCTGCGCGGCGCCTCGCCGCCCAAGGGCATGCTGCCCTTCTCGACCGACTGGTTCACCACCTGGTTGCCAAACATCCATTCCTCGCTGTTCTTCTCGGCCTATCAGTTCATGGTCCAGCAGGGCGAGACGGTTGGCATCCGCGGCGTGGTGGCAGCCTATCGGCTCTATCTTGAGCACGTATCGCTGCTCGAAAGCGAAATTGTCTTAAGTTTCACCCGTGCCTGGACGTTAGTACGGTTTTTCGAGAGCAACATGCTGCAGCTTTCCAGCTGCACCTGCTGCGGCGGGCGTTTCGTTGCGCACGCGTACGAGCCGCATGCGAATTTCGTATGCAGCCTGTGCCGTCCGCCCTCGCGTGCTGGCAAAGCCAAGAAGCTCTCGAAGGACATCGCACCAGCGCAAGCTGTCGCCTGACTGAAATCCTTGGGTCGATAGGGCACTAAGTCTTCAAGTCTTGCCGTCTTCAGTCGTTAAGTCTTAAGACGGACAGACTTCAGGACCCAAGGCTTCAAGGCCCGATAGTCCCAAGGTCTCAGATCCGATGGCAGCCTGCGTGACAGGTGAGCCCTGCCAAGGCAGGCGGTATATCCGCCTGGCTGGAGGGGTGACCCTTGTGCGTGCCTGACGCGTGTTTTTCTGACGGGGAATCAATCGTGCTAGTTGTAATTGGCTTTGTTGTCGTGATAGCGGCGGTGCTTGGCGGATACGCCATGACCGGCGGCCATATGGGCGCGCTTTATCAACCGGCAGAGCTTGTCATCATTGGGGGCGCCGCGGTCGGCGCGTTCATCAGCTCCAATAATGGCAAGGCTATCAAGGCCACCATTCGCGTGCTGCCGACACTGTTTCGCAGCAGCAAGTACAGCAAGGCGCTGTACATGGAAGTCATGGCGCTGCTCTATGTCCTGCTGTCCAAGGCCCGCCGCGAAGGCATCCTGTTCCTCGAGAAGGAAATCGCGGATCCGGCGGCCAGCAGCGTGTTCAGCCAGTATCCGCGCATCCTTGCCGACCCGGGAATGATGGAGTTCCTGACGGACTACCTGCGCATGATGGTCAACGGCAATATGAACGCCTTCGAGATCGAGACCCTGATGGATCACGAGATCGAGACCTTCCGCCACGAGGCCGAGGTGCCAGCGCATGCGCTGACCCGCGTCGGCGACGGATTGCCCGCCTTCGGCATTGTCGCCGCGGTGATGGGCGTGGTGCACGCGCTGGCCTCGGCAGACCTGCCGCCGGCCGAGCTGGGCGCGCTGATTGCCCACGCCATGGTCGGCACCTTCCTCGGCATCTTGCTCGCCTACGGCTTTGTCTCGCCGCTGGCGGCGCGGGTCGAGCACCAGGTGGACGAAACCGTGAAGATGTACGAGTGCATCAAGGTCACGCTGCTGGCTTCGCTCAATGGGTATGCACCTCTGGTGGCGGTCGAGTTCGGCCGCAAGGTGCTGTACTCGACCGAGCGGCCATCCTTCCTCGAACTGGACGACCACGTCCGCGAAGTCAAGAGCATCACCTGACGAAGAGGAGCGACAGCGATGAGCAGTGAGCACGGTGCGCACCCCATTGTCGTCAAACGCATCAAGAAGAGCAGCGCCGGGCATCATGGCGGATCGTGGAAGATCGCCTACGCCGACTTCATGACGGCAATGATGGCGCTGTTCCTTGTGCTTTGGCTGCTGAAGGCTGCCCAGCCCAAGGACCTGGTGCAATTGGCAGAGTATTTCCGCACGCCGCTGAAAGTGGCCATTGCGGGCGGCAACAAGAGCAGCTTGTCTTCCAGCGTGATCCCGGGCGGCGGCACGGACGTGACCCGCCAGGACGCGGAAGTCAGGAAGACGCCCGAAGACGCCACGGAAAAGGCCAAGGAACGCCAGGAAGCCGAGCGCCTGCGCTCGCTCAAGAAACGTCTTGAGCAGATCATCGAGAACAACCCGGTGCTGCGCCAGTTCCGCCCCCAGTTGTTGCTCGATATCACCAGCGAAGGTTTGCGCATCCAGATCCTGGATACGCAGAACCGGCCGATGTTCCGTACCGGCAGCGCCGCGGTCGAGCCGTATATGCGCAGCATCCTGCGCGAGATCGGCCCGGTGCTCAACGAGATGCCCAACAAGGTCAGCCTGTCCGGCCATACCGACTCCGCCAACTATTCCAATGGCGAGCGCACATATAGCAACTGGGAGCTGTCCTCCGACCGCTCCAATGCCTCCCGGCGCGAGCTGATTGCCGGCGGCATGAACGAGGGCAAGGTGCTGCGCGTGATCGGCCTGGCCGCGACCATGCCGCTCGACAAGAAGGACGATCTCGCGCCGGTGAATCGCCGCATCAGCATCGTGGTGCTGAACCAGCGCGCGCAGTCTCGGATCGAGGCTGAGAATGCCAGCGCCGCCGAGGTTTCGATCGCAGCAAAGGCCGGTGAAGCCGGCCAGGAAGTGCAGGCAGGCCTGGCGGCCGCCTCCGCCCCCGCAACCGCAGTCGCGCCGGCCGCTTCGGCCGCCCCGGCTGCGGCTGCGCCGGGCAACGCCGCCGCGGCCCCGGCCAAGCCGGGCAGTGTTCAATGAAGACCGCCTGCCATGCCGGCAGCGGGCTTCGCAGCAAAATTCAGTGAGCCAGGACGGTTATGTCTGTCGATATCGATATCACGCAGTTCTACCAGACCTTTTTCGAGGAGGCGGAAGAGCTCCTCGTGGAAATGGAGCAACTGCTGCTCGGGCTGGATCTCGAATCCCCCGATGCGGAAGAGCTCAACGCGATTTTTCGCGCGGCGCACTCTATCAAGGGTGGCGCGGCCACGTTCGGCTTCGCTGCCCTGACCGAAACCACGCACCTGCTGGAAAACCTGCTTGACCGTACGCGGCGGCGGGAACTGGCGTTGTCCCGGACCATCATCGACACTTTTCTGGAAACCAAGGACGTGTTGCAAGATCAGCTCAACGCCTACCGTAACGGTACGGAACCCGATCCGGAAACGCTGGCGCGTATCTGCGCCGTTCTTCAGCAACTGGCGCTCGAGGCTGCGGGCGGCACGCCGGCAGCGGCGCCCGCCCCGGCGCCTGTCGCCGCGGCGGCAACCGTGGCAGCTGCGGCACCTGCGAGCGCCGGCGGCGGCCTGAAGGTGACCCTGGTCAAGGTGTCGCCCTCGGATCAGGCGCTGTTGCGCGAGGAACTCGCCAACCTGGGCGAGATCACTGGCCAGAAGGAAGAGGGCGGCGATCTCACCGTGTGGCTGTCGAGCCAGTGCAGCGCCGATGACATCATCGCGGTGTGCTGCTTCGTCGTCGACGGCGACCAGATCATCGTGGAAGCGGCGGATGCGCCGGCTCCGGCCGCAGCGCCGGCAGCGGCCGAGCCGGTAGCTGCGCCGGCCGCCGCCGCACCGGCGCAAGCCCCGGCCGCGCCCGCTCCCGCCAAGGAAAAAGCCAAGGCACAGCCCGCCGCGGCCGCGCACGCGCAGGAGAACGGCTCCATCCGCGTGCCCACCGAAAAGGTGGACCAGATCATCAACCTGGTGGGCGAACTGGTCATCACGCAGTCGATGCTGGCGCAGACCGCATCCGCGCTCGATCCGGTGCTGTTCGACCGCTTGTTCTCCGGCATGGGCCAGCTCGAGCGCAATGCGCGCGACCTGCAGGAAGCGGTGATGTCGATCCGCATGATGCCGATGGACTACGTCTTCTCGCGCTTCCCGCGCCTGGTGCGCGACCTGGCCGGCAAGCTGGGCAAGCAGATCGACCTGGTCACTTTCGGCAAGGCCACCGAGCTCGACAAGAGCCTGATCGAACGCATCATCGACCCGCTGACCCACCTGGTGCGCAACAGCCTGGACCACGGCATCGAGACACCGGACTTGCGCGTTGCCGCAGGCAAGGAACCCACCGGACAGCTGATCCTGTCGGCCCAGCACCACGGCGGCAACATCGTCATTGAAGTGAGCGACGACGGCGGTGGCCTGCGCCGCGACAAGATCCTCGCCAAGGCACTGCAGAATGGCCTGCCGGTGTCGGAGAACATCAGCGACGATGAAGTCTGGCAACTGATCTTCGCGCCGGGCTTCTCCACCGCCGAAGCGGTGACCGACCTGTCCGGCCGCGGCGTGGGCATGGACGTGGTCAAGCGGAACATCCAGGAAATGGGCGGCCACGTCGAGGTTACCTCGCGTCCCGGCCAGGGCACGACCACCCGCATCGTGCTGCCGCTGACGCTGGCGATCCTGGACGGCATGTCCGTCAAGGTGGGCGCCGAGACCTTCATCCTGCCGCTGAACTGCGTGATGGAGTCGCTGCAGCCCAAGCCGGAAGACGTGCACACGGCCGCCAACAACGACCGCGTGATGCATGTGCGCGGCGAATACCTCCCGCTGCTGGAACTGCACCGCGTGTTCAACGTGGCCGAAGCCGTGCACGAGCCGACCCAGGGCATCGCCGTGATCCTGCAGGCCGAAGGCAAGCGCTTCGCGCTGCTGGTGGACCAACTGATCGGCCAGCACCAGGTCGTGCTGAAGAATCTCGAAACCAACTACCGCAAGGTGCCTTGCATTTCCGCTGCCACCATCCTTGGCGACGGCAGCGTGGCACTGATCGTGGACGTCGGCGCGCTGCAGCGCACCGGAGTGCGCCGCCAAGACCCGGCGCTTGCTTAACGCTCAGGAGAACAAGACATCATGGCCGGCATCGGACACATCGATACCCCCGGGAGCGAAGCTTCCGGGCAGGAGTTCCTGGTTTTCACGCTGGGAAGCGAAGAGTATGGCATCGACATTCTCAAGGTGCAGGAGATCCGCGGCTACGACGCGGTGACCCGCCTGGCGAATGCGCCTGACTTCATCAAGGGCGTGACCAATCTGCGCGGCGTGATCGTGCCGATCGTGGACCTGCGCCTGAAGTTCCGCTTGGGCAACGTGCGCTACGACCACCAGACCGTGGTCATCATCCTCAATATCGCTGGCCGCGTGGTTGGCATCGTGGTGGATGGCGTATCGGACGTGCTGACCCTGACCGGCGAAGCCATCAAGCCGGCGCCGGAGTTCGGCGTCTCGGTCTCCAACGATCACCTGACCGGCCTTGGCACTGTCGACGGCCGCATGCTGATCCTGATCGACATCGAGAAGCTGATGACCAGTGCCGAAATGGAACTGGTCGAAGCCGAGCTCGCCTGATCCCGAGCGGATCCGCCTGAGTTCACCAAAGCAAGCCCCAGCAAGACCACGGCCAAAAGCCCCGCAACACATGACGCAGCCTCGCCCAACCGCCTTTGCCGCCGGCCCGCAATCAGCGCAGCCCGCTTCCCTGCGGCGCGACGAGCCGCGTGACTTCCTGCTGACCGAGCGGGACTTCGAGAAGATCCGCGCGATGATTCATCGCCGCGCGGGCATCTCGCTTGGCAGCCACAAGCGAGAGATGGTGTACAGCCGGCTGGCGCGACGGCTGCGCACGCTGCAGCTGGTCGATTTCGGCACTTACCTGGCGATGCTGGACGCCGATGCCGGCTCGGACGAGTGGGAGTTCTTTACCAACGCGCTCACCACCAACCTGACGTCGTTCTTCCGCGAAGCCCATCACTTCCCCTTGCTGGCGGAGCATGCCAAGAAGACCGGCCGGCCCTACTCGGTATGGTGCTCGGCCGCGTCCACCGGCGAGGAACCTTACTCGATCGCCATCACGCTGGCCGAAGCGCTCGGCGATCGCGCCGCCACCGTGCTGGCCACCGATATCGATACCCAGGTGCTGGCCAAGGCCCGCTCCGGTGTCTATACGGCTGAGCAGGTGAACAAGCTCTCGCCGGAGCGGCTCAAGCGCTTCTTCCTCAAGGGCACCGGCCAGCGCGCCGGCGCGGTCAAGGTCAAGCCGGAACTGGCGGGCACCATCAGTTTCGAGCCGCTCAACCTGCTGGCGCCGGACTGGGGGATTCGCGAGAAGTTCGACGCGATCTTCTGCCGCAACGTGATGATCTATTTCGACAAGCCTACGCAGGGCAAGATCCTGGAGCGCTTCGTGCCGCTGCTCAAGCCGCACGGGCTGCTGTTCGCGGGCCACTCCGAGAATTTCTCCTACGTGACGCGCGCCTTCCAGCTGCGCGGGCAGACTGTCTATGAACTGGCGCCGCAGTCGGCCCGGCCGGGAGGATCGTGATGCGCACGCCCCAATTGCCGGAGGCAATCGCCACCCGCAGCTACTTTGACCGTGAATTCGGCAAGCAAGCCATCAAGCTGCTGCCTAACGAGTACTACGTGACCCGCGAAGACGTGGTGCTGACCACGGTGCTCGGCTCGTGCGTAGCGGCATGCATCCGCGATGAGACGGCCGGGGTAGGGGGCATGAACCACTTCATGCTGCCGGATGACGATGGCGTGGGTGCCGACCGGCTGCTGTCCGCGTCGATGCGCTACGGCTGCTACGCGTTGGAGGTGCTGGTCAACGAACTGCTGAAGATGGGTGCGCGCCGCGAGCGGCTCGAAGCCAAGGTGTTTGGCGGCGGCGCGGTGCTGGCCAACATGACCACGCTCAACATCGGCGACCGCAATGCAGAGTTCGTGATCCGTTACCTGAAGACCGAAGGGATCCGGCTGGCCGCGCAGGACCTGCGCGGCCCGCACGCGCGCCGGGTCAGCTATTTCCCGCTTACCGGGCTGGCGCTGGTGCGCCGGCTCACGCGCCAGGACGACCAGGTGGTGGTCGAGCGTAACGAACGCGCGCTGGCACGCGCCATCGCCAGCTCCGCGACGACGCCTGGAAAGGGCGGCGCGGAATTGTTTTCACGGCGTGCGCCATCGGCTGCCGTTTCCTGATACGACAAGGACTTTTTCCAGACATGACTGCGGCCAAGATCAAGGTATTGTGCGTGGACGACTCCGCGCTGATACGCAGCCTGATGACGGAGATCATCAACAGCCAGAGCGATATGGAGGTGGTGGGTACCGCCCCCGATCCGCTGGTGGCGCGCGACCTGATCAAGCGCCTGAATCCGGATGTACTGACGCTGGACGTGGAAATGCCGCGCATGGACGGGCTGGATTTCCTTGAGCGGCTGATGCGCCTGCGCCCGATGCCGGTGCTGATGGTGTCATCGCTGACCGAGCGCGGCTCGGAAATCACGATGCGCGCGCTGGAACTCGGCGCGGTGGATTTCGTCACCAAGCCCAAGCTCGGCATCCGCGACGGCCTGATGGATTACACCGACACCATCGCCGACAAGATCCGTGCCGCGTCGCGCGCACGCATCCGCAGCAACGCACCCGCCAGCGGGGAAGGGGCAGCGCCGGCTACCCCGATGCTGCGCAGCCCGTTGCTGTCCACGGAAAAGCTGATTATCGTCGGGGCGTCCACCGGCGGCACCGAAGCAATCAAGGACTTCCTGATGCCGATGCCGCCCGATTGCCCCGCCGTGCTGATCGTCCAGCATATGCCGGCGGGCTTCACGCGTTCGTTCGCGCAGCGCCTGGACGGCCTGTGCCGGATCACGGTCAAGGAAGCGGAGCACGGCGAGCGCGTGCTGCCCGGCTACGCCTATATCGCCCCAGGCGACTCGCACCTGCTGCTTGCGCGCAGCGGGGCCAACTATGTGGCCCACCTGTCGCAGGAGCCGGCGGTCAACCGCCACCGGCCGTCGGTGGAAGTGCTGTTCGACTCCGCGGCCAAGCATGCCGGCAAGAACGCCATCGGCGTGATGCTGACGGGCATGGGCAAGGACGGGGCGCAAGGCATGCTGCGCATGCGCGAGGCCGGTGCTTATAACCTGGCGCAGGACGAGAGCAGTTGCATTGTATTCGGCATGCCCAAGGAGGCGATTGCCGCCGGTGGGGTGCATGAGGTAGTACCGCTGCACGCGATGAGCCAGCGCGTGATGGCACGCCTGGCCACCTTCGGGACACGCGCGCAGCGAGTTTGACAGGGCACAAGCGCCGGCCCGGCCGCATACCGGCGGGGCCAGCGCAAGTATTGCAGCAACTTTCCACAACTGTATTGGAGCCGTTAGAGTGGACAAGAACATGAAGATCCTGGTGGTCGATGACTTCCCCACCATGCGTCGCATCATCCGCAACCTGCTTAAGGAACTGGGCTTTGCCAACGTCGAGGAAGCCGAAGACGGCGCCGCGGGCCTGGAGAAAGTCAAGGACGGCAGCTTCCAGTTCGTCATTTCCGACTGGAACATGCCGAACATGGACGGCCTGAGCATGCTGCAGGCGATTCGCGCCGAAGGGGCGCTTGCCAAGTTGCCGGTACTGATGGTGACGGCCGAGGCCAAGAAGGAAAACATCATCGCTGCGGCACAGGCCGGCGCGAACGGCTATGTGGTCAAGCCGTTCACGGCTGCGACGCTCGATGAGAAGATCACCAAGATCTTCGAGAAGCTGGCGAAGGAAGGGGCATAAGGTGGGCGACATGTCGACGACTCCGACTCTAAGCAACGAATCTGCCGAGCAGCTGTTCCAGCGCATTGGCGCCCTGACACGGATGCTGCGCGACAACATGCGCGAATTGGGGCTCGACAAGGAAATCGAGCGCGCCGCGCAGGCCATCCCCGACGCGCGTGACCGCCTGAGCTATATCGCCTCCATGACCGAGCAGGCTGCCGAGCGCACGCTGACCGCGGTGGAGCTGGCGCAGCCGATCCAGTCCGGCATGGAGAAACAGGCCGAGGCGCTCGACAAGCGCTGGGAAGCCTGGTTCGAAAAGCCGGTGGAGCTGGGCGACGCGCGCGAGCTCGTGCTCGATACCCGCGCCTTCCTGACGGATGTGCCGCAGCAGGCCCGCGCCACTGGCAGTCACCTGCTCGACATCATGATGGCGCAGGATTTCCAGGACCTGACCGGCCAGGTCATCAAGAAGATGATGGACATGATCCACTCCCTGGAGCAGGAACTGCTGCAGGTGCTGATCGACAATGTCCCGGCCGATCGCCGCGTGGAAGCGCCGCCGACGTTGATGAACGGGCCGCAGGTGAACCCCGAAGGCAAGGCCGACGTGGTCTCCGACCAGTCACAGGTCGACGACCTGCTCGCCAGCCTGGGCTTCTGATCGCCAGGCACGGACCGCGGCGCTGCTAGCGGCGCCGCGCCGTCCCGCGTGCGCCCCTTCCCCGGGGTGCGCTGCCGGAGCGCCCCCGCCGCCAAGGCGAGGGCTGCGCATCGCGCATGCCGGCCCTCCCTCGCGCGCCGCGCGCCCCGCCCAAGCGGCGCCATCGCGCAAACAGCGCCAGAATCCCGGTCCTATTCCAGCTAATGCCCACCGGTTTCCGCTCCGATAATCGATCCTGACGAACGGCCGCATGCCGCTTCGTAACGGAGCGGCCATGTCCGAAGAAAGCGATCTCGAGAAAACCGAACCTGCCTCAGCGCGGCGCCTGGAAAAGGCGCGCGAAGAGGGGCAGGTCGTGCGTTCGCGCGAGCTCGCCACGCTGATCATGCTGATGAGCGGCGTAGTGGGCCTGTCGACGCTGGGCGGCACGCTTGCCAACAAGCTCGATGCCGTGCTGCATGCCAGCCTGGCCTTCGAGCCGGCGATTGCCTTCGACACGACGCGCATGATGTCGCGCTTTGGTATCGCGGTCTGGGAGGGCCTGCTGGCCTTCCTGCCGCTGCTGCTGTTCTTTGGCGCGGCAGCGCTGGCCGGCCCCATGCTGCTGGGCGGCTGGATGTTCTCCGCCAAGTCTTTCGCCCCGGATTTCTCCCGCCTCTCGCCACTCAAGGGGCTGGGCCGGTTGTTCTCCTCGCAGTCGCTGGTGGAGCTGACCAAGGCCATTGCCAAGGCGCTGCTGGTTGGCAGCGTGGCCGGCTGGGTGCTGTGGCGGCGGCTGCCCGAGGCCATCGCGCTGATGAGCGCGCCGATCCACGAAGCGCTGCTGCACATGCTGGAGATGGTGCTGAGTTGCACCGCGATGGTGGCGGGTTCGCTGGTGCTGGTGGCCGCGCTCGACGTGCCCTGGCAGTACTGGACCTTCTACAAGAAGCTGCGCATGACCAAGGAAGAGGTCAAGCAGGAGCACAAGGACAGCGATGGCGACCCGCACATCAAGGCGCGCATCCGCCAGCAGCAGCGTGCCATGGCCAAGCGCCGCATGATGTCCGAAGTGCCGAAGGCGGATGTGGTGGTCACCAACCCCACCCACTTCGCCGTGGCGCTGCGCTACGAAGAAGGCCGCATGAGCGCGCCGCGTGTGGTCGCCAAGGGCAGTGACGCGATTGCCGCGCGCATTCGCGAGATTGCCGTCGAGAACGGCGTGCCGTTGCTGTGCGCGCCGCCGCTGGCGCGCGCGCTGCATCGTCACGTAGAGCTGGGCAGGGAAATCCCTGCCGGCCTGTACACCTCCGTGGCCGAAGTCCTGGCCTGGGTCTATCAACTGAAGCACTGGCACCACAGCAGCGGCCCGCATCCGGCGGCACCCTCCGATCTGCTGGTGCCTGACGAGTTAGCCGTACCGGAAAGCCAAGCATGAACGCATTGACCTCGCTGTTCAAACTGCCGGGGGGCCAGACAGGCGGGCAGATGAAGGCCCTGGCCGGCCCGCTGCTGATCATCATGATCCTCGGCATGATGATCCTGCCGCTGCCGCCCTTTGTCCTGGATCTGCTGTTCACGTTCAACATCGCCCTGTCGATCATGGTGCTGCTGGTGGGCATGTACACCCAGAAGGCGCTGGACTTCGCAGCCTTCCCGGCGGTGCTGCTGTTCACCACGCTGCTGCGCCTGTCGCTCAACGTGGCCTCGACCCGGGTCGTGCTGATGGAAGGGCACACCGGGCCGGATGCCGCGGGCAAGGTGATCGAGGCCTTCGGCCACTTCCTGGTGGGCGGCAACTTTGCAGTGGGCATCGTGGTGTTCGCGATCCTGGTGGTGATCAACTTCATGGTCATCACCAAGGGCGCGGGGCGTATCGCCGAAGTTGGCGCGCGCTTCATGCTCGACGCCATGCCCGGCAAGCAGATGGCGATCGACGCCGACCTCAACGCTGGCCTGATCAATGAAGACGGCGCCAAGAAGCGCCGCGCCGAGGTCTCGCAGGAATCGGACTTCTACGGCGCGATGGATGGTGCCAGCAAGTTCGTGCGCGGCGATGCCGTGGCGGGCCTGATGATCATGTTCATCAACGTCGGCGCCGGCATGGTGGTGGGCATGGTGCAGCATGACCTGGACTTTGCCACCGCGGTGCGCAACTACACGCTGCTGACCATTGGCGATGGCCTGGTCGCGCAGATCCCGGCGCTGGTGATTTCCACCGCCGCGGGTGTGATCGTCTCGCGCGTCTCCAACGAGCAGGACGTGGGCCAGCAACTGACCGGACAGCTGTTCTCCAATCCGCGCGTGCTCTACCTGACCGGCGCCATCATTGGCATGATGGGCATCATCCCGGGCATGCCGCACTTCGCCTTCCTGGCCTTTGCCGGGGCGCTGGTGTGGTTCGGCCGCTATGTGGCACGCCGCGACATGGCGCAGGCGCAGGAAAAGAAGCGCGAGGAACGCGCCCCCGCGGTGGCGCCGGAATCGACCGAAGCCAGCTGGGACGATGTCACCCTGGTTGATCCGCTCGGCATGGAAGTGGGCTATCGCCTGATCCCGCTGGTGGACCGCGCGCAGAACGGCGAGCTCCTCGGGCGCATCAAGAGCATCCGCAAGAAGGTGGCGCAGGAGATCGGCTTCCTGGTGCCGGTGGTGCATATCCGCGACAACCTGGAACTCAAGCCCAACGCCTACCGCATCACCCTCAAGGGCGTGGAGATCGGCCGCGGCGAAGCCGCGCCCGGGCAGTGGATGGCGATCAACCCCGGCCAGGTGTCCGGCGCGCTGCCGGGCACGCCCAGCCAGGACCCGGCCTTCGGCCTGCCCGCGGTGTGGATCGAGAGCGGCCTCAAGGAGCAGGCGCAGACCTACGGCTACACCGTGGTGGACGCAAGCACGGTAGTGGCGACTCACCTCAACCACCTGATCCACATGCACGCGGCCGAGCTGCTTGGCCGCCAGGAAGTGCAGGCGCTGCTCGACCGCATCGCCAAGGAATCTCCCAAGCTCACCGAAGACCTGGTTCCCAAGGTCATCACGCTCACCGCGCTGCAAAAGATCCTGCAGAACCTGCTGGACGAAAGCGTGCCGATCCGCGACATGCGCACCGTGCTGGACGTGGTGGCCGAGCACGCGCCGAAGGTCAGCGATCCCAACGAACTCACCTCGCTGGTGCGCATGGCGCTGGGCCGCGCCATCACCCAGCAGTGGTTCCCCAACGGCGCCGACCTCCAGGTCATCGGCCTTGACGCTGGCTTGGAACGCGTGCTTTCGCAAGCGCTCACTAACGGCGGCGGCATCGAGCCGGGCCTGGCAGATGCGCTGTTGCAGCAGACGCACGGCGCGGTGACCAGGCAAGAACAGCTGGGACTGGATCCGGTGCTTCTGGTGCCGCATCCGCTGCGCCCGTTGCTGGCGCGCTTCCTGCGCCGGACCATGCCGCAACTCAAGGTGCTCTCGCATGCCGAGGTGCCGGACAACCGAAATATCAGGATCACCGCCATGATCGGTGGCACAGCGTGAGGGGTTTCGCAAAATGAGCGTAGCTAAATTCGTGGCGGCCAATGGCCGCGAGGCCTTGCGCCAGGTGCGCGAGGCGATGGGGCCGGATGCCGTGGTGCTGTCCAACCGCACCGTCGAAGGGGGTGTGGAGATCGTCGCGATGCGCGACACCGATCTCGGCGCCATCTCCAGCAACGCGCCGGTATTCACGCCGCCGCCGGCTGCCGCGGTCGCCGTCGACGGTGCCCTTGGCGACCTGCGCGGCGAGCTGCAGACCATGCGCGCCATGATGGAGCGCCAGTTCTCCGGCGTGGGCACGCACAGCCTGCCGTCGATCGGCGGCGACCCGTTGCGCGATTCGCTGTTTACCTGGTTAGTGACCGCTGGCTTCTCCGGGCAGCTTGCCCGTTCGCTGCTGGGTCACTTGCCGCTGGGCCATGACCGGCCTGCCGCCATGACCTGGATCCGCCAGGAGCTCGCGCGCAAGGTGCCGGTGCTGAACGACGAAGATGCGCTCTTTGCCCAGGGCGGCGTGCTGGCGCTGGTGGGCCCCACCGGCGTGGGCAAGACCACCACCACCGCCAAGCTGGCCGCGCGCTTCGTGCTCAAGCACGGCCCGGAACGCCTGGCGCTCCTGACCACCGACACGTTCCGGATTGGCGCGCACGAGCAATTGCGCATCTACGGCGACATCCTTGGTGTGCCCGTGCACGCGGTCAAGGACGCGGCCGACCTGCGCTTTGCGCTGGCGGCACTGACCGAGAAGCACCTGGTGATCATCGACACCGTGGGCATGAGCCAGCGAGACCGCAACCTGTCCGAGCAGATCGCCATGCTGGCCGGCGTGCAGGCGCCGGTGCAGCGCATCCTGCTGCTCAACGGCGCCAGCCACGGCGACACGCTCAACGAAGTCGTCCACGCTTACCGTCACGATGCCACGCCCGACGGCGGCATCGACGGCTGCATCGTCAGCAAGCTGGATGAGGCCACGCACCTGGGCTCCGTGCTCGACGTGGTGATCCGCCACCGCTTGCCGGTGTACTACGCCTCCACCGGCCAGCGCGTGCCCGAGCACCTTGAACTCGCCAACGGCGCGGCCCTTGTCGAGCGTGCCTTCCAGACGCCGCGCCGCGGCTCGGTGTTTGCCGACGCGGAAGCCGCGCGCCGCGCCATGCCCGCGCAGGACGACAGCGAAGCCGCGCGCGCAGCCAGCCCCGGCGGCGCCGACGGCATGCTGCGCTCGCTGACCGACAGCGCCAACGCGGTGGGCGATTGCGTGGAGCAACTGAACGCTGGCAGCTATAGCTTTGAGCTGGTCCGCTCGCTGTGGCAGCAACGCAATGAGAGCGCACCCTCGCCGCGCCTGATGGCGCAGCAAGTGCGTGAGGCCGCCTGCCGCGACCTCGCCCGCCATTGCGACCGCTTCGTGCTGTCGCTGAGTGCCACGGTGGCCGCGCCGGTGGCGGGACGGCGCGCGCCGCGCCCATGGCAACACACGCTGTTCCTGGCGGACCGCGACGGCCTGCCGCTGGCGGCCGCCGCCGCGCCCGCCGGCCGCACCGGCCCGGCGCTGCAAGGCGGCCAGGGCGGATGGGAAGCCGATGCCGCCACGCTGTGCGCCGCCATCGCCGCCGCCCGTACCGTGGTCAACGTACTCGACGCCATGCCTGCCGCCCCCGTGCTGGCACGCTGGCAGCAAGCTGGCGAGCGCTGGCTGGCCACCGCACGCAAGACCACTCGCGTGGCCAGCGGCGGCGGTGCCGTCAAGCTCGATGCGTTGGCCGAGACGCTGACCTTCCACGCCGTGCAAGACATGGATTATCGCGGCCGCGATGCTGTGCAGTGGATCGCGCAAAGCCCGGTGCGCGTGCTCGAAGGCCAGGCACGCGGCGCCCGCTCTGCCGCCGAAGGCGGTACCGAGGCAGGCTTGCTGGTGTCGCGCGTGGTCGACCGCGAGAACGGCCAGACGCTCGCCGTGCATTACTTGCTGTGCGACCCGGCGCTGTCGGCCGAGGGCGCACAACTGGCCCGCTGGGCCCGCTGGGCCGAAGCCGGCGAAGCGCAACTGCGCACGCTGCGCCATGCGCTGGACCACCTGGGCCAAGGCGACGGCGGCAATGAACCCGCACAGGCCGAAGCGCAGGCCTGCGCCCGCTTGCTCGCGCTGCAGATGGGCGTGGCCGCGCTGCGCCTCGAGCAGGCCTGCGATGATTCGGTCACTGCATTCCTGGCGCGGCTGACCGGCCGCGCGCCGGCTCGCCAGGCTTGCGGCGCAGCGGTACTGGTCGAAGGCATCGGCCGTTTGCTGGCCTTGCTCGACGTGCTGGAAAACTATCCCACCCGCAGCGGCCGCGCCACGCAGTCCGCCGTTCAGGAAGCGCCGCCGGAGACGTTCCAACTGGGCGGCGCCGGGGGCCAGCTCGAGGCGCGCATGAGCGGAAGCCGCGTGTTCGAGACACTGGCGCAGGGAGAATAAGCCGTGAATTCACTCGCATCCGACCAGGCGGAAAGCCTGCGGCGCATGCTGGCGCCACGCGCCACGCGCCGCATTGCCGTGGTCGCAAGCGATGCCGGTGCCGGCGCCACCACGGTGGCACTGGGGTTGGCCAACGCTCTTGCCCTGCAAGGCGAACGTGTACTGCTCGTCGATGAGGACCGCTTCGGCGCCCGCGCCACCCGGCTTGCCGGCGCCATGCCGGAAGGCACCCTGGCCGCGGTGCTGGGTGGCGCGGTGACGCTCGACGCTGCGCTCGGCAAGCGTCCCGCCGGCACCATCGCCGTGCTGCCGGGCAGCCCCCAGGCCAATGGCGACCTGCAGCTGCTCAAGTCGTTTCGCACCGTGCTCAGCGACGCCCGCAGCGATGCGGATGGCGGCTTGTCGCAAATGGCAGGCGCGGCGCACAACCTCATCGTGGTGCTGCGCGCGGAGCCGGCCTCGATCAAAGCCGCATACGCCTGCATCAAGCAGCTCAATCACCTGTACGCCTGCCGGCGTTTCCACCTGGTGATCAATGCCGCCGCCGGGGACGCCGCCGCCAGTGCGGTGCTGGGCAACCTGGCCCGTACCGCCAGCCAGTACCTTGGCGTCGAGGCCAGCCCCGCAGGCAGCCTGCCGCACGATCCGCTGGTTGAGCGCAGTACCGCATTGGGCCGTTGCGTGGTCGAGGCCTTCCCGGCCGCGCCCGCCACCGCCGCATTACGCCGAATTGCCACGGGCATTGCCAGCTGGCCAATGTCCGCCGATCCCCGTTCAACCCTGTCGGCACCGATGGCGCCGACGGCCACGGCCCTGGCTTAAGGGCCGGGACCTGCAAGCTAGGACTCACGAGAATTCCACCATGTATACGATTCAGGGAAAGCTCGAACAGACTGATACCGTGACGGCGCATGCGTCGCTGGTGCGTCGCATCGCCTTGCAACTGGCGGCCAAGCTGCCTGCCAGCGTGCAGCTCGATGACTTGATCCAGGCCGGCATGATCGGCCTGCTCGACGCCGCCAAGCGCTATGAAGACACCCACGGTGCGCGTTTCGAGACCTACGCCAGCCAGCGCATTCGCGGCGCCATGCTCGACGAGGTGCGCGCCAACGACTGGCAGTCGCGCAGCCTGCGCCAGTTCACGCGGCGGATCGAGCGCACCGTGCGTGGCCTGGAGCAAACGCTGGGCCGTGCGCCGCTCGATTCCGAAGTGGCGCAGGAACTGGAACTGCCGCTCGACGAATACCAGACGCTGCTCAACGAGGTCTATGGCTGCCAGTTGCTGCACTATGAAGACTTCGAGCGCTCCGGCGAAGAGGACTTCCTGGACCGGCACCTGAGCGTGAGCGATGACGGCAACCCCCTCACGGTGCTGATGGAGAGTGGCATGCGCGAAGCGCTGATCCGCGCCATCGAGCGCCTGCCCGAGCGGGAGAAGCTGGTGCTGTCGCTGTGCTATGACCAGGAGCTGAACCTGCGGGAAATCGGCGCGGTGCTGGAAGTCACCGAGTCGCGCGTGTGCCAGATCCGCAGCCAGGCGATTACACGGCTGCGTTCGCAGTTGCGCGGGCTGCTGTGAGCAACTGGCCCAAGCACTTCGCTGCGTTGGCGCTAGCCGTGGCGTGCTGCCCGGCACTGGCCGCGCCTGGCGGGCAGGCGCTGCATAGCTGGTCGGCTTCGGTGAACGGGCCTGCGCTGTACAGCAAAGGCTTGCGCACCGTTTCCGTCCCGATTTCACCGACCGGCTATTTGCCGCAGGCGCAGGGCGCAATCACGACGGTGCGGTGGCGCTATAGCTTCTCGCGTACGCCGCCGAATGCACTGCAGGCTTACCTATGCAATGCGCAACGGTGTGTATTGCTTTCGGGGGCTGAGGGGCTGACCGAGGCGTTTAGCGGGGATGACGCTGCCAAGGGCTTTGTGTTTGCCTTTCAGGTGCCGGGGAAGGGCGCGTTGACGCCGGTTTTGATCGGGCAGGCTAACGAGGTGACGGTTGGGTTTCGGTGAGGGGGCAGGGTAGCCTAACCGCAACTGCTTAACCGCAACTGCTTAACCGCAACTGCAGTCCCACTACCGCTGCGGGGCGGCAATCACGGCTACATCGAATCGTCTTCTGTTCCTGCTGGCTTGCTCCCCTCTCCCACTTGTGGGAGAGGGGCCGGGGGAGAGGGCGGGCACTCGCAAGAACGAGATGCCACAAACCACCCAGCTCAACCAATACCCAATTCAACCAGTCGCCAGACTGACCCCTTGCGGCCCGTTCTGCGTGCGCCCGTCGCGCCCATAGAGCGTCGTGTTGTCACCCCGTTGCCGCAACGCCAGGATCGCTTCCTCGGTGAACTCGAGATGCGCATCCACAACCGCGGCATTCAGCGCATTGGCGTGGCTTGCCGTGCGTGCCGCAAACACCAGCCTCCGCCATGCGGCCTCCACCGACGAATCGATCTGGCGCCCGAACAGCTGGCCGCCCGCGCCGGTGCGAATTCCCATGGCACCCATCTGCGCCTCGCGCGTGCGCGTCAGGGCGCCCAGCAATCCGGCCAGTTCGACCTTGCGTTCCAGCAGCCCGGCAAGGGCCTGGTAATCGCCGGCCTTGATCAGGCTTCTTTCTTCGCCTAGTACGGTGGCGAACTCCTGCGCGAGCTCGGTTTCGCGGTGCAGGTTCTGGATCAGGGACTGGCTCATGGCTTGCCTATCTTAGGGTGGGGTTGGCGATGCGGCCCGTAGCAAGCCGCGGTGTCAGGCGCCGCCGCTGAGTTCGCGCAGGGACGCGAGCAGCCCGTCGGCGATCTTGCTTGGGTCGATCTTGATGCGGCCTTCGGAGATCGCCTGGCGGATCTCTTCGACCTTGGCGGTGTCGATATCGTCGTCATGGTCTTCCACCATGCGCGCGCCGATCTCGCGCACCTGGGCCGACAGGGGGCTGCTGACGCGCACGCTGGACGTCTCCGGGGCAGCCGTCGATCCGGGGGCGCCGGCCACGCTGCGCACGGCGCCGTCGATGGCGTCGCTCGGCCTCGACGAGGTGGTCTGATTGATCTTCACGATGATTCCTTGCTGGGTACCTTTGGCTTATCGGATGCTTAGGGCGAAACTTTAGGTCGAATTGCGACGCCGCGGCGCCGTTTTTCCGGCCGCGGAGCGCGCGTTATTGTCTCATGAGCCGGCCCATGAGACGCATGCGCAACTCCAGGTGTCGCCGTCCCGATTCCCTATTGCTGTAGCACCACCGTGTCGCCGTTGCGCACCAGCGCATTGACCACCTGACCGCTCTTGAGCCGCACCTGGACGTTGTTGCCCACCGCGGCCTCGGCCATGACCTTGCCCTCGCTGCTGAGCTGGAACGACTCGCCTTCCACCAGCACCGTCACGTTCTGGCCCTGGCGTACGGCAATGGCCTTCTTCAGTAGATCCATCCGCATCGGCGAACCCGCGGCGATGCGGTTGGCCGCCACCGCGCCGGTCACCTGTGCGGGATCCGTCACCACCGCGCGCGGCAGCGACGCCAGGTCGCCTTGGCGGACTTCCATATCGGCTGCATCGATGGCCTCGCCGGGCATCAGGTTGCGCCCGGCCACATAGTAGTCGGCCACCACCGACACGCGCGCTTGCACGTAGCGGGTCCAGGGACGTTCGCC
Organism: Cupriavidus sp. GW822-FHT03E04; assembly: GCF_058801495.1. Classification (NCBI taxonomy): domain Bacteria; kingdom Pseudomonadati; phylum Pseudomonadota; class Betaproteobacteria; order Burkholderiales; family Burkholderiaceae; genus Cupriavidus; species Cupriavidus sp. GW822-FHT03E04. The sequence goes on from NZ_JBXANI010000004.1 coordinate 100,218, forward strand.
GGCGCAGCGCACGCCGACCGAGACCCGGCCCCAGGGGGACGCGCCCGGCGGCAGGAACGGCTCGGGCAGCGGGCAATCCGGCGCGCGCCCGCCCGAGGGCGGTACCACCTGGATGGTGGCCTTGCCGGGCAGGCCGGCAGTCTGGCGCTCAAGGAATTGTTCGACCGCGGCGCGCACCGGGTCTTCGGGAAACGGCGAGGGCGGCGCCGCGCCGGCGCTGCCGGGCAGCGTGCCGCCGGCGGCCAGCACGCAGAGCAGGGCGCGCGCCGCGGCGGCCCGGAAACGAGGGGTCATGTGTACATCCAGGCAAGGAAACGACGCGGGCCGCACCGCGAAAGCGGGTGCTGCGTGCGTGTCAACGGGTCCTATTGTAGGCAGCCCCGCGTTCTTGCTCGAGTCGAAATGCGCGGTTTTCTTTGCCCTATTCGTGCGATTGGCATGACGGGGCCGCCCCTAAGATGGCACACCTGAAGAAGGTCGACCTTCGTTGCTCTCCCCCTCCAGCGAGACACAGACATGATTGACAGACTCGATGCGGCGTTGCGCTTCCAACAAGAAGCGCTGAGCTTGCGGACCCAGCGGCAATCGGTGATTGCCTCCAATATCGCCCATGCCGACACACCTGGCTACAAGGCGCGCGACTTCGATTTCTCCAGCACGCTGGCGCAAAGCGTCGAGCGCGGAAAGCAAGCCGAAGGCGTGTCGCTGTCCACCACCTCGGTGCGCCACTTGCCGGGCGTGACGTCTGCGTTCGCCGACAAGATGCAACTCGACTACCGCATCCCGATGCAGTCGAGCATCGATGGCAATACCGTCGAGATGGACACCGAGCGCGTCGCCTTTGCCGACAACGCGGTGCACTTCGAGTCCGGGCTGACCGTGATGAGCGCCAAGATCAAGACCATGCTGTCGGCCATCCAGCAGTGAGCACGCCATGCCCGCAATGAACATCTTCGAAGTCGCCGGCTCGGCCATGGCTGCGCAGTCGCAGCGCATGAACGTGACCGCGTCCAACCTGGCCAATGCCGACAGTGCGGTCGGCCCCAACGGCCAGCCCTACCGCGCCAAGCAAGTGGTGTTCGGCCTTGCCGCCACACCAGGCCAGAACGACGTGGGCGGCGTGCAGGTGGAGGGTGTGATGGAAGATCCGTCGCCCCCGCGCATGGTGCACAACCCCACGCATCCGCTGGCCAATGCCGACGGCTACGTCACGATGCCAAACGTTAACCCGGTGGAGGAGATGGTCAACATGATCTCGGCCTCGCGTTCCTACCAGGCCAACGTGGAAGTCCTCAACACCGCCAAGAACATGATGCTCAAGACACTGACCATCGGTCAGTAAAACCGGGATACGCAATGACCACGACCTCCTCCACAGGCAGCAGCACTAGCGCCGCCGGCATCGCCAATACCCTGCAAAGCGGCAGCGCATCCGCCGCCGACCTGCAGAACAACTTCCTGACGATGCTGGTCACGCAGATGAACAACCAGGATCCGCTCAACCCGATGGACAACTCGCAGCTGACCTCGCAGCTCGCGCAGATCAGCCAGGTGAGCGGCATGCAGACCTTGAACACCACGCTGAACTCGCTGCTGTCGCAAGTCAGCGCGAGCCGCGCGATGGATTCGGCAGCGCTGATTGGCCACACCGTGATGGTGCCGGGCAATGCCACCACGGTGGCCAGCGGCGTGCCGGGCCAGATCGGTGTGGACCTGCCGTCCACCGCCGATGCGGTCACGGTCCAGGTGGTCGACGCGAACGGCAACGTGGTGCGCAACATCAACATGAACGGCCAGACCGCCGGCGTGCACGACATCGCCTGGGACGGCAAGAACGATGCAGGCGTCGCCGTTGCCGATGGCGACTACAGCTTCAAGGTCACCGCTACCGCCAACGGCAAGGATGTCGCGCCGGTCGCGCTGGTCTACGGCAAGGTCAACAGCATCAGTGGCGACTCCACGGGCGTGCTGGTCGACATCGGCGGCGGCCGCACCGCGCCGGTCGACGGTGTTCGCCGCATTCTTTAATCACGTGGCCACGCGCGAGACGCGCCGGCAGGATGTCAGGTAACTAGGAGAAAATCATGGGTTTCGGTCAAGGGGTAAGCGGCATCAATGCCGCCGCATCGAATCTGGACGTCATCGGCAACAACATCGCCAACGCCAACACGGTCGGCTACAAGCAATCGACCGCGCAGTTCGCCGACGTGTACGCCGGCACCAAGATTGGCTTGGGCACGACCGTGAATTCGGTGGTGCAGTCGTTCAACCAGGGCAATATCGAGTCGAGCGGCAATGCGCTCGATGTGGCCATCACCAATGGCAATGGTTTCTTCCGCCTGACCGATTCCTCGGGCTCGGTCTTCTACTCGCGCAACGGCCAGTTCCAGCGCCAGCAGGACGGTAGCATCACCAACGCGCAAGGCCTGAAACTGACTGGCTACCCGGCTGGCACGGTGGGCGGCGGCGCTGTGCAGCCGCAGCCGCTGGTGGTGCCGAACACCACGATGGCCGCCAAGGCGACCACCACCCTCGGCATCTCCTTCAACCTGAACTCCGGCAGCACCGTACCGACCACGCCGTTCGCCAGCACCCCGGCCGCACTGCCGACGTCGAGCATGTTCAACTACAGCTCCGGCGTCACCGTCTATGACTCGCTGGGCAACGCCAAGCAGCTCACCGCGTACTTCTCCACGGGCACGCCCGGCGCGGGCACGTTCCCGGCGGCGGGCGGCGGCGGCACCGACTGGACGATGAACCTGACCGATGCTGCGGGCAACGTGGTTGGCGCGCCGATCACGCTCAAGTTCGACTCGAAGGGCACGCTGCAGTCGCCGGCCGCAGGTGCTACCACCGCCATCAACATCGCCGCTGCCAACGGTGCGGCACCCCTGGCCATCGCGATGGACCTGACCGGCACGACGCAGTTCGCCGGCGCCAACGACACCAAGCCGCCTGTGCAGAACGGCTATACCGCGGGCAGCCTGCTCGGCTTTGCGATCCAGCCGGATGGCACCATCCTTGGCAGCTACTCGAACCAGCAGACGCAGTCGCTCGGCCAGGTCGTGATGGCCGGCTTTGGCAACGTGCAGGGCCTGAAGCCGGAGGGCAACAACGTGTGGTCCGCGACCGGCGCATCGGGCCAGGCCGTGGTCGGCGCGGCCGGCGGCAGCCTTGGCACGCTCAAGTCCAATGCGGTGGAGGCATCCAACGTGGACCTGTCCGGCCAGCTGGTCAGCCTGATCGTGGCGCAGCGCAACTACCAGGCCAACGCGCAAACCATCAAGGCGCAGGACACCGTCATGCAGACACTGGTCAACCTGTAATGCGCAGCGTTGGCAAGACGAGCCGCACGGACAGGAACTAAAGGGACGCCATGGACCGCATGATCTATACCGCCCTGTCGGGGGCCAAGCAGACGCTCGACCAGCAGGCCGCGGTGTCCAACAACCTGGCCAATACTTCCACGCCGGGCTTTCGCGCGCAGGTCAACATGTTCCGCGCGGTGCCGGTGGTGGGGCAAGCCTCGCCAACGCGCGCATTCACGCTGGCGTCCACGCCTGGCGCCGACTTCAAGGCCGGCCCGCTGACCTACACCGAGCGTCCCCTGGACGTGGCGCTGCAGGGCAACGGCTGGCTGACGGTGCAGGCACCGGACGGCACGGAAGCCTACACCCGCGCCGGTTCGCTGCAGGTCTCGGCGGACGGGCAGCTGGTTACCAGCACCGGCCTGCAGGTGATGGGCGATGGCGGCCCGATCGCGGTGCCGCCTGGCGCGCAGGTCACCATCGGCAGCGATGGCACCATCACCGCGCGCGGCCCCGGGGAGACCTCCGCGGGCCTGGCCCAGGTGGGCAAGCTGCGGCTGGTGAATCCACCACCCGATTCGATCGCCCGAGGCGATGATGGCCTGTTCCGGCTGCGCCCCGGCGCGCAGCCGCTGCAGGTTGACGCCAACATCCGCGTGATTTCCGGTGCGATCGAAGGCAGCAACGTCAACCCGGTCGAAGCGATGGTCGACATGATCGCCAACGCCCGCCGCTTCGAGATGCAGATGAAGATGATCCAGGGCGCTGACACCAACGATCAGCGCGCTAATCAACTGCTCTCGAATAACTGAACTTTGAATTGATGTGCTGCCGCGGCTCGCGGCAGCCTTGTGAGGACAAACATGATCCGCTCTCTCTGGATTGCCAAGACCGGCCTCGATGCGCAGCAGACGCAGATGGACGTGATCTCGAACAACCTGGCCAACGTCTCCACCAACGGCTTCAAGCGTGGGCGTGCCGTGTTCGAGGAATTGATGTACCAGACCGTGCGCCAGCCCGGCGCATTGTCTTCTGACCAGACCACGCTGCCGTCCGGCCTGCAACTGGGCACCGGCGTGCGTCCCGTGGCTACCGAGCGGATCCATACCCAGGGCAATCCGCAGCAGACCGGCAACAGCAAGGACGTGGCAGTGATCGGCCAGGGCTTCTTCCAGGTCACGATGCCCGACGGCACCACCGCCTACACGCGCGATGGCTCGTTCCAGACCGACCAGAACGGCCAACTGGTGACGTCCAGCGGTTTCGTGATCCAGCCCGCCATCACCTTGCCGGCCAACTACACGGCGCTGACCGTTGCGCGCGACGGCGTGGTCTCGGTGACCCAGCCCGGCTCGAGCGCCAACGTGCAGGTCGGCCAGCTGCAACTGGCTACCTTCGCGAACCCGGCAGGCCTGGAGAGCCTTGGCGAGAACCTGTATGTGCAGACCGATGCGTCGGGCGCGCCGAACACCACGGTGCCTGGCCTGAACGGCTCCGGCACGCTGCAGCAGAACTACGTCGAAGCGTCCAACGTGAACGTGGTCGAAGAACTGGTGAGCATGATCCAGACCCAGCGCGCCTACGAAATCAACAGCAAGGCCGTGCAGACCTCCGACCAGATGCTGCAGCGCCTCACGCAGCTGGGATGATCATGATTGCCTCGCTGACTCGCCTGGGCGCGCTTGCCCTTTGCTGCTTCGCGACAGGTTGCGCGATGATGCCGCGCGAGCCGCTGGTCCAGCTGCCCACCTCCGCGCGGGCAGAGCCGCGCGCGCTGGCGCCGGCGAGCGGATCGATCTACCAGTCGTCGTACGCGGGCAATCCGTTGTTCGAGGATCGCCGGCCGCGCAACGTGGGCGACATCCTCACCATCGTGATCAGCGAGAACGTCAACGCCAGCAAGAACTCCGGCACCAACGCCAGCCGCACGTCCAACAGCGCGCTGGCCTTCGATGCCGTGCCCAGGGCGCTTGGCGGGCTGTTCAGCAGCGCCCAGAACGCAACCATGAGCGGCGCCAATGCGCTTAAGGCTAGCGGCGGCGCCAGCGCCACCAACACGTTCAACGGCACCATCACCGTGACCGTGCTGGAAGTGCTGGCCAACGGCAACCTCATCGTCTCCGGTGAAAAGCAGATGGCCATCAACCAGGGCGCGGAGTACATCCGCTTCTCCGGGGTGGTCAATCCGCGCACGATCACCGGCGACAACGCGGTGCCGTCCACGCAGGTGGCCGACGCGCGCATCGAGTACACCGCCAAGGGCTATATCGACGAGACGCAGAACATGGGCTGGCTGCAGCGTTTCTTCCTCAATGTTTCACCGTATTGATCACTGACCGCGTCATGTCCCTGTCTTCGCTCCCCGCCTCGCGCAGCCGCTTCGTCCGCGCTCTCTTCCTGGCGCTGACGCTGGGCCTGCTAGCAGGCGCGGCGCACGCGGAACGGCTGAAGAACCTGGCCAACTTCCAGGGCGTGCGCGACAACCCGCTGGTGGGCTATGGGCTCGTGGTGGGGCTGGATAACACCGGCGACCAGACCATGCAGACGCCGTTCACCACGCAGAGCCTGACCAACATGCTCTCGCAGCTCGGCATCACCCTGCCGGCCGGCAAGAACATGCAGCTCAAGAACGTGGCGGCGGTGATGGTCACCGCCACGCTGCCGCCGTTCGCACGGCCCGGCAGCCAGCTCGACGTGGTGGTGTCGTCGATGGGCAATGCCAAGAGCCTGCGTGGCGGCACCTTGCTGATGACGCCCCTCAAGGGCGCCGACGGCCAGGTCTACGCGATCGCGCAGGGCAATATGCTGGTGGGCGGCGCGGGCGCGTCGGCCAACGGCAGCAAGGTGCAGGTCAATCAGCTGGCGGTGGGCCGCATTGCCAATGGCGGCATCGTGGAGCGCGCCGTCCCCGCGTTCCAGCCCGAAGGCGGCATCCTGAACCTGGAGCTGCGCGAAACCGACTACGGCACGGCCGAACGCGTTGTCGAGGCGATCAATCGCGCGATGGGCGGCGGCGTAGCCAGCGCGCTGGACGGCAGGGTGGTGCAGGTGCGCACGCCCGCGGCCCCGAGCGCGCGGGTGGGCTTCATGGCCCGCATCGAGAACATCGAGGTCACGCGCGCCAAGGCCGCCGCCAAGGTCATCCTCAATGCGCGCACCGGCTCGATCGTGATGAACCAGGCCGTGACGGTGGACGACTGCGCGGTGGCGCATGGCAATCTGTCGGTGGTGATCAATACCCAGCCGGTGATCAGCCAGCCGGCGCCGTTCAGTGGCGGCCAGACGGTGGTGGCGCCGGTTTCGCAGATCAACATGAAGCAAGAAGGCGGCGCGCTGCAGATGGTCAAGGCAGGCGCATCGCTGGCCGCGGTGGTCAAGGGCCTGAACGCGCTGGGCGCGACACCGGCCGACCTGCAGACCATCCTTGAGGCCATGCGTGCCGCAGGTGCGCTGCGCGCCGACCTCGAGATCATCTGATCATGTCAGCCAGCCGCGTGGCCGCACAGGCCGAACTCTCGCAACGCTTCGCCCTGGATACGCAAGGCTTCGAAGGCCTCAAGCAAAGTGCCCGTACCGGGGCCACCCCGGAGACGCTGCGCACCGCCGCGCGCCAGTTCGAGGCGGTGTTCACGCAGATGGTGCTCAAGAGCATGCGCGACGCCACGCCGCAGGATGGCCTGTTCGACAACGAGCAGACCAAGCTGTACATGTCGATGATGGACCAGCAGCTGTCCCAGCAGATGTCCACGCGCGGCATCGGCCTGGCCGACGTCATGGTGCGCCAGCTCGCGCGCGCCAGCGGCGCGGGCCTGCCGCCCGAGCTCGCTGGCGCGGCCGCCAAGCAGGCCGCCGTGCAGGCGGGCATGGACGACGCGGCCCCCGGCCTTGCGCGCACGCTGGACATGCGCAACGGCGACGCGGACGCGCCGCGTGCAGGCAGCGTGGTGGCCGGCACCAGCTGGAACCCCACTGCGGGCCTGCGCCAGTATCAGTCGCAGGACACCGGTGCCTGGCAGGGCGGCAATGCCGTGTTGCCGGAAGACACGCCGGCCCACATCAGCGCCTTCGTCTCCCGCATGGCGGGGCCGGCGCAATCCGCGGCGCGCGCTACCGGCGTGCCGGCCAAGCTGATCCTGGGCCAGGCCGCGCTCGAATCCGGCTGGGGCCGGCGCGAGATTGCCTACCCGGACGGCAGCACCACCTTCAATGTCTTCGGCATCAAGGCGGGCGCCAACTGGAAGGGCCAGGTCGCGGAAATCACCACCACCGAATATGTCGACGGCCAGCCGCAAAAGGTGCGCGCGCGCTTCCGTGCCTACGGTTCGTACGACGAAGCCTTTGCCGACTACGGGCGCTTGCTGAGCAACAACCCGCGCTACGCCGAGGTACTGGCGGCGGCCACACCGGACGACGCGGCGCGGGGCCTGCAGCGTGCCGGTTATGCCACGGATCCGGCTTACGGCGAAAAGCTGGTCCGGATCATGCGGAAAGTGCCCGTCTGAGCGCATGCCGAGCCCTGGCAGGGCACAGGCCGAGCGGACGCAAATTGTGGGCGCCGCGCACTAAAGTCTCCTTGTACTTCTGCCGTTACTTACATCATTCACCGCCGTTCATGTCCGGCAGCGGCGAACCGGCATCGAAGGCTCCTCGACAAGCGGCCTCGGTGCACGGATCGCCAGGTCAGGCACACGGCAGCCACCAGATGCGGGGTTAGAGCATGTCTCTCTTCAATATCGGACTTTCCGGCCTGAACACGGCGCAGAACGCGTTGACGACGGTTGGCCACAATATCAGCAATGCCGCCACGGCAGGCTATACGCGGCAGAACACCATTATTGCGTCCGCAGGTGGCCAGTACACCAGCAGCGGCTTCTACGGCCAAGGGTCCAACACGACCTCGGTGGTCCGCGTCTATGACGAGTTCCTGACCGGCCAGCTGCGCAACGCCCAGTCCGCCAGTGCCCAGCTCTCGACGTACTCCAGCCAGATCGGCCAGATCGACAACCTGTTGGCCGACCAGACGGGCGGTATCGCACCGCTGATGCAGAAGTTCTTCGCCGCCGTGCAAGGGGTATCCGACACGCCGGCGGATCCGGCCGCGCGCCAGAACATGATCAATGCCGGGCAATCGCTCACTGGGCAGGTGCGCGCCGCCAACTCCTACTTCCAGCAGTTGCGTGACGGTGTCAATACCCAGCTGCAGAGCTCGGTGACGCAGATCAACGCCTACTCCCAGCAGCTTGCCAAGCTCAACGACCAGATCACGCGGGCTACCGCTGCCGGCGGCGGCCAGCCGCCCAACGACCTGCTCGACCAGCGCGACCAGATGGTCTCGCAGCTGACCCAGCTGGTAGGCGTCAAGGTGGTGCCGCAGGACAATACATACAACGTGTTCGTCGGCAACGGCCAGCCCCTGGTGATGGGATCGAACTCCTATGATCTGAAGGCGGTGCAATCGTCGGCCGATCCGTCGCGTACCACGATCGCCTACACGCAGGCCAACGGCAACGTGACCGAGATGGACGAAAGCACCCTTACCGGCGGCTCCGTCGGCGGCTTGCTCAAGTTCCGCACCGAGTCGCTGGATCCCGCGCAGAACGCCATCGGGCGGCTGTCGGTGACGCTGGCCCAGACCTTCAACGACCAGCATAAGCTCGGCGTGGACCTGACCGGCCAGATCGGCGGCAACCTGTTCAAGCTCGGCACGCCCGTCACGCTGCCCAAGAGCTCGAATACCGGCACCTCGCTGGTATCGGCCAGCATCAGCAATACGTCGCAGCTGACCACCAGCGACTACACGCTGACCTACGACGGCACCAACTATTCGCTCACGCGCATGTCGGACAACACGGTCGTGGCCACCCAGGCGGGCGCTACCGCCACCTATCCGCTGACGCTGTCGGCGGACGGCGTGGACGTCAAGATCCCGACGGCGATGTCGGCCAATGATTCCTACCAGATCCAGCCGACCCGCAATGTGGCCGCGAGCATGGACATGGCCATTACCGATCCCGCCAAGATTGCTGCCGCAGGCCCGCTGCGCGCCAGCGCAGGTACCACCAACACCGGTACCGGCACGGTCAAGGTCAGCAATGTCGCGCAAGGCTTCAGCCTGCCCGCTACCACGATCACGGCCAAGTACAACGGCGCCAATTACGTCTTCACCGATGCGACGGGCGCGCCTGTCGTGCCCACCAGCGGCCCGACCCCCAGCGGCACCGCGACGCAATACTCGTTCAACGGTGTCACGGTCAGCTTCGACGGCACGCCCAAGACCGGTGACAGCTTCACGCTGGCCCCCAACCTGAGCGGCGTATCCGATAACGGCAACGCGCTCGCGCTGGCCAAGCTGCAAACCACCAAGACCATCGGCGGCGTGTCGAGCTACAACGACGCCTTCGCGCAGCTGGTCAACGACGTCGGCAGCCGCGCCAAATCAGTGCAGATCGCGTCGACTTCGCAGGACAGCGTCACGACCCAGGTGCAGACGGCGCAGCAAGGCATCTCGGGCGTGAACATGGATGAGGAAACGGTCTCCATGCTGCGTTTCCAGCAGCTCTACCAGGCCAACGCCAAGGTCATCCAGACTGCCACCACGCTGTTCGACACCATCATCGGTATCGGCCGCTGATCGCTTCTGAAGACCCGGATCTCCTAAAGGAACAGACATGCGCGTTGCAAGCTCCACGCTCTACCAACTCGGCCTGGCCTCGATGAACAGCCAGCAAGGCTCATTGCTGCATGTGCAGCAACAGCTCGGCACCGGCCGCCGTATCCTGACGCCGTCCGACGACCCGGTGGGTGCCACCCGGGCGCTGGTGGTCTCGCAGTCCAGCGCGGTCAACGGCCAGTACGCCACGTCCCGCAAACAGGCTAACACCAACCTGTCGATGGAACTGAGCTCGCTCAACAGCGTCGTCACCACCGTCCAGAATATCCAGACGCTGGTGGTGCAAGCCGGCAACGGCACCATGAGCGATGCCGACCGCGCCTCGGTCGCCTCCTCGCTGCAGGACTCATACAACCAGCTGCTCGGCCTGTCCAACGCCGACGATGGCAACGGCCAGTTCCTGTTCGCGGGTTACCAGTCGTCCACGCCGCCGTTCGCGAAGAACGGCAGCGGCGCGGTGGTCTATGGCGGCGATACCGGCCAGCAACTGCTGCAGGTCGACGTTGCCCGTCAGATGCCCACCAACGACAACGGCAACGCGATCTTCATGAGCGTGCAGTCCACCGCCACCTACGTTGCCTCCTCGCCAACCACCAATACGGGCACCGGCGAGTTCAGCGCGATCTCGGTGACGGATCCAACCAATGCGCTGTACGGCCACAGCCTCTCGCTCAATTTCGCCACCAATGCCGTCACGGGCAAGATGCAGTACCAGGTAATGGACCAGAGCGCCGCGCCGCCGGCCGCCGTTGGCGCCCCGGTGGACTATGTGGACGGCGCCGGCATCTCGGCCGGCGGGCTCTCGCTGTCGATCAAGGGCACGCCCAAGGATGGCGATGTCGTCAACCTGCAACCCGCGAAGCAAGCCGGCACCGACATCTTTGCTAACCTGCAGAGCGTCATCAATGCCCTGAAGCAGCCGATCGTCACCAGCACCGACCGCGCCACGCTGGCCAACGCGCTGTCCACGGCAAACCGCCAGATGGCCAACTCGCTGGACAACGTCAGCACGGTGCAGACCTCGGTCGGCTCGCGCATGAATGAGCTCGATGCGCTCAACACCATCGGCACCAACCGTGGGTTGAACTACACCGAGACGCTCTCGGGCCTGCAGGACCTGGATTACTACTCGGCCATGACCGAGTACTACCAGCGCCAGACTTCGCTGCAGGCGGCACAACAGTCATTCATGCAGATCCAGGGGATGAATCTGTTCAAGTACCTGGGGTAAGCGCGAGGTTTTGCGTCCGGCAAGAAATAGCTCGCTTGTCCCGAGAGAATGGATATAGGTCATCTTGTGTGAGTTGCACGCTATAGGCCCTGCCGGATAATCTGGCAGGGCGCTGGTGTCCTGAACGCACTTGGATATTCTGCCGGCCGGCCTAATTCAGTTCAGGTTTGAATAGTCGTCGGGAGTTCGCTGGCGGACGCTCGCGACTAGCTTCTCGCGATCGATGTTGATGGCGAGATCAAGCACCGTAGTTTTGATGGCATCGAGCAATATTTCGATTGCGGCGACGGGCACCTGCTTCCATGCCGCGACAAAACGGATACCCTTGTGTTGCGCGTGATCCGCATTGGCGCACAAGCTCCGGCACCCATGGCAACGTCAGAGTTGCCCCGACCTCCCCGTCTGTGAAGCGCTGGAAACCGCTGGCAAGGCCACCCATTTGAGCCACGCGATAGACGTCCCGAAACGCGGCTGGCAACACGCCAACCTGGGATGTGGAATTCCCCTGGGAGACTGACGAAGAGACGGTAGTTCCCCACCAATCCTTTCCGCCGCCTACATAGATCGCTCTACCCGAGCGAAGAACATGTTCCAGCCCACCCTCGGGCTCGGCGTACGCCACTTGCGCCGGTTCTTGCCGCCGGCCTAAAGTTGCCCGCTCGGTTGCCGTAGTTAGCTCTGTGGCGCCTAAGACCGGCCGATGCCGTGGTCTCAGGCACCGCGATAATGCCGTACTCAGACCGACTCACCCAGGTAACATCACTCTCTTCGGTATGACCGCATCCTCGCTCCGCACCCGCATCGCTCTGATCATGTCCGCCACGGTTGTCGGCGCTCTCGCACTCTCGGGTGCCGCCACCTATGGCATCGTCCGCGCAAATATGACGGCAACAATGGAGAGCGACCTTAGCGCCATCGCCAGTGGCAACACGCTGGCGATCGAACAATGGGTCGCCGCCAAGGCTTTGGCCGTCAAGACTGCAGCGGAGGTCGTGGAGAAAGGCGACCCCGCTGGCTTGGTCAAGTTCATGGGTGATGCCAACGGCTTTCCCGTGACCACCATCGGGTGGAGCGACAAGTCATACTACTCGAGCAGCAGCACGACGCCGAAGGACTACGACCCCACCGCGCGCCCTTGGTACAAAGCGGCGCTGGCCGCGGGCAAGCCGACTGTGACCAAGCCGTATGGAGATGTCTCGACTCGAGTGCCATACGTTTCCTTTGCGGCGCCACTCATCCGTGACGGTGCGGCAATCGGTGCCGTCAGCGGCGCAGTGCCACTGGAAGGCGTGCGAGAAGTTGTGAAGGCGATACATCCAACGCCTTCGAGCTTGGCCTTCGTCGTAGCCAGGGATGGCCAGGTAATCGCCCACGCCGATGCGAATCAGATGCTAAAGCCGGTCAGCGAAGTGACAGCCGCACTGACGCCGGCCACGCTCGAGAACCTGGTTCGGGCTAGTGCGCCGCTAGAAGTGGAAATCCAGGGCGTGCCGAAGCTGCTAAAGGCCCAGGCTGTCGCCGGCACCGATTGGTATCTGGTGATCGCGCTCGATAAGGCCGAAGCCACCGTAGGCCTGCGCCACGTCGTAAGCGCCATGGGCATAGCCTTGGTCCTGCTTACCCTGGCTGCGCTCGGCATTGCCACCTTCTTTACCGCAAAAGCTCTCCGCAGGCTCTCCAGCGTACGTGACGCGATGGATACCATCGGGACTGGCGGGGGCGACTTGACCCGCAGGCTGGATGTCGTGGGCAATGATGAGGTGGCACAGATATCCGCGTCGTTCAACGCCTTCGTAGAGAAGATCGGCGCCGTGTTGGTCGACGTGCGTGCCAGTGTGCAGGGTATGACCTCGGCAACTGGCGAGATCGATGCGGGTAATCGCGACCTATCCCACCGCACGGAAGCCTCGGCCAGCAATCTGCAGCAGACCTCGGCAGCCTTGACCCAACTGGCATCGAGTGTAAAGCAGACTGCGGAAGCGGCCGAACAGGCAACGCAGTTGGCGACTGACGCCAGCGCCACCGCGGCGCGCGGCGGCGAAGTTGTCTCTGGCGCTGTGCGCATCATGGACGAGATCGCCAAATCGTCGGGGCGGATCACGGAAATCATAGGCGTGATCGACAGCATCGCCTTCCAGACCAATATCCTAGCGCTTAACGCGGCAGTCGAGGCGGCGCGTGCCGGGGAACAGGGCCGCGGCTTTGCCGTGGTGGCTGGCGAGGTGCGAACCCTGGCTCAGCGCAGTGCCACAGCCGCCCAGGAGATCAAGGGACTCATCGAAAGCTCCGTAGCCAGCGTAAGCAGCGGCACCGAGCGCGTCCAGGCAGCGGGCTCGACCATGACCGAAATTGTCAAGGACATCGAGCACGTTCGACGGATCATTACTGAGATACACGGTGCGGTGAGCGAGCAGAACACAGGTATTGGACAGCTCGACCAGAGCGTGTCAGAAATGGATCAAGCCACGCAACAGAACGCTGCGCTGGTGGAGGAGTCTGCGGCAGCATCATCGATGCTTAATGATCGGGCACGGGAGCTCGCGCGAACAGTGGCACGGTTTCAATTGCGCGAGGCATAACACGATGTTGTACCTCGGTCGATAGCGGCGTCCGCCTTCAAGGATTCAGATCTGGAGGTCGGCACGCCTCCCGGACTGCAAGCTGATTGACATGTTGTTCGACAGGTGGGGATGCACATTCCAATGTCCGCATGGCGAGTCCGCGCGTTCATGTCGGTGCCGCTGTCTGCGGGCTGCTGCCAGAGAACCAACCTTTGGCCCATCGCGATTGCCGGCCTGCTTTGACGTTGCGAACTTGCTTCCCACCATCCCCTCCACAGCCTGAAATGGCTCGCCTTCAGTCACGGCGGGACTGCAGCAAACAAAGCTCTCGTTGCTCTGAGACTCGGTCCATCCCATATTGACTGTGGATGCAACCGGTCAATGCAACGGATCGATGGATTCCAAGTGAGCCCCATTCTTCTTGTGGCGCCGCGCGCGCTCGCCTGGCTTAGTCGAGCCCGGCGCCGGCCTTCTCCCGCTCGGCTACTATCATCGCGGCCCGCGCTGGTTGCGCTGCGCCTGCGCCTCGCCCACCTGCCAGATCGACCGCACGGCGCCGTGAGGTAGTTTCTAGTACGGGAGGGTACCGATTCTTTACGCGGGACCTTCAAACTCCCTCGCCTCGCATCCGCTATGTTCCTCCGCCCCTCGCCTCCCTGTCGCTGTTGCTTGCCGCGGCGCCCGTCGCCCATGCCGAGCGGTGGCAACCTTTGCGCCCCTCATGCTTGACTAAGCACATAGGGCGTACCCCCCACTTAAGTGGGGAGTCGACAATCGTATTCGGCCTTGCCCCCGCTCCAATTTGAGATAACGTTGTAGAGACAGGTAAAAGAACGCTGCGCAAATCCGCGCGCCCCGGTGGCGGCGGCCCAGCAGTAGCCGGCTGACACCATCGCCGCTTGATCGCTTAGGTCTGCAGTCCACACGTCACGTTCCTGGGGGATATCGTGTGCGCAAGCTACTGACGCAATTGTTGCGTCCGATCGGACGCGTCAGTACGACCGTCATCACGCTCGGCGCGCTGCTGCTCGGCCTGCTTAGCACGATCGTCGTGCATTCGCTGTACACAGAGCTGCTGGAGAGGGATGCGCGCCTGCGATTCAAGAGCGATACCGACGATATCGTCCAGCAGATCGATACGCGTATCCGGCTCTACACCGACGTCCTGGTAACCATGCAGGCGCTCTTCGGCGCTAGTGATGATGTTTCGCGCGAGGAATTCCGCGACTTCGTCAATGGCCTCAACCTGGAACAGCGCTATCCCGGGTTCCAGACGCTGAACTACGCGCCCTATGTGCCGGCCTCCGAGCTGGCCAGCTTTGTCGCCAGCCAGCGCAAGGACCCAGTCCTGCGCGAGGCCGGCGTGGCGTTCTCCGTCCACCCTGCAGGGAAGCGGCCAGCCTATTTCGTGTTGACTTATGTCGAGCCGTTCCAGAACAACCTGCCGTCGATCGGCATCGACATGGGTGCGGAGCCGGGGCGCCTGGCCGCTCTCGAAAGAGCCCGTGACAGCGGGCAGGCAGTGAGCAGCGGGCGCCTGATCTTCAGCGAAGCCAAAGGTCCCCACGTCGGCATTGCCTTGCGCCTTCCGGTCTACAGAAAAGGCCAGCCGCTCGACTCAGTGGAGCAGCGCCGCCGTGCCTATATCGGCTCCGTTGGTGCTGGCATACGAATCAGCGGGCTGCTTGGGGAGATTGCCGGCAGCGAGCGCGTGTATGGGACTCGTTTCGAACTGTACGACGCCGGGAAACTCGATGGCGAACCAGTACCGCCGTCCCCGGCGACTCTGCTGTACAACAGCGCCGGCGGCATGACGGCCACCGCCCCCGCCAGTGCCAAGGCGGCTAGCCAGGCCAGCGCCGCACGGCTTGCCGCCAGCAACGAGCCTTCCGCGCCCCAGCGGGCAAGCGTATCGGACGATCGTTCCTTCCAGCGCAAGGAGATGACACAGCCGTTTGGAGGGCGGCGCTGGCTCATTGTCTTCTCCGCCGACGCCCAGGCCATGGTGGGCCCGCAACGCTACCTGAAGAGTGTGGTGCTTGGGGCCGGGCTGATCATTACCGCGCTGCTGGCCGGGCTGGCCTACGCGCTATCCAGTTCCCGGTCACGAGCCCTGGCGGTGGCCGATGGCATGACGCACAGCCTGCGCGAGAGTCGAGAGGGCCTTGCCCAGGCGCAGCGGATCGCGCACCTGGGGGATTGGCGTCTTGACCTGGAGCGCAATGCGGCCTATTTCTCCAGCGAGATGGCCCGGCTGCTGGGTGTGCGAGCGCTGGATCCCACGCCCGACACACTGCTAGGCGCAGCCGATCCTCGCTTCCGCGGCGTGTTGCGGCAGAGGATGCAAACCGCCTTGCGGGAGCGCGTCGCTTTCGAGCTCGAATGCCCCTACCGCTCGTTACGTGGACGCATGGGTTGGCTTCACCTGATCGGCCATGCGCATGGCCCACCGGGCACGGCCGTCCTGCGCGGCACCGCGCAAGACATCACCCAGCGAAAGCTCATCGAGCAGGCTCGCGCACAGGAGCATCTGGTTGCCTTGCATCTCGCCACCGTGTCTAGCGAAGCCGAAGTCCTGGAAAAAATCATCCGTACCTTGGTTGCGGGAATGGAATGGGAGGCGGGTGCATTCTGGCCTTCGGATGCAGGACGTGGCTTGGCGCTTGCGCCGGTTTGCCGGGCCAGAGAGCAAGAACTGGAAGCTTGGCTGGCACGGCGCCCGGCCGATCCGCAGGCAGATCAGGCAGATCAGGCAGATCAGGCAGATCAGGCAGATCAGGCAGACGTACTGACGGAACCGCGTTGGTATGCGGGCCGCGGTGCCATCGCGCGCTTGCCTCAGCATCGCTGGCTGGCCGACGGGAGCGTGCGCACTGTATTCGCTTTCCCACTGCGCAAGGGCACGACCACGCTCGGACTGGTGGAGATGTATTCGCGCACCAAGCGTCCACGCGATCCACATGCGCTTGCGATGGCTAGCGCGATAGCTAGTCACACTGGCCACTTCCTGCTGCGTCGCCAGGCCGAGGAGACCCTACGCTTTTTTGCCAATCACGATGCGCTCACAGGTCTGCCCAACAGGTTGATGTTCAAGAACCATCTCGAGAGCAGCCTCGCTCGTTCCCGCTCCCGTCAACACCGTCTCGATATCCTCTTTGTTGACCTGGACCAGTTCAAGAGGGTCAACGACACAATGGGCCACAACGCGGGCGACGTCTTGTTACGCGCCGTGGCAGATCGCTTTAGCGCCACGCTTGGCGAAGCCAACCTGATTGCCCGGCTCGGTGGCGACGAGTTCGTCGTACTGGTCGAGCCAATCGACGACTTCTCCCTTTTGCACCGCATCATCAAGCGTATCCAGGCCGCGCTCGCATCCGGCTTTGTCGTCAATGGCAAGGAGCTGCAGGTGACGGCAAGCATTGGCGTCAGCTCCTTCCCCGAAGATGGCAATGACGCGCAGACGCTACTAAAGCATGCCGATCTCGCCATGTATGCCGCCAAGCAGCTCGGCAAGAACGGCTTCCAATACTATGTGCGCGAGATGAGTGTGACCCTGCAGAATCGCATCGACATGGAATCGCATCTGCGCAGCGCACTCGATCACAATGAGTTCGTGCTGCACTACCAGCCACGCATCTCGCTGGACACCAATGCCTGTACCGGCGTCGAAGCCCTGATCCGATGGCGCCACCCGAAGCTCGGCATGGTGATGCCCGCTGACTTCATTCCGGTTGCGGAGGAGTGCGGGGCCATCGTGCAGATTGGCGCGTGGGTACTGCGTGAGGCCTGTCGCCAGAATGCGCAATGGCTTGCCGACGGCAATGCCCCGATACGCGTCTCGGTCAACCTTAGCGCAAGGCAATTTGCCGACAAGGACCTGAGGCAGGTCGTGCTCGATGCCCTGAAGCAAGCCGGCTTGCCAGGGTATCTGCTCGAACTAGAACTAACCGAAAGCATGGTCATGCGCGATGCCGAGCAAGCGGCGCGCTGGCTGTCGCGCCTGAAGCGAACCGGGGTACGGCTGGCCATTGACGATTTCGGCACCGGCTACTCCTCGCTCGCCTACCTGAGCCGTTTCCCGATTGACACCGTGAAGATCGACCGTTCGTTCATACGCTATCTGCCCGATAGCAGGAGCGATGCGCAAATCACGAGCGCAATCATCGGGCTAGGACATCAGATGGCGCTGGAGGTCGTGGCCGAAGGCGTCGAGAACGAGGCTCAGCTGGACTTTCTTCGCCGCGAGGGCTGTGACGAAGTCCAGGGCTACTACTTTAGCCGCCCTATTCCGGCCGAGGACGTCACCGCGTTCCTCGCTGGCCATACCGTGCACGGTCTGCTGCCTGAACAGGGACCGCAGCCGATGCGCGCCTGATTCTGAGTTCCGGCGCGCGCCCCAGCGTCAACAACAGGAGGGAACACATCATGACAGTGCAGAAACAGTGGATTGAACGGTCATGGCAAGCCATCGATGCGCTCGATTTCTCGAGGATCAAAGCCAAGCTTCTACATGGCAAGTCCGCCCATTGGAGCCCCGAAAGCCTGGCCGATGCCGAGGCCGGCTACCGCAGGTTTCTCAAGCTAGCGGCAAAGTACCCCGACACACCAGTCGTGCCCAGCGAACAGGTAGACGCGTTCTGGCACGCCCATATCGTCGATACCAGGCGCTATGCGAACGACTGTGAGCACATTTTTGGCCATGTCCTGCATCATGACCCCTACGTCGGTATCGATGGCCCACAGGATGAAGCCCGCCTGCGCGCGTTGGCCGAGGCAAGTGCCCGGCTTAGCGCGCGCGAGTTTGGGTTGAGACCGGCGCTGGCGGCCTACTGTGCGGTCACGAGCGAGGGCAAGCCCACGCTGGGAGCCGAGCCCGCGGACGCCAAGGCAGCGTACTGCGCAATCACCAATGGGATGCAAGCGGCGTACTGCGCGATCACCTCCGGAGTCGTTTCGTCCTGCGGTCGGGACGCGCCTTGCCCTATGGGGCTGCCGCGTCACTGATGCGTTGCGAAGTGCCGTGCCAACTGGCCGTAGGCGCATTCACGGCACCCCGACCACGTCCGGGAGGGGTGCCATCCTGTGGGAGACGATGCGATGATGGATTCATTGCTGTTTAGCAAGCCGTTTACCTTCCTGGCTTGCCCGCCGATTGCAGAACTCAAAGAAGCCATCGATGCGCTTAACACGTTGCCGGGACATTCGCGCTGGCTTAAGGAGGAAAACGCCATTCGCCGCGATCATGTTCCTGCCTTTGTCGAGCAGAGCCGCCAAGCCCTGGAGGCGCTTGTTCCGGGCCGGTCCTTCATGGTCGATAGCCTCGCCGATCGGATTCGGCACACGCCACGGGTGCTACAGGAGTTGCGCGAGTACGGTCCGGAGGTGGCGGCTGCCGCTCACTCCTACTTCTACTGGCGCTATTCAGCCGACGTGCTCGGACGGGCGCAGGGCATTCCGCGCAGTGCGCTGGAACGTCAATTTGGCAGGGTGGCGGCACGCGATGGCTCCCACAAGATCATATGGGGCTGTCCGTGTTGCGATCATCCAGCGCGATACCAGGTCGATGGGCTACTTGCCAATCAGCGCCCGGCGCGCCAGGGCGGCTTTGCGCTTGAGTGTGATCACTGTGGGCATCAGGAGCGGGTGTATGCTGGATTTCTGCATTACGGGCGTCTCCAGTGCCAATGCGCTGCGTGCAAGAGCTATGTTGGCGTTCTCGCCTATGACATGGCCAGGGCTGCGCGAAAACTTGCTGAAAATCTCGAGAAGTACGCCTGGAGCCAAGCTGCCGAGACCCTTGCCGAGATCCAGGAGTACAAGGACGAGTCCATGCAAATGCTGCAGCGCCGGGCTAGCCCATCACGCAACGCCGCTTCCTTTGCACTTGAAGTCGTGTCCGGCAGGCACCAATCGATGCCAGCGATTCTAACGAGCCTGGACCCTGGCCTGGAAGGTTGCATCGAGAAGAATCCCAGGGCTTGGGCGTTGCTGTGCGAACTGCTACGCGAAGGCGTCGTTGACAACGAATACCTCATCTACGAGGAAGCTGACCGCGAGCGCGTGGCGCTGCAGCTATCACTGCTAGAAGAGCCCTCCTCCCAAACGGAAGGCTTGCCACAGAAGAATCTTGAAACTCTGTTGCAAGGCTACCAGCCTGCGTCTCGCGAGTCCTTTGTCGCGTGGCTGAAAGCAAGCATGCAACTCAAGATCTTTACCGGCAAGTTCTGTACCGCGGTGGAGGTTACCTGGAAACCCAACGCGCAGCGCTGCGAGTTCATCGCTAGCAGTCAGGTCGACCATGCTCGGCCGCTCGCGCACGATACGCCTGCGAGATCAGACACGTCCTTCGTGCCGCCTTCAAAACACCCGCCTCACACTGACGCTGAAATTGAGGCAGTGACGCTACTGAGATCGCTGGGGTACATTGTTGTGGATCCCGCCGTCATTGAAGCGCATGGTTACTCAAAACTGGAGGAAAACACACCGCTCAACAAGTAACCCTGTGTAGCACGCATCGGTGATCGATGCAGCTCCAAACGGGTCACATTGCGCGGCGGATACTTGCCTACCGGCACAGATCCGCGGCCGAAGGCGGCGTCGCCCGGCTCAAATCAAAATCGCTCTCTCGCAAGCCCGCTGGCGTAAGCGAGACCCAGTGCAGTATGGATGACGAGCGCACCAGCCCAAGGCTGCCCGCATAAGTCCATGGAATCGGCGATGGCTGGCTACCGCGCAACTCAATCGTGCCGGCGGACAGCTTCAGGTGCAGCAGGCGGCCGTCCGCCGCAGGCGTGTACGCCATGTCGCCGACCACGGTGATGCTGGCCTCGCGCACGCTTTCCGGCATGCAGGCCAGCGAGGCACTCACCCTGCCGGCCTTATCCAGCAGATGCGCGAAGCCCTTGTCCAAGTCGTTGGTGCCGACCAGCAGGAAGCTGTCCAGGGCCGGGACATAGGCGACACTGTAGGTGTAGTACTTCAGGCGGCCATTCAGTGCTTGCATGCCAGTCAGCGCTCCGTCGACGGGCCGATAGACGGCCGTCTTCAGCCTGGCGTGCGTCTCGCCGGGTACGAACTCCTGCCAGGCAAGCAAGGCCGTCTCCTTCGAGCCTGCAATCAATGGCCACCACTCGCGCTTGTTCGGCGCCACCTCAGTGCTTTGCAGCAGCCGGCCGTTACCGTCATACGTCTTGAGGTAGACGCCGTTCCCGGTGCCCAGGTTGTCCACGCCGCCACCATCGATCCAGTCGTCCGAGTAAAACACCACGAAATTGTCCCCTACCGCCGTCACGTGGCCAGAGTGCCCGCCAGACCAGACGTCAGTCGATTTCGCCTCTTGCGATTGAAGGTCCGTGCCGTACACACGATAGCGCTGGCTGACGCTGTTGGTGGTATTCGAGCCATCCTCAAAGGTCAGCATGATGCGGCCCGCGGCGTTCTGCGCTACTGACACCGGCTCCTGCGCTTCCTTCTCGGCGACCAGTAGCCGGGGCTTGCCAAGACTGGCCTGGGCCGGGTTCCATTCGGCGACGTAGATGTCGTGCGTCCAGTTGCGATTGCGATCCGGGCCGCGCGGCGGCAGCCCGGAGCTGCTGAAGAAGACGTAGGTGGTCTGCCCAGGCCCGGTGGCTGCGCCAATGCCATGCATAAAGGCGCGCTGATCGATCGCCGGGCGGACCTTGGCGGGCGGCCGGGTATCAGCGCGGCTATGGTTCCGGGCTTCGTTACGCGCACCCGACGGCGAGCACAGCAGCGCACCGGCAAGCACTAGAGAAGCGCCACACATCATGACGAGCGGACGCATGGCTGCTCCACATTTCCTCGTGACAATGGACAATGCCAAGACCATTCAATGAGGACCTCGCGCGACAGCGGGCGGCACCGCCGGCTGCCGCGCGAGGCCAAACCGCGGAGCTGCTCAGGCCAGTTCCTGCTGTAGTGGCGCAACGTGCGAGATCAGGCCGTCTTCGTCGTGAAAAGCCACCAGGCGACGACCGGTGCCAACCGAGAGCACCACATCCTTGGCCAGGTCGAGCGTCGAGATCGGCGCCACCCGGGCAGGCTGTTTCAGGTTGGAAACGCTTGTCCCGAAGCGGCGCGCCAACGTCCACGCCGTGAACGCCAGCCCTATCCCGAGGACGGTCAACGCATCGGGGATGATCTCCCCAAGCGAGAACTCGCCGCTTCCCGCGGAGGCCACGCACCAGTGGATGTAGAACGCCGCAGCTACCCAGATGCTGGCCACCAGCAGCGGCCGCGCCAGCCGATACCAGAGATATCGTCGGACCGCCTTTCCCCGCGCAAGGTGCTGCAGATACTGCTGCAATGTCGTGCTGGACGCGTCAATGATGGGTTCTTTCATGTCTCACTCCTCCTCAAGAATGCTCTTCAAGCTGCCCGACAACTGGAGATGCGGGCGCAGGTGACCTTGGCGGCGTGGACGCGGGGGCGTCCTCGCGGATGCCGCGGTCGGGGCTGACCCACCTTGCCCGGGTGCGGCGCTGGTGCAACAGCACGCTGGGCAGGGCGATCACCGATGCGACCATGCTGATGGTCCAGAACGCGATCGGGTACCAGATCGTGTCAAGGAAGTAGCGCAGCAGCTTGGTGTCGTAGCAGCGATCGATCACGCAGCCGACCAGGATCTGCACGCAGCAGGTCAGAAAGAGAAAGACGCCTGCCCCGCGCGGCATGCCGGCAAAGCGCCAGGCTTCGGGCAGCTCGAACAGCGCGGTCGCGGCCGTCATCACCAGGGTGAACAGCATGCAATAGGCCCAGATCACGCTGACCGTATACTCGAGGAAGATCGGCCACATCATCGGCTTGTTCTTTGTGACGATGGGCGCCGCATACTTCTGCAGCACCTGGATGCCGCCCCGCGCCCAGCGCAGGCGTTGCCTGAACAGGCCCTTGAATGTCTCCGGCATCAGGATCCAGCTGAGCGCGTGTGGCTCGAAATGCAGCCGCCAGCCATTGACCTGCAGTTTCCAGCTGATATCGATGTCTTCGGTCAGCATGTCGGGGCTCCAGTAGCCCACGCCGCGCAGCGCGCTCTTGCGGAACATGCAGATCACGCCAGACACGGTCAGCAGGCGGCCATACAGTTCCTGGGTCCGTTTGATCAGGCCCACGATCGACGAGAACTCGCCGACCTGCATGCGCCCCAACAGCGAGGTCCGGGTGCGGATGCGCGGATTGCCGGTGACTGCGCCAACCCCCGCATCCCGCAGGAAGTGCCGCAGCATCCAGCCGATCACCTCGCGGTCGAGCAGCGAGTCGCCGTCGATGCACAGCAGGTACTCGGCATCGGTCAGCATTGCCGCAGTGGTCAGGCCAATGGCCTTGCCCTCGTTACTGTGCTGGTGGATCACCAGCAATTGCGGATACTGATCGATCAGCGCATTCAGGATATCGCCGGTGGCGTCGCTGCTGCCGTCATTGACGGCGATGATGTTGTAGTTCGGATAGCGCAACTCCGCCAGGTTCGCGATGACCTCGCGCACATTGGCTTCCTCGTTGAAGCAGGGCACGATCACCGAGACCTTCGGGCACTCGAGCAACACGTCCGCCCGCGTTTTCTTGCTCTCTTTTCTCTCGATCAGGAAGTAGTGAAGCAGGCCACCGGTCATCCATAAGTAGGACATGAACAGTGGGTAGTAGAAGACAAAATTCGAAAGCAGGCTTGCCGTATTCTTCATAATCTTCCCCTACCTTGTTGCTATCGGCTCTTGGTCTGGATCTGGCTCTTGATCCGGCTCTTGGTCTAAACCTTCATGCCATTGCGCGGTCGCACCAGGTTCTGCATGGACATGACATCCCGCAGCACCGCCAGGTCTGGCTGGTTCACCATGAACTGGTCGGGGCAGTAGCCGAGGTGCTTCACGCCAGCCATGCGCAGGCGCTGCATCTGATCACGTAGCGCGGTGCTGGCGACCGGTGCCTGGGTTCGGCCATCGAGTGTCTGCAACGCGAAGATGGTCTTCGGCAGCGCGCCCGGATGCGCCGCTACGGCGCGGACCAGGCCCTCCAGCCAGGGCGTCGAAGGCGGGCCGCCTCCGGCATCCGCGTAGGCCATCAGGTTGACGAAGTCGTATTGCGCGGCGAATGCATCGATGTCCTGAGCCAGGCGCATGCTCGCGTCGGGACGCAGCACCGCATTGGCAGGCAGGCTGCGCACGGTCAGCACATTGCCGCCGCCCTGATAGTCCTTGACCAGGTCGCCCAGTTGCCGCGTAAAGTCGATCAGGTACCGGAGCTTGGCGTCCGACCATCGTTGCAGCAGATCGGGGTTGGCGCGGATCGCAGCCAGTTCGCGCGGCAACCCCCAGTCCGCGTAGGCGGCAAGCGCCGCATCGCTCGCGTCTTCGACATCGCTCAGGCTCGCGTCATCGCCAAACACGACGCCGTTAAGACTGGTGTATCTGCCCAGGTCGTAGTAGATATCGCGGATCACGCTGCGGGCGAGCGGGTCGAAGGGGCTGAGCCGTTGCCGCTGGCGCGGGTCCAGGGGCGTGGCCGGCGCGGCCGGCATCACCGCTACCAGCCGGGACGAAGCCGGATGGCCCGCGGGCAGCTTGTAGGCAAGCACCGGCAATGCCGCGTAGACCTGTACGCCACCGCGGGTGATCAGCTGCCAGGCCGCGCGCGAGAAAAGGTCGCCGCGCACCGGCATGTGGCGGTTGGGAAAGTAGAGCGCCTGGGCGGTGCCGCTGCCGTCGGGATCGTGAAACGCCTGCAGGTAGACCGATTTGGGCTCAAGATCCTTGATCCGGTCTATCAGCCGCGATAGCCTGGCCTCCTGGCGATCGGGGTTCGGATCGTACACGTCGTCGAGAGAGACGTTGACAACCCGTTCGACCGGCTGGTTGTCGCCGCGATAGGCCGACTGCTGGCGGAACTGGCCCATCATGACACCGGCATCCCAGTCGTAGGAAACCAGCAGGCGCCTGATCTTGGTCAACGGCACCTCGGGCGTATTGGGTCCGTCGTCGAGGGTGAAGTGGACATTCATGCCCAGTTTGTGCGAAGCACCGATCAGCGCCGCGTTGTACATGCCGTAGGGCCAGACCATCGAGCGCACCCGAGCCCCGGTTTTCGCCTGGATCATGTCCGAGCACATCTTCAGGTCGCCACCGACCCGGTTTTCGTATTCCTGGTCGGTTTCGTAGCGTTTCAGGTCGGCATGGTAGAGGTGCGCGCTGGCCGCCGGTAGTTCGTTGCCTTGCGGATTCGCCACTGCGCCGTGGTGCATGTCGTGCGTGTGCGAGGCGATCTCCACCAGGCCTGACTCAGCCATCTCGCGCAGGTTGTCCCAGCTCATGAAATAGCCTGGCGCCATCACCGACTTATGGCTGATGCGCACCGGCTCGTCCCGGGGAGTACCGGTCCAGCGCGACACCACCGCGACCAGGCCTGGGTAGTTGTATTGTTGCAAGAGCGGAAAGACCTTGGTGTACTGGCTCTTGTAGGCATCGTCGAAGGTCAGCAGCACTGCACGCGGCGGCAGGCGCGGGCCGCCGTTGCGCGAGGCAATGATCTGGTCGACGCTGACAGGGTGGAAGTCGTTGCCCTTGAGCCAGGCGAAGATATTGTTGAGCGTGGCGGTGCTGATCGCACAGGTATCTGCCACCGTTCCCACATCCGCACGCAGGTCGTCCCGGATGTCGTGAAACGCGAGTACGCGGAAGGTCAGCCCGTCGTCGCGATCCTGCGGCGGCAGCAAGGACAGCGCATAGCCAGCGTGGACGCTATTGGTCACCGACAGCGCGCCGGCGAGCCCGATGAATGTTCGGCGATTGAGCTTTTGCATGATGACCTATAGAGGGACGTTGAGGTTGAGGTAGATCAGCTTGGTTGTCTCGCGGTTGGCGTCGAAGCGCCTGCTACCGATGCCGATGCCGTAGGTGAGCGAAGCCTTGCGGCCAAGCTGCCAGAACTGTTCGAGGCGCGCTTCCCACAACATGCTGTCGCCGAAGCCGTCCTGCCGGTAGCCACCTGCGGTGACATACACGCGCTGGCTGAAGGATTTTTCGGCATAGCGCCACGGCGTCCATTGGTACATGGTGCGCAGTTGCGCGGTGTAGTCGCGCCGCGGATTGAAGTAGGCGGTGCTGTCCAGCGTATTGCTGGTGGTGCCCACGTCGAGCCAGATCGCCACCTGGTGGCGTGGTTGGTTCAGCAGCCGCTGGTAAGCGGTGCCCTGCCACATCTGGTGAAAGTTGGTGTCGCTGTAGCGCGACGCGCCGTACATCACATTGAAGTAGCGCGCATCGTCCTGCGAGTAGCGCGCCGATGCCGTGGCAGTGCGGCCTGTCACGCCGGCCTGGTAGGCTTTCAAAGGCAACGCGTTGTCGTCGGAGTCGACGCCCGCGCCAAAGCGCCAGGAGTCATTGGGCTGGAAGGCGACCGTGCCGGTGCCGCCGGTCTTGCCCTGACCTCCGGTGGACTGATGCAGCTCGGCGGCGGCTTCCCAGCCGTCGCGCCGGAAGTCGCCGCCGAGGCCGTTGCGTATGCGGCTGACGCTCTGGCCATCGCCGGTGTCGCCACGCGCCGTGTATTGGTGCGCGAAGACACGCCAGTAGTCGGCCATCGGCGACGAGTAGAGACGGGTGTCAACCCCCCAGGCATGATCCGCCAGCACGGCGTTGCCGCGCTCGCCAATGGCGTCGATGATCAGTTGCGGGCGCTCGTAGACGCGGTACTCGCGCTGGAAGTTCTTGACGCTGTTGTTGTCGGGGAAATTGCCGTCGAAGGCCGCGGCGACCGCCTTCGCCTGATCGTACTGATGGAGCTGGAGGGCGGTCTTGCCGAGCCCCACCAGGCTTTCGATATCGCCGGGGTGGTCGGCCTGCGCCTGCCGGTAGATGCTTTGCGAGGCGTACGGGCGTTCCAGCACCAGCGAACCGTCCGCGCGGGCGGTCAGCAGGGAGGGATCGAAGGGGGCGTCCTTGCGCAAGGCATCCAGTGCCTGGACGCCCTCATTGACGTGATTGGTATAGAGGAGGTATTGCGCCTGCAGCTTCTTGACGCGGCCGTATTCGGGATTGGTCTTGTCCACGTCTTCGGACAACTCGGTTTGCGCCGGCGTGTTGCGGGCCATCATCGAGACCAGTTCGCGCGCCGCCTCGTAGTGTCCCTGGTCCAGGTAGGCAAAGAACAGGCTTTCCTGCACGCTAGGACGCGATAGCGCATAGGGCTCGGTAGTCTCCTTGATCGGCTCGATGACCGCCTGCAAGGCCAGTTCGTAGGCGCGCGAGGCAAGGTCGGGCTTGTCGAGATAGGCGTAGGCGTCGCCCGCGGCGGCATAAGCGGAGCCCGGTAGCGGCTCGTTGGCCAGCGAGAGCTGCTCGTATAGCGCGGCGGCTTCCTTCATGCGCCCGCGCACGGACAACGCCGTGAGGCGATCGGACTGGACCGCGCGCCGCACCCCGTTGTATTCGTCATCGGCGGGAATCCTGCCTTGCAGTGCCTCGGCAGCAGCAAGCGCGCCGTCGGCGGGAACCAGGCGATCCTGGTCATTGGAAGCGCTGGCTTGCTGCCGTGCCCACCGGATTTGCTGGGCAACGACAAGATGCTCCAGCAGCAGCAGATCCCGGCGCGCGAAGACATCGGGGCGTGCGGCGGCCTGTTCCAGCGCTAGTTTTGGAGACCCTGCTTCGGCCAGGGCGAAAATGCGCTCCCTGAGCCCGTCGTTCTCGCCCGCCGATGCGGGTTGCTCCAGCCTGGCCGGCGGCTGCACGCGCGGTGCTGCCGGCTTTGCGGTTTCTGCCGCGCAATGCTCGCGAGCGAACAGCGCTAACAGCACGGCTGTGGTCTTGAGCGTGGTCCGCAATCGCCTGCGGCACTGCTGGGATGCGTTCACGTTTTGATCCCCCGGAATGCGCTGCTGCAAACAAAACGTCTCCCTTGGCGTGCGGCATATCCTTGCCGGCACCAATGCGTGTAACCGGAGAGACGGACATCACACGGCTAACCTGCTGGCCCTGTTGCAACGCAACGCGCCAATCCGGTCCGCCGAGACATGACCTTGCTGAATCCGACCAGAAATCAAAGCGACCCCGGATCTTCTCCGGTTGCGCCCTGTTATTCCCATCCAATGCCTGTCGCGCCCGGCAGCGATTTGTGCTGCGGCGATGCGGCCTATTCCACTGTCTTCTCGTTCTGCTTTCGTCTGCCGCAAAAAACGGCTGCTCCCTGCCAACCACGTCTCCAGGCTTGCTCTTTGCGCCTGCCTTGATGCCCTTCTTAGTGCTTGTGCGCCATTATTTGGTGATCGGGTGCTATTGCGACAGTCGCCAAAAGCACTAGAGCGACCAGCTGAAAGATGGAGTCGACCTAAACCGGGAGACCAGCCCCGCTGTTACAAGGATGAAACGAAAGCGTGCGCAGGAATGCGCCGCTAAGGAAAACGCGCCGTCCAGCAAGCGAGCACTGCCACGAGCGCATGCCTGAGGTCGGATGTCGGATGGGGAGACCTACACAGAGCCACAGCGCGTCGAACTGAACGTTCAAGCGAATCTGCGCCGGATTGGCCCGCCCTCGCGGGTTACCTCACCGGGTCTGGCCCGGGTGCGGTAGACGAGGAGGGCGTAATGTGCGCCACGCCGCAAATCGGTGGGACTTCTGGCGGATAGCTGCGTATGCCGCTTGTGTCTAGTCTTGTCGCACCAATTCAGAGGGGGAGCGCCATGTCAATCTCACATACTGCCCGCCCTGCGGCTGTTGCGCGCTTTGTTCTCATCGGCATGTCGGCGGCGCTCGCGTTTGGCACGCAAGCCCAATCGTTGCCCGAGGCGCCGACCCAGCAAGCGCAAGCCGTGCCTACACCGCCGGAGATGGCAATTCCGGCGGCGGCAATGCCACAAGCCGCAGACCCGCAGGCCTCAACGACACAGGCGCAAGCGGAAAATCAGGAACCGCCGCTTGTCATCGCGCAGCCCGAGGCCGCAGCCTCGCCGGCGCAGCCGGCAGTCATGCGCCAGCAGGCCTCGGGACCGCAGTTGATGACGCCGCGGACTATTGGCAATGTCACCTATATCTGCGGCGGCACGGGCGTCGAGGAGCAGGACCAGCTGACCAGTCTCGAACAGCAATACAACCTCGGCGTCATCTTCACGAAGGGGCCGCAAGGCGATTTGCTGGCGGGGGTCGATGTCCAGCTGCGGCGCCATGGCAAGGTGCTGGCCGCGTTTCAGGCCACCGGTCCGCGCTGCCTGTTCAAGGTGCCGCCCGCCGACTATCGGGTGGAGGCCACCTACAAGCAGCGAACGCAATACGTGATCTTCGAAACCGGATCCCTGGGGACAGGCCTGCGCTGGTAGCAATGACCCGCGGCTGGCGCGCCTGGCAATGACGCGGCCCCCTGTTATCCCCCTACTGGGTCGAAGGAGCGGGCCGAGACCCGCTGTGCAGCTTCG
This sequence comes from Cupriavidus sp. GW822-FHT03E04, assembly GCF_058801495.1. NCBI lineage: Bacteria > Pseudomonadati > Pseudomonadota > Betaproteobacteria > Burkholderiales > Burkholderiaceae > Cupriavidus > Cupriavidus sp. GW822-FHT03E04. Next base: position 129,404 of record NZ_JBXANI010000004.1, read on the forward strand.
CTATGCTTCCACCAGCGTCACTGCAGATGCTGGCCCCCATTGATCGCAATGTTTGCGCCAGTCAGGAAAGCCGCTTCACGCGAACATAGGTAGACAATCAAGGCCGCTACTTCCTCCGGCTCCCCCAGGCGGCCAACCGGGATTTGCGGGATGACCATACCCCCCGTTACCAGGGCTATCCTCGTCGTCATGATTTGAATCCTCCATATACTGCGTTGAAGGCCAGGTCGGTGACACGGCCGTAAGAGCAGGTGGCCGAAGCCCAGCCTGCCGCTGGACATGGCTCGCGCTCGCCGCGGCCCCGCGAAGCGTAGGGGCCGCGGCAGCCATTGCGCGGCTTACTGCCGGACGGCTCGGGCAGGCGGTTGCTTCACCGACCTTGAGGCCGCTTCGGCAGCCGTATTGAAACTGCTCTGCGCAACGTGCGCCGCCTGCTTTGCCGTCGACTGCATGGTCTCGTATAGCGTGTGGGTTGCATCGATTGCCGACTGCCAGGCGGCGACAGCCGCGCTGGAACCTGCTGGCGCAGCGCTCACCGCGTTGTCAAGGAGACGCTGCACCCCGCGCTTGTTTGCCTCGTAGTGCGTTTCCGCAGCCTTGTCGAATTCGACCCGCGTCGCGGACGCAATTTCAAAAAATTGCAGGCGATACGAGAGTGTCTTTTCCGTCGCTTGCTTGAGCAACTCGATCTGCAATGCAAAAAAATCCTGGGGGTGCTTGACCGACAGGGCTTTGCGCGCGCCTTCGCAAGTATCGGATAGCGCGGCTTTCGTCGTCTCGATATTCAATGCGAGCAGCTTCTCAAAACCTTCGACAGCTTTGGCCGTCAGACCTGCCGTGGCGTCAATAATCGCCTTCTGCGCAGCCAGGACTTGCTCGGGGGACAGCTGATTCATCTTGCAGCTCCTTGGTGTGACCCACGCCCCGTGCCATCCCATGACAGCACGTTCGCGGCGGAGTCGCGTGAATCGGGCGGCGGCGTAACCGCGGCGGAGGTTCCGGTGCGCAAGAGCCGAGTACATGCCAGGCACCTGCAGGCATCTCAGACGGGCGCGCTGCGCCCTTTTCGTGAGGCGGGGCGTGTCAGATCCGCTCTGTGGAGGACACGCCTGAAGGCTCTGAGCAAGGCGTAGCCCTGGATTGTTAGCTGAGGTCGGCGAAAGCCCGGCACAGGCCGGTCGAGCGCTATTGGCTCATGCTCCAGAAGCGCCTTCTGAGTTCACACCCAAAATAACCTCTATTGGCTTGAAACCAAAGATCAGATACTTTAGATCAAAATTCGCATGCTCCGGGATTTAATATTTTGAATTCAGAGTTAATTAATATTCACATAAAAAGATTTTAAACAATTTACCCCCGGAAAGAGGGGTTTGAGATCGCAGGGCTCGTTGCAACGCGCCCATTGCCTGGGTGCCTGATACATCGGTGCGACGTGGGCCGATACGATGAACACGACGCGCGTGCCGTTGGCTTGCCTGGATGTCAAGAACCTGAAGGTCGCGTCCTGGCAGTGGAATGAAGTGTTCGACGCAAGTCTGGAGGAGGGCATCCTCACCTGGACTGCTTCTCGTGCTGCCCGCACAAAAACGCAGGCACCGGGTATCTCACGGAGTCAGTGTTTGGCAAGTGCTTTCGCGAAGTATCGATCGAGATCGTTTTCGAATAACGATTGCTCATGGGCCTGCATGGCTGCGCGGCCGCCATTCGCCAGTGCGTGCGCAAGGATGCCGGTGTCGGTATGCTGGGGGTAGCTGCCCCAGTCAGTATTGCGCTGCGGCAGCGCAAGCGCGGACATCGCGGCCAGGAACGCCTGCCGATGAAGCGCGACAGAGTCCGTCAGCGTGCCGTCGATGTCCAGAACAAGAATGCGGTCGGCTCTCGTGGTCAGGCTCTGGTTGGCAGGTAGCGCACGTGCGGCATGCGAGAAGCGCTCCCTGCGCTGGGTTGGTTAGCTGGCTATCAGGATGTCTTCATAGAAGGCGCCGAATGACTTGGTGGGATGGGCGATCTGGATCTCCAGTATCCACAGTCCAGTCTTGGGGCACCGTTCATAGTCTCCCAAGTCCCCCGCCCGATAGATCGCATGAGGGAAATCGGATACGCGGTGCCCCTTGATTTCGAGGTTGAGCTTCCAGCCCGCAGCCTCAGCCCTCTGCGCTGCATATTGGTATAGCGCCGGTCCGCCAAGACCATCTTCACGCCAGCGCGCGCTGACTTCTTGCCAGAGGATGCGCGCGGCCTCGGCGCAGGCATGCATCTCCGGGTCCTCCCCGACGACGAAGGTATCACCCGCATCGCCTTCATGATCGTTCCAGACAATGCCGAGGTCTATGAAGAAGATGTCATGCTCACCGAGAACATGATCCGGGTCTATGCGCTCCTTGAACGTCTTCAGGGTGTTCCGGCCAAAGCGCACGATGATCTGATGCCAGATGCGCTGCATGCCCATCTCCTCGAGCGTGATGCGCGCAAAATCACAGGCCTGCTTTTCGGTCATGCCTGGACGAATGCCCGCGGCAATGCGCCGGACCCCTTCGAAGGTCTTGTCCCGCGCGTATTGCATGGCGGGCAATGAGAATTTGGCCCCAACGGCTTCCCGGTCAAGGCTTGGTGTGCTTTCCATGAAAAATCCAGATGTCGTCATGATTCTGCCGAGTTGAGGCGGGCTGCGGTGCCGGCGGAATCAGCGGACCCCTCTGGGGAGGATTGCCGGGCCCATCGTGTGTGGGGCCGGAGAATCGCTGCCTGGAAGGCCTTGCTGCCTTGGTCGCCACAGCAGGCGTACCTCGCGTCGGAAGGGCTCGTTGGGGCCGGATGTTGCCGCTGGCAACCTATCGTGTCCCGGCTCCCGCTTGATTGCCGAAATATATCATTGAATATAACGAATGTGCGTTACGACACTCTTTCCGGTTTCATTGCGGCAGCATCTCCCAGTTGGGCGCGCAATAATGCGCTCACCGTGCAACCGCAAGATCATGCGGGCCACGCGAGAAGTCGCACACAAGCCGGCTGACCTCGGCAATGACATCCAGCGCCGCACTGAAGGCATCGTCCCGGTAGACGGCGGAGTAAACCAGCGGCGGTGGCATGGGGTCGCTCTTTACCACGCGCAAGAGCCCTTGCTCGATATCCGTGGCGAAGTAGTCCAGGGCAAGCTGGCTGATGCCGAGTCCTTCGATGGTCAGTGCTCTCAATACGGTCAGGCTGTTGGTGGCAAATACCTTCTTGAACCTGAATCCATGCTCCCGGCGCCAGGCGCCGTAGAAGGTGTTCTTCGCGGACCCGATGGATTGCTCCAGCACGGGATACTGGGCAAATTCTTCGGGGCGCAGCGGCCTGTCGGGTAACGCGAGGGTGGGGCTCGCCATCCACAGGTCTTCCACGCGGCCGACCTCCACCGTCTTGTAGGCTTCGCCCCAGAACGTGCCCGGCAGGATCGCCAGGTCGATCTTGTTTGCCTCCAGGCCTTCGAACAGGTTCATGCCCGCATCGACCACCGGTTCCAGTTGAAGCTCTGGATGCCGGTTCTTGAGTTCCTTGAGCAGCTTGGTCAGCCAGGTCAGTGCGATGAGCTCGGTGACGCCGATCCGGTAGGTGCCGGTGAGCTTGTCGACCTGCCCGACCTCGGCATCGATCCGCTCGCGCAGTCGCATGGCTTCTGCGGCGAGGGTCAGGAGCCGGCTGCCGGCATGGGTGGGCACGAGGCCCTTTGGCGTGCGGTGGACGAGTTGCACGCCCAGGACCGCCTCCAGTTCGCCGACACGCTTGGACATGGCCGATTGCGTCGCGTGGAGCTTGGTGGCCGCCGAGCTGAAGGATGCATGCGTCACACAGAAGTAGAAGGCTTCGAGTTGCTTGAACGTGACAGACATTTGATTTCCCGATTCTGTGCGGCGACATATTCTCGCACCAACAATGCCCTCATCACGAAAAAATGGAATACCGGCGCAATCCGATTTCTCGTTTTGCCGGGCCGGCGCGGTGGCGGATACTTTCTCGCAAGATCCCTTCCATGGCCACGCCTCATGCTTTCGCTCACCGACCGACTCAACCGAATCAAGCCCTCTCCCAGTTCCATGGCGGGGCAACGCGTGCGGGAGCTCCGCGCCGCGGGGCGCGATGTGATCGGCCTCACCGCCGGGGAGCCGGACTTCGAGACGCCGGCCCACATCCGGGAAGCCGCCTGGAGCGCAATGCAAGCCGGCAAGACGCGCTACACCGATGTGGGGGGCACGGCCGAGCTGCGCCACGCCGCCGCGCAGAAATTCAAGCGGGAGAACGGTCTCGACTATGCGGCCAGCGAGATCATCGTCAGCACCGGTGCCAAGCAGGTCATCTTCAATGCGCTCATGTGCACGGTGCAACAGGGCGACGAGGTCATCGTGCCCGCGCCATACTGGGTGTCATACCCGGATATCACGCTGTTTGCCGGTGGCGTGCCGGTGTTCGTGGCATGCCGGCAGGAGAATGGGTTCAAGCTCACGCCCGAGGATCTCGAGCGGGCCATCTCCGCGCGGACCCGCTGGCTGATCCTCAATTCGCCGAACAACCCCAGCGGCGCCGCCTATACCCGCGCGGAGCTGGTTGCCATCGCCGACGTACTGGAGCGTCACCCGCACGTCTGGGTGATGACGGATGACATCTACGAGCACCTTACCTACGACGACGCCGCCTTTGTCACGCTGGCGCAAGCCGCCCCGTCACTGAAGGCGCGCACGCTGACCATCAACGGCGTCTCGAAGGCGTACGCGATGACGGGCTGGCGCATCGGCTACGCCGGCGCGCCGGCGCCGCTCATCAAGGCGATGGTGAAGCTGCAATCGCAAAGCACGTCTGGCGCCAATTCGGTGGCGCAGGCCGCGGCGATCGCGGCGCTGGATGGCCCGCAGGATTTCATCACGGCCAACAAGGCGGCGTTCCAGGCGCGCCGGGACAGGGTGGTTGCCGCGCTCGGGCAGGTCGACGGCATTCATTGCCAGGCGCCAGCCGGCGCATTTTATGTCTTTGCGTCGTGCGAAGCGCTGATCGGCGCACGCACGCCGCACGGCTCGGTGATCCGGTCCAGCGACGACTGGGTCAACTGGTTGCTGGACTCGCAGGATCTCGCGGTACTGCAGGGTTCCGCCTACGGCGTCGATACGCACTTCCGGCTTTCGTTTGCCGCCAGCATGGCGCAGCTGGACGAGGGCTGCCGCCGGATCGAAGCCGCGGCGGCCGCATTGATTCGCTAGGCATCGCACGACCTTCCTTCCTTCATTCATTTCATCCACCAGGGCGCACCATGAACTATCTGCTGAAGTGTCTTCGCCTCGTCGCGGCGGGCTTGCCGCTGCTTGCCACGGCTGCCCATGGCGAGCCCGCGTATCCCTCGAGGCCGATCCGCATCCTTGTGGGTTTTTCTCCTGGTGGCTCGAACGATATCGTCGCCCGTCTGCTGGCGCCCAAGCTGTCCGAGGCCCTGGGCCAGCAGGTGCTCATCGACAACCGCCCCGGCGCCGGCGGCAACATCGCTGCCGACACCATGCTGAAAGCGCCCGCCGATGGCCACACCCTGATGATCTGCACCACGGGGATGCTGTCCATCCAGCCGTCCTTGCAGAAGGTCAGCTACGATCCGCAGACCGACATCATTCCGGTGTCCCTGATCGCCAACACGCCGTATATCGCGCTGGTCAACGCGGCGCTGCCTATCCACAACGTCAGGGAGCTGATCGCGTATGCCAAGGCCAATCCAGGCAAGCTGAACTTCGCTTCGTCTGGCAATGGCACGGCGGGCCACCTCGCGGGCGAAATGCTCAAGCTGCGCGCCGGCATCAACATTGTCCATGTGCCTTACAAGGGCACGGGGCAGGCCATGACGGACCTGCTTGGCGGCCAGGTCTCCATGATCTTCGACCAGCCCATCAGCTCCCTGCCTTACGCCAAATCCGGAAAGCTGCGCGTGCTTGGCGTGGCGTCGCTGCAGCGCTTGCAGTCGCTGCCCGACGTGCCGACTTTTGCGGAGTCGGGCGTGCCCGGGTTTGACCCCGTGGCGTGGACCGGGCTTTGCGCGGCCAAGGGCACGCCGGCCAGCGTGGTGGCGCGCTTGCAGCACGACGTGGCGCAGGTGCTGCGCCAGCCGGAGATTGCGCAGCGCCTGAGCCAGGACGGCATGGAAGTGGTTGGCAGCACGTCGGATAAATTCCGCGAGTTCCTGGCCACCGACAAGCGCAAGTGGGTCAGCGTGATCAAAGAAGCCAACGTCACGCTGAATTAAAGGGACACGACATGGACATCGACATCGACATCGACATCGAGAGCAACCTGCCGGATATGGTCCGGGATTTCGAGCGTGTTCGCCCGGACCTGGTCGAGCAAGCATCTCAGTTCGCCGCCTCGATCTTCGCGGATGTGGCGGGGCGCCGGGGCGGCATGCACGGGCGCATCGCACCGCTCGACCGCGCGAGCCGCTTCTGCGGGACCGCGCTCACGGTCGAAGTCCGGCCGGGAGACAACCTGATGATTCACGCCGCCATGGCGCTCGCAAAGCCAGGTGATGTGATCGTGGTGGACGGCAAGGGCGACCAGTCTTGCGCGCTGATGGGGGCCATCATGACGAACCAGTGCAAGGCGCTTGGCGTGGCGGCGGTGGTGCTGGACGCGGCATCGCGCGACGCCGACGAGATCCGAGAGCTGGGCTTTCCGATGTACTCCGTGGGCACGAATCCCAATGGTCCCACCAAGCTTGTGCCCGGCCGCGTCAACCATCCGATTCAATGCGGCGGCGTTACGGTCAGGGCCGGTGATCTTGTGATCGGCGACGCCGATGGCGTGGTGGTGGTCGAGCGCGAAAAGGTGGCCGAGCTGATCGGGCGGGCGGCCGAGAAGGTGGTGGCGGAGCGAAAGCGGATCGATGGTATCCGGTCCGGCCAGGCGTTGCGCCCGGCGTGGCTCGACGCGTCCTTGCGCGCGGCGGGCGTGCTCAAGGCGGGCGAGGCGCTCTGAGCGTAGCTGGCAATCCGGGCCTGTCTCTGGCCCTGGCCCTTCCGATATAAATAAAAGTAACAAGAATTGTTATCAATATCTTTCTTGTCTAATTTAGGTACCCCACGTTGTCCCCATGCCATCCGCGATCTTACTAGTGGACGAAATAACTTCTGTGCGTCATATTTCCCCTTAATACTTCCTTAAGTATTCACGCTATACCGTACAACTTTAGTCAAAACCTTAATTTGAGGGCTGGCCGAAATGACGTTGGGAGGGCTCGCTGGTCCGGCAGTTGCATGGCTCGCGGCAGGATATGCCGTGGCGGCGGCGTGGATCAGCCGACGGTCCTCGCCCGGCCCGGCGCCCGCCTGCGTAGCCCCGGATAGCGCGAGCGTTCGGCCCGTGAGCGTGCTCAAGCCACTCTGCGGCGCCGAGCCTCGTCTCTACGAAAACCTGGCCACCTTGTGCAGACAGCAGCACCCCGCCTACCAGATCGTGTTTGGTGTACGCGCTGTCGACGATCCCGCCATAGGCGTCGTGAAGCGCTTGCGCGCCGATTTCCCCGCCTGCGAGATCGACCTGGTCATCGATCCCCGGGTGCATGGCAGCAATCTCAAGGCCAGCAACCTGATCAACCTCTGCGCCAGCGCGCGCCACGCATGGCTGGTGGTCGCCGATAGCGACATTGCCGTGGCGCCGGATTATCTGGCACGCGTTACCGCCCCCCTGGCCGATGCCCGGGTCGGTGTGGTGACTTGCCTGTATCGCGGCCATCCGGTCGGCGGCTTCTGGTCGCGCCTGGGGGCGGGATTTATCGACCACTGGTTCGCGCCTTCGGTGCGGATCGCCCACGCGGGCGGCTCCCGCAGTTTTTCCTTTGGCGCTACCATTGCCCTGCGGCGTGACGCACTGGCCGCAATTGGCGGGTTCGAAGCGCTCTCCAACCGCCTTGCCGACGATTTCTGGCTGGGCGAGCTGGTTCGGCGCCAGGGGCTGGAGACGGTGCTGTCGGATGAGATGGTCACCACAGATGTGACTGAATCAACTCTTTTCGATCTCTGGGCGCATGAATTGCGGTGGATGCGCACCATCCGCTCGCTCAATCCGGCTGGCTTCGCCTTCACCTTCATCACGTTCACCTGGCCAATGCTGGCGCTGGCCGCCTGGATTTCGCCGCAGCCGCTGGTGCTGGCCGCGGTGGTGTTGGGCGGGCTGGCACGCAGTTTCCTGGCTGGCGGCCTCGGCGCCGCGCTGATGGCGCCGCTGCGTGATACCTTGCTGCTCGTGGAGTGGGCGGTTGCCCTGGCCGGATCGCAGGTGCGTTGGCGTGATCGGATATTGCCGGTGCGAGACCCTCCCACAGCCGAGGCGCCGCTGCAGCCGCGCGCGCCGGCGGCGCGCGCGGGCATGGAACCTTACCAGGGTGCTGGCGTAACGCTTCGCCCCCTTCCCTTGATGACGGAGGGGACGGACAATGGCGTGCCGGAACGCCAGTCGTCCCTTTCGACAAACGGCTTGAATCCCCCGAGGCTGCTATGAAAACCTTGTTCCTCCAGGTGCCTTCCTTCGATGGCTTTGACGGCGGCGCCGGCTCGCGCTATCAAGCCAAGCGCGAGATCAAATCGTTCTGGTACCCGACGTGGCTGGCGCAGCCCGCCGCGCTGGTGCCGGATAGCCGCGTGCTCGACGCGCCCGCCGACGGCCTGGGTGTGCAGGAAACGCTGGATATCGCCGCCGGCTATGAACTGGTCATCATCCACACCAGCACGCCGTCCTTTCCCACCGATGCCAAGTTCGCGGAAGAACTCAAGGCACGCCACCCAGGGGTGATGATCGGCATGGTAGGCGCCAAGCCCGCCGTCGACCCCGGCGGCACGCTCGGCGCGAGCTCCGCCATCGATTTCGTGTGCCGCGAGGAATTCGACTACACCTGCCAGGAGGTGGCCGCCGGCAAGCCGCTCAAGGACGTGCTCGGCCTGAGCTACAAACTGCCCGATGGCTCGCAGGAGCATAACGGCCCGCGCCCGATGATCGAGAACATGGACGAGCTGCCCTTCGTGGCACCCATCTACCAGCGCGACCTGAAGATCGACAACTACTTCATCGGCTACCTGAAGCACCCCTACGTCTCGATCTATACCGGGCGCGGCTGCCGCTCCAAGTGCACCTTCTGCCTGTGGCCGCAGACCGTGGGCGGGCACCGCTATCGCACGCGCTCCCCGGAGAACGTGATCGCCGAGGTCAAATGGATCAAGGAGAACATGCCCGAGGTCAAGGAGATCATGTTCGACGACGACACCTTCACGGATTTCAAGCCGCGCGTGGAGGAGATCGCGCGCGGGCTGGGCAAGCTGGGCGTGACGTGGTCCTGCAATGCCAAGGCCAACGTGCCCTACAGCACGCTCAAGATCATGAAGGAAAACGGCCTGCGCCTGCTGCTGGTGGGCTACGAGTCCGGCGACGACCAGATCCTGCTCAATATCAAGAAAGGCCTGCGCACCGATATCGCGCGCCGCTTCACCGAGGACTGCCGCAAGCTCGGCATCATCATCCACGGCACCTTCATCCTCGGCCTGCCCGGCGAGACGCGCGAGACGATCGAGAAGACCATCGCCTACGCCAAGGACATCAACCCGCACACGATCCAGGTCTCGCTGGCAGCGCCCTATCCGGGCACCACGCTATACCGGCAGGCGGTGGAAAACGGCTGGCTGGAAGACAACAAGGTCATCAACCTGGTCAACGACAAGGGCGTGCAGCTGGCCGCGATCAGCTATCCGCACCTGAGCAAGGAAGAGATCTACCACGGCGTGGAAACGTTCTATAAGCGCTTCTACTTCCGCCCGAGCAAGATCTGGGAGATCGTGCGCGAGATGCTGGGCAGCTGGGAAATGATGAAGCGCCGCCTGCGCGAAGGGGTGGAGTTCTTCCGCTTCCTGCGCTCGCACGAGGCCTGACCCTGGCTAGCGATCCTGTGGCGTCTGATCCTGCGCGGCGTGCCCTGATCATCACCGCCGACGATTTCGGCCTGCACGGCGGTGTCAACGAAGCGGTGGAGCTGGCGCACCGCGATGGCGTGCTGAACGCCGCCAGCCTGATGGTGGGCGCGAGTGCGGCTGCCGATGCGGTGGCGCGCGCCAGGCGCCTGCCGCGCTTGCGCGTGGGCCTGCATGTGGTGCTGGCCGACGGCCCGGCCGTGCTGGCCCCGGCCGCCATTCCGGCGCTGGTGGATGCGCATGGCCGCTTCGGCTCGGCCATGGCGCGCGACGGCTTCCGCTTTTTCTTCCTGCCGCATGTGCGGCGCCAGCTGGCCGCGGAGATCCGCGCCCAGTTCGAGGCGTTCGCCGCCACCGGACTGACGCTGGACCACGTGAACACCCACAAGCATTTCCACTTGCATCCCACCGTGCTGTCCCTGATCTTGCAGATCGGCCGCGAGTTCGGCCTGCACGCCATGCGCCTGCCCAGCGAGCCTGCGGCGCCGCTGCTGCTGCGGCCCTGGCTGGCTTTGTTGCGCAGGCGGCTGGACCTGGCCGGCATTGCCCACAACGACTACGTGCTTGGCATTGCCAATAGCGGCCGCATGGACGAAGCCGCCTTGCTGGCCGCGCTGGCGGAGCTGCCGGCGGGCGTGGGCGAGATCTACCTGCATCCCGGCGTGGTCTCCGGCGCCGAGGTCGCGCCCAGCATGCGTGGCTATCGCCATGCCGACGAGCTGGCCGCGCTGCTGTCGCCCCGCGTGCGCGAGGCGCTGGAGCGCGCCGGTGTGCGTCGCGGCGGCTTTACCGACATCTTTGGCGCGCCAGGTGCCCTGGCCCCAGCATGAAGCGCCTGATCTACCTGACCGGGCTTTTGGGCATGCTGGCCCTGACGGCACTGGTGCTGCACGAAGGCGCGTCCGACATTGGCCGCATCGTCGGCCAGGCTGGCTGGCCGCTGCTGCTGCTGGTGCCCTTCCACGCCCTGCCGCTGCTGCTGGACGCGCAAGGCTGGCGGGTGTTGCTGACGTCAGCCGATCCGGATGAGTCCGCCGGCCTCGCCTTCCTGTGGTGGGTGGCCACCGTGCGCGAGGCGGTCAACCGGCTGTTGCCTACCGTGGGTGTGGGTGGCGAGCTGGTCGGCATCCGGCTGACCCGCCTGCGTATCGCGGATACCACGGCAGTGACCGCCAGCATCGTGGTGGAAGTCATGGTGACGCTGTTCGCGCAGTACCTGTTCTCCGCGCTCGGCGTGGTGCTGCTGCTGTTGGCGCTCGGTGGCGGCGACGGCCATGCCTGGGTGATCCTGGCTGGCTTGCTGCTGTCCTTGCCGGTGCCAGTGTTGTTTGCGCTCTCGCTGCGCCATAGCGCGCTGTTCGAGCGGCTGGAGGGCGCCGCGCGGCGCTTGTTCGGCGCGGACCACCGGGTGGTCGCACTGATCGACGGCGCCCGGCTCGACGCGCAGATCCGTGCGCTGAATGCGCGCCGCGGCGAATTGCTGGCCGCGCTGTGCTGGCAGTTCGCCGGCCTGGCCTTGGGCGCGGCGGAGATCTGGTTCGCGCTGTGGCTGCTGGGCCATCCCGTCCCGCTCTGGCAGGCGCTGGCGATCGAGTCGCTGACGCAGGCCGTGCGCCATGTGGCCTTCTTCGTGCCGGCCGGCCTTGGCGTGCAGGAGGCGGTGATGATGCTGCTGGGCCACCTGCTTGGCGTCGACCCGCAGGTGGCCTTGTCGCTGGCCCTGGTCAAGCGCGCGCGCGAGGTGCTCTTCGGCATCCCGGCGCTGCTGTCGTGGCAGTGGGTGGAGCTGCGGCGCTACATGGCCCCCAAGGCCGGGCCGGCCAAGGGGGCGCATCGGCACGCAGCGCCGGAACTGCCTACTTCAGGTCGCTGAACTTCCTGCCCTGCGCAACCAGGTCCTCGAGCAGCTTGGCCGGCTTGAAGTCTGCGCCGAGCGTTGCCTCGAAGTTCTTCATGGCCGCCAGCACCTTGTCCAGCCCGATCGTGTCCGCATAGCACATCGGGCCGCCCCGGTACACCGGCCAGCCGTAGCCGTTGACCCACACCACATCGATGTCGGAGGCGCGGATGGCCTTGCCTTCCTCCAGGATCTTCGCGCCTTCGTTGATCATCGGGTAGATGCAGCGCTCCAGGATCTCCTGCTCGGAGACCACGCGGCTGGTCTTGCCCTGCCTGGCGGCAAAGTCGCGGATGATCCCCTCGACGACGGGCGAGGGGATGGCATTGCGCTTCTCGTCGTAGTCGTAGTAGCCCGCGCCGGTTTTCTGGCCGCGGCGGTCCATCTCGCACAACATCTCGCGCAGCGTGGAGCTGCTGGATTTCTCGCGGATCCAGCCCAGGTCCAGGCCGGCCAGGTCGCTCATGGCGAATGGCCCCATCGGGAAGCCGAAGTTGTACAGCACGCGGTCGATGTCCCACGGCAGCGCGCCTGCGAGCACGAGTTTTTGCGCTTCGCGCTGGCGCTGGGCGAGCATGCGGTTACCGACAAAGCCCGGGCACACGCCCACCAGCGCGGCAATCTTGCCAATCTTGCGGGCCAGCTCCATCGACGTGCGGATGACGGGTTTGGAGGTCTTGTCGCCGCGTACCACTTCCAGCAGCTTCATGACGTTGGCCGGCGAGAAGAAATGCAGGCCGATCACGGATTCCGGGCGCGACGTGGCGCGGGCGATCTCGTTGACATCGAGCGCGGAGGTGTTGGTGGCCAGGATGGCACCGGGCTTCACGATCTTGTCGAGCTTGCCGAAGATGTCCTTCTTCACGTCCATGTCTTCATAGACGGCTTCGATGACCAGGTCGGCGTCGGCCAGCTTGCCGAGTTCCAGCGTCGGGGTCAGCAGCGCCATGCGCTTGTCGACCTCGGCGGCGGTGATGCGGCCCTTTTTGGCGGTGTTGTCGTAGTTGGCGCGGATGGTGCGCACGCCGCGGTCCAGCGCTTCTTGCGCGGTTTCCACGATCACGACGGGAATGCCGGCGTTGAGCATGTTCATGGCGATGCCGCCGCCCATGGTGCCCGCGCCGATGATGCCGACCTTCTTCACGTCGATGACCGGTGTGTCGGCTGGCACGTCGGGCAGGTTCCAGACCTGGCGCGAGGCGAAGAAGTAGTAGCGCTGCGCGGCGGATTGCGTGCCGTTCATCAGCTCCAGGAAGAGCTTGCGCTCGACCTTCATGCCTTCGTCGAAGGGCAGGTTGACCGCGGCCTCGATGCAGCGGATGTTGTACTCGGGCGCGTCGAAGCCACGGAACTTGCGGGCGTTGGCGCGGCGGAAGTCGGCAAACAGTTCCGGCTTGCCGCGCGCGGCTTCCACTTTTTCGTTGAGGTCGCGCACCTTGCGCAGCGGGCGCTGATCGGCGTTGACCTGCCTGGCGAAGGCAATGGCGCCGGCGCGCAGCGCGGCGTCTTCGGTCACCAGGTCGAACAAGCCCATCTCGGCGGCGGCGGCCGCGCCGATGTGGGCGCCCGAGGTCACCATGTCGAGCGCCTTGGCGGGGCCGACGATGCGGGGCAGGCGTTGTGTGCCGCCAGCGCCGGGCAGCAGGCCGAGGTTGACTTCCGGCAGGCCGCATTTGGCGGACCTGGCTGCCACGCGATAGTGGCAGACCAGTGCGACTTCCAGCCCGCCGCCCAGCGCGGTGCCGTGGATGGCGGCGACCACCGGCTTGGGCGAGCCTTCGATTGCGGCTTGCACGTCGGCCAGCGAAGGGCCAACCGGCGGCTTGCCGAATTCGGTGATGTCGGCGCCGGCGATAAAGGTCTTGCCCGCGCAGGTCAGGACGATGCCCTTGACGTTGCCGTCGGCGATGGCGCGCTCGACGCCAGCGAGGATGCCGGCGCGGACTGCGGCGGACAGTGCGTTCACCGGCGGCGAGTTGAGCGTAAGGATGGCGATATCGCCTTCCACGGCGAGATCGGCGACTGCGTTGATAGCGGTCATGGGTGTGGACTCCAGTGTGTCGGTGTGTCGTTGTGTCGGTTCAGGTGGCTTGCTGCGAGGGCTGGCGCCCGGCTCAGAAAATCTCGAACAGCCCGGCCGCCCCCATGCCGCCGCCAATGCACATCGTCACGACGCCGAACCTGGCGCCGCGGCGCTTGCCTTCCAGCAGCAGGTGGCCGCTCATGCGCGCGCCGGACATGCCATACGGATGGCCAATGGAGATCGCCCCACCGGAGACGTTCAGGCGCTCGTTCGGAATGCCGAGCGTATCGCGGATATGCAGGACCTGGCTGGCGAACGCCTCGTTCAGCTCCCAGATGCCGATGTCGCTCATCGACAAGCCATGCTGCTTGAGCAGCTTGGGAATGGCGAACACCGGGCCAATGCCCATCTCGTCCGGATCGCAGCCGGCGACGGCCATGCCGCGATACGCGCCCAGCGGCTGCAGGCCGCGGCGTTCGGCTTCCTTGGCTTCCATCAGCACCATGGCGGATGCGCCATCGGACAGTTGCGAGGCATTGCCGGCGGTGATGAAGCTGCCCTCGGCCACGCGTTGCCCATTCTTGAAGACCGGCTTGAGGGCCTGCAGGTCGGCCAGCGTGGTGCTGGGGCGGTTGCCCTCATCCTTGGCCAGCGTGACCTGCTTCTCGCTCACGGCGCCGCTGGCCTTGTCGGTGACCAGCATGGTGGTGGTGATTGGCACGATTTCCGCGTCGAAGCGGCCGGCTTGCTGCGCGGCGGCCGTGCGCTGCTGCGATTGCAGCGAGTACGCATCCTGGGCTTCGCGGCTCACGCCATAGCGCTGCGCCACGATCTCGGCGGTCTCCAGCATCGTCATGTAGATCTGCGGCAGCGTTTGCACCAGCTGCGGGTCCTGCGCGCGGTAGCGGTTGATCTTGTCGTTCTGGACCAGCGAGATCGACTCCAGCCCGCCGCCCACGGCAACCTGCATGCCGTCGACGATGATCTGCTTGGCGGCCGTGGCGATCGCCATCAGGCCGGAGGCGCACTGGCGGTCCATCGACATGCCCGACACCGTGACGGGCAGCCCGGCGCGCAGCAGCGCCTGGCGCGCGACGTTGCCACCCGTGGAGCCTTGCTGCACCGCGCAGCCCAGGATCACGTCGGCGATCTCCGCCGGGTCGATGCCGGCACGCTGCACGGCGTGCGAGATGGCGTGGGCGCCGAGTTCCTGCGCCTGCGTGTTGTTGAAGACGCCGCGATGGGCCTTGCCGATCGGCGTACGTGCGGTGGATACGATAACTGCTTCACGCATGGGAAGTCTCCTGCTGTGTTTTGAGTGAATGCCTAACCGTGGCGATGCGAAACGTCCTTGGCGATGGCCAGGAATGTCTCCAGGTCATCGCGGATCTGCTTTTTGTTGTACTTGCCTACGCTGGTCTTGGGGATGTCCCGCGTGATGGCGACGAGCTTGGGCAGCATCCACCTGGTGATCTTGCCGGTATCGACGCCGTGCACCTTCAGGAAATCGATGACGCTGTCCTCGCTGGCCTCAAAGCCGTTGCGCACGCTGACCAGCGCCAAGGGCTTCTCGCCCCATACCGGATCGGGCACGCCGACCACTGTCGCCTCATGCACGAAATCGGCCATCGCGATCAGGTTCTCCAGCAGTACCGTGGGCACCATTTCCGCGCCGCTGCGGATCACGTCCTTCATGCGGTCGGCGATGGTGATATAGCCCTCGGCATCCACCTTGGCGATGTCGCCGGTGTGCAGCCAGCCGTCTTGCCACAACTCCGCGCTTTTCTCGGGGTTGCGGTAGTACTGCCCGGTCGTCCAGGGCGCGCGCACCACGATCTCGCCGACCGTGTGGTCGTCCTGAGGCACTGGCTTGCCTTTGTCGTCGATGACCTCCACCTCCACGCCAAGAATCGGCAGGCCGGATTTGACCAGCACCGCATCGGTCTCGTCCCGGTCCAGGTGGACCATGGTCTTCTTGATGAACGAGCCAACGATGGTGGGCGCGGTCTCGGTCATGCCGTAGCCCGAACTCATGCGGAAGGTGGGGATCAGGGCTTCCAGCTTGCGCTTGAGCCCGAGCGGCAGCGCGCCGCCGCCCACGCTGACGCGCACCAGGCTGCTGAGATCGTACTTCTTCAGGTCCGGGTATTCGAGCAGCATGGCCGCGATGGTCGCCACGATGCCCACCGACGTCACCTTCTCGCGCTCCACCAGCTCGCAGAAGCCCTGTACGGTAAAGGTCCCGTGAAGCACGATCTTCTGCGCGCTATAGACCGCGACGAAAGGCTGCCCCCAGCCGTGGATGTGGAACATCGGCGTATTCAGCAGCGGCACCGCGCCTTCGCCCAGCCGCGTGCCCAGGCCATCGGCGATATCGTGGTCCGGCGTGTTGCCGATAGCGAGCTGCGCCATCATGTGGATCGTCAGCAGGTAGAGCTGGCGATGCGTGAAGGTGGCGCCCTTCGGCTGGCCCGTGGTGCCGGTGGTGTAGCACAGCGTGGCGTTCACGTCCTCGTGCAGGGCGGGCCACTCGATGGTCTCGGCCTGGCGGGCGATCAGCGTTTCGTACTCGATGATGTTGGGGATGCGGGTCTGCGGCAGCCCCGGCTTGTCCGACATATAGACCACCAGCTCGACCACGTCTTTGATCTGGTCGTAGATGCCTTCCAGCAAGGGCATCAGGGTGTCGTCGACAAACAGGATCTTGTCCTGCGCGTGCCGGATGGTGTAGACGATGTGCTGCGGGGACAGGCGGACATTGATCGGGTGCAACGTGGCGCCAATGCCTGTCACGCCGTAGTACAGCTCCAGGTGGCGGTGGGTGTTGAGCGCCATCGTGGCGATGCGCTCGCCAGGTTCGCCAGGCATGCCGGCTTGCACCTTGAGCTCGCCGCGCAGGCCGTTGGCCAGCTGGGCGACGCGCCGGTACCACTGCATCCAGGTAAAGCGGAAATACTCGCCGGTGGCGGGGTTGCGGTAGACGACGCCGATCTCGTCGGGATACATCCGCACCGGGCGCTTCATGATCGTGGTGAGCACAAGTGGGTAGTGCGTGCTGAATTCCGGATAGGTCCTGAATGTCATCCTGTCTCCTGTTGATCCCTGATCCTGTTGATCCCGATGATCCCGATGTTGGCGCTACGCGTTGCCCTCGCGCTGCGGCCGCGGGCGGCGGCGCGGCTCCTCCACCCGCAGGGCTAGCACAAAGGCGATGCTCATGACCACCATGGCCGCGACGAACACCAGCGAGAAGCGCACCCCCTGCGCCAGCATGCCGCCGAGGATCGGCCCGCACGCCATCATCGTGTAGGTGGCTGTGTCGGACACCGCCAGCAGCATCGGGCGATCGCGCCGGTTGCCGAACTCCAGCGCAAAGTTGTCCGCGGACAGGAAGTAGCCGCCAAAGCTGGCGCCCAGCCCGCAGAACACCAGCAGGAACGCGCCCAGGCTATCGCAGAGCAGCAGCGCGGCGGTGGACAGCACCCACAGCCCGATGCTGCACAGGAACACCAGCCGATAGCCGTGGCGGTCGGCCAGGCGACCCCAGATCAGGTTGCTGGTAGTCTGCGCCAGCAGGTAGGCAATGCTCAGGTAGCCCAGCGTGGCACCCGAGAGCGGCAGATGGCTACCGACATAGATGGCATAGAACGGCACGGCCATCATGCTGAACGCCACCAGCGCGCGGGCCACGAAGAAGCGCACGTAGTGCTTGTCCGCGCGCAGCAGCGCCGGCACTTCGCGCAGGCGCTGGCGAAAGCCCGATTGCACGCGTACATCGTGCAGCATCGGCTCGCGCATGCGGGTCAGCGCGGAGATGCCTAGGCTGGTAAGGACAAAGGCGGCGAGGAAGGTGGTGGCGTAGCCATTGCCGAACACATTGCCGCCAACCAGGAAACGGCCGCCCAGATAGGCCACCGCCGCCGCGATCAGCCCGCCGAGGAAATTGCGGAACGCGCTCAACGCGCCCCGCCGCTCCAGCGGAATGATCTTGGACGTGAGGTAGTTGAAGGTGACGTTCTGCACGCCGTTGAACAGGCCGAACAGCAGCAGGAACCCGGCGGCGGCAGCCAGCGCGCCGTCGCCCGAGAGCAGGAAGGCGGACAAGCCCAGGCCGAGGATCTGCAGGCGCACCAGCCAGCCCACCAGGTAGATCAGCGGCATCACGCGCTGGCGATGCTCGATCTGCGTTGCGCCCCAGATGGAGGACATCGCCATGCCGGCGTACTGCGCGCCAAGCACGCACCCCACCACCAGCTTGGAGCCGGACAGCAGGTAGATGTAGGCCGGCACGAAGGTGGGGGCGGTCACCAGCCGGAAGCCGGTCATGCCCAGCATGCCGTGGACCAGGTAGGCGCGTGCGTTGCGTGGCAGGTGCTGCTGTACGTGGGCGCGGAAGCTGTCCTCCGCCAGTGCGTGCGCATCGCCATGTCCGGCATTTGTGCCACGGGCGGCTTGCGCGGCGAGTTCCGCTTTCATGCCTGAGCGTCTCCACGCATCGCCGCTTGCGCCGCGTAGTGTTGCAGCGCCTGGTCCAGCTCGACCTTCTCCAGCGAGAGCAGCTCTGTCACCGCTTTCAGCCAGTCCGGGCGCTCGCGCGTGCACACGGAGATCGGCTGCGGCGTGTCGGAGTGCTGCGCGGCCAGCATCGCGTAGTTGGCCGCGTAGCTTGGCGGGCGCACGTCGGTTGCCAGGTCGGCGATGGCGTACGGGTCGGGCGGGCCGGTGCGCGTGGTATCCACCACCGGGATATACGGATTGCGTGCCGCGGTGCCGCCACCGGCCAGGCCGGGGCCGTCGCGCAGGATGGCGCCGCGCACCTGCTCCGGGCGCGCGCCGGCCAGCAGCAAGGCGATATAGCCGCCCAGCCCGCGCCCCGCCACGGTCGACGGGCCCAGGTGCGCCAGTGCGATATCCGCGTCCGCCATCAGGAACTCGCAGCTGTAGCCACCGCCGCGCGGAATGTCCGAGAGCCCGTGCCCGGTGAAATCCAGCGCGTGCACCGTGCCGGGCCAGCCGGCGTACTCCGCCGGCAATGTGTCCGGCGATCGCTCGCCCAGCCCGTGCAGCAACAGCAGCGCGGGCCCGCTGCCGGTCTTGAGCGGATGCAGGGCAAGGCGCAGGCGATTGTGGCGCAGGTAGAGGGTCATGAACGGAGGAAGGGCAGGATGCGTTCCGCGGTCTCTCGCGGCCGCTCGATATGGATGAAGTGCCCGGTGTCGGCCATCACCTGTACCTGGGTCGAGGGCGGGAAGTACGGCGCGAGGTCGGCCGCGGTGGCATCCCACCCCATCGGTTCGCGCTCCGTGCCGAAGATGGCCAGCATGGGAATGGGAAAGCCCGGCAGGCGGTCGGTCATCCAGCGCGCGCGCATGGGGCCAAAGCCGGAGGTGCCGATCACCGGGTCGAGCTTCCAGCGCCAGCCGTGCGCATCCTGCCGCGCGCCGAGCGCGGCCAGGTAGCACAGCCACGCATGGGCCAGCCGCGGGTTCATGCGGGCGCGCCGCCGGGCGAGTTCCTCAAGGGTGCCGGGCTTGCGTGCGAGGCCCGGGCTTTGCCGGCGCGTATCGAGCCAGCGCGTGATGATGGGCGCGGTCATCGATTTCTTGTCGCGCACGGCGCTGTCCGCGTGCGGATTGCGAAAGGGCAGGCCATCGATGGCGACAAAGCGGGTGAACCGGTGCGGCAGCGCCTGGATCGCATGCACCAGCAACGAGCCGCCCTTGCTGTGGCCGATGGCGATCAGCGGCTCGCGCGTGACCGAGTCGGCCACCGCCAGCAGGTCCCGCTCGTCCGCGACCCAGCTGTACAGGTCGGCATGCTCGGAGTCGCCGTGGCCACGCTGGTCATAAGACACCACGCGGTAGCCGGCATCGGCCAGCAGCGGCGCGAAGACATCGAAGGTCCGCGCGAAATCCATGGCGCCATGCACCAGCAGGACCGGCGTGGCGTCGATCGCGCCCCACTCATGGACGGCGATGCGGATGCCGTCGGCGCTGACGGTGCGTGAGCGATCCGGCGCCCGGGCACCCGGAAAGGCAGGGATGGCACAGCGCGGCGCGCTGCTGGCCTTGGCCTCCACATTGTCTCCTGGTTGCGCCCCACGGGCGCCGACCGGCTTGGTGTGCTTGCCGGTTTAGTGGTTACGGTATGTTCCCGGGAATGCTATCACATCGGCAGAAAATGCATGATTGGCAGCAATGGTCGGGTGTTTGGCCGTACCACGTTTTCATTTTAGGAAATGGAGTATTGACGTTGCGGGGTCGGGCTTATATAACGAATCCAAACCAAAACAAGACAAGCCAAAAAAAACAGGAGACAAGCGTGGATGACCTGGAAACCTTCCGGCAGGAGGTGCGTGCCTGGCTGGAGGCGCAATGCCCGCCCGAAATGCGGCAGCCCGTGCGCAACGAGGACGACATCTGCTGGGGCGGGCGCAAGTTCCGCTTCCTGTCCGAGGCGCAGCGCCTCTGGCTCGCGCGCATGGGGGGGAAGGGCTGGACGGTGCCGGAGTGGCCGCGCGAGTATGGCGGCGGCGGCCTCTCCCGCGAGCAGGCCAAGGTGCTGCGCCAGGAAATGCAAGCGCTTGGCTGCCGCGTGCCGTTGCAAAGCTTCGGCATCTGGATGCTTGGCCCGGCCTTGCTCCGGTTTGGCTCGGAGGCGCAGAAGCGCGAGCATCTGCCCAGGATCGCCCGCGGCGAGATCCGCTGGTGCCAGGGATATTCGGAGCCCAATGCCGGGTCGGACCTGGCCTCGCTGCAAACGCGCGCGGACGAGCGCGACGATCACTTTGTCGTCAACGGCCAGAAGGTGTGGACCTCGTACGCCGACAAGGCGGACTGGATCTTCTGCCTGGTGCGTACCGACTTTTCGGCACAGAAGCACACCGGCATCAGCTTCTTGCTGTTCGACATGGAAACGCCGGGCGTGACGGCGCGGCCCATCGTGCTGATTTCCGGCAAGTCGCCGTTCTGCGAGACCTTCTTTGACGATGTAGTGGTGCCGCGCGCCAACCTGGTGGGCGAGCAAAACGGCGGCTGGGCCATCGCCAAGTACCTGCTGACCCATGAGCGCGAGATGATCAGCGGCATCGGCGGGCGCGGCCAGCGCCCGCCGATGGGCAAGCTGGCGCGCGACACGCTCGGCCAGAACGAGCGCGGTGAAGTCGACGCGCCCATGCTGCGCGCGCAGATCGCCACCTTCGAGATCGATGAAGCGGCATTCGCCCTGGCGGGGGAGCGCGCGCTGGACCTGGCCCGGCAGGGCGAGGGCATCGCCGCGTTCTCGTCGGTGCTCAAGTACTACGGGTCGGAGCTGAACAAGCGGCGCTATGAGTTGCTGATGTCGATTGGGGGCAGCGAGGCCCTGGAGTGGGAGAGCGAGCGCAGCAACGACGGTGCCACCGCGCGCGGCTGGCTGCGCAGCAAGGCCAACTCGATCGAGGGCGGCACGAGCGAAGTGCAGCTCAACATTGTTGCCAAGCGCCTGCTCGGCCTGCCCGGCGTCTGACCGCCCCAACTCCACGCTTGAATGCTCAGGGACCGACTATGGCAATCGTATTGAATCAGACCCAGGAGATGCTGCGGGACAGCGCCCTGGCATTCCTGCGCGAAAGCGCACCCATCCCGATGCTGCGCAAGCTGCGGGACACCCGGGACAACACCGGCTTCTCGCCCGCCCTCTGGCGGGAGTTTGCCGAACTGGGCTTTGCCGGCGTGCTGATCCCCGAGCAGTATGGTGGCAGCGAGCTCGGCGTGGTGGAGGCGGGCGTCCTGATGGAGGCGCTTGGCCGCACGCTGGCCCCCACGCCGTTTTTCTCCACCGCCTTGCTGGGCGCTTCGTTGATTTCCCGCGAAGGCAGCGCAGCGCAGAAGGCGCATTTCCTGCCCGCCATCGCGGCTGGCAAGCACCTGACCGCGCTGGCGATCGACGAGGGCGCGGCGCACCGTCCGGAGCGCCAGGCGCTCGCCGCCGTGCAGCAGGACGGCGGGTTCGTGCTCAATGGCGCCAAGGTCTTCGTCATCGACGGACATATTGCCGATACGCTGATCGTGGTGGGCCGCACCAGCGGCAACGCCGACGACCGTGACGGCGTCACGCTCTTCCTGGTGCCGCGCGGCGCCGATGGCATTACCGTGGAGCGCACCGTGATGGCGGATGCCCGCAATGCCGCGCGCGTGCAGTTCCGGGATGTGCGCGTGGCGGCGGACGCGGTGCTGGGTGAGGCCGGTAGCGGCGCGGCCGTGCTTGAGCACGCGCTCGATATCGCCCGCGCGGCGCTGGCGTCCGAGCTGGTCGGCATTGCCGACGAAGCCTTCGAGCGCACGCTGCAATACCTGAAAGAGCGCAAGCAGTTCGGCAAGATCATCGGCGAGTTCCAGGCGCTGCAGCATCGCGCCGCCCACCTGTTCAGCGAGATCGAGATCACGCGCGCGGCGGTGCTGCGCAGCCAGCAACTGCTAGACGACGGCCCGGCACAGCCAATCGCGCTGGTATCCGCGGCCAAAGCCCGCGCCGGGTCCACGGCGATGCTCGCGGTGCAGGAGGCCGTGCAGATGCACGGCGGCATTGGCATGACCGACGAGTTCGAGATCGGCTTCTACATGAAGCGCGCCTGCGCCGCGCAGATCCTGCTCGGCGACACCAATTTCCACGCCCAGCGCTGGGCGATCTTGCGCGGCTACTGAGCGCCGCAACGCACCATCTTCAACCGTGTTTGCAGGCCGTCCACGCGCAGGCGCGGCGCCTGCGCTCGCCCTCGCGTTTCCCGCCGCGCGTTTGCGCCGCACAAGCGGCCCGCCACGGCGGCGCCGACCTAGGTAAATCCACTAGACATTCAAGGGTCAGTTCGGTTGTCATGAATTAGAACTATGGGTATGCTGAATGGGCTATCTGCACAAACAGCAGCTCGGTGGAAGCCTCCCAGGGATACTTCCTTGATCGCACCAGATATCGCTTGATTTACGTGTTCAGCGATGCTTGTCTGGTGTGTTTGGCGACCACGCGAAGCACCGAACAGGAGACGGCATGGTCGGGGCGGCATTCTTTATCGTATCCACGGTATCTTTTTTAAGGGCATACGGCGTGGCCCGGATTGGCGTCACGGAAGCGGGCGCGCCATGAGTGCCTACATCCTGCGCCGCCTGCTGGCGCTGCTGCCCACGCTGCTGTTCGCCAGCCTGATCGTCTTTGTGATCGTGCGCATGGTGCCGGGCGATGTGGTCGACCTGATGCTGAGCCAGAACGACATCAGCGCCGACACCAAGAGCCGCGAGGACCTGATCCGCGCGCTGGGCCTGGACCAGCCGATGTGGTTCCAGTACGTCCACTGGGTCGGCAACATCGTGTTGCACGGGGATCTCGGCCAGTCGCTGTGGCAGGGTGAGCCGGTGCTGAAGATGGTGCTGGCGCGCATGCCCGCCACCTTCTCGCTGGGCGCGCTTGCCCTGTTCGTGGCGCTGTCGGTTGCGTTGCCCGTGGGCGTGCTCTCGGCGATCCGGCAGGACACCGCGGCCGACTACGTGGCGCGCTCGTTTTCCATCCTGATGCTGGCAGTGCCCAGCTTCTGGATGGGCACGATGATCATGGTGTTTCCTTCCGTGTGGTGGGGCTGGTCGCCCGAGGTGCGCTACGTTCCCTTCCTGGAGGACCCGCTCCAGCACATCAGCAACATGCTGGTGCCCGCCATCATCCTTGGCATGGCACTGTCGGCCATCACCATGCGCATGACGCGCACCATGATGCTGGAGGTGCTGCGCCAGGACTACATCCGTACGGCCTGGGCCAAGGGCTTGAACGAGCGCCTGGTGATCCTGCGCCATGCGCTGCGCAACGCGCTGATTCCGGTGGTGACGCTGATCGGCCTGCAAGCGCCGCTGCTGATCGGCGGGGCCGTGGTGATCGAGCAGATCTTCGCGCTGCCGGGCATGGGGCTGCTCCTGCTGGACGCCGTGAACCAGCGGGACTATCCCGTGATCACCGGCGTGTTCCTGGTGGTCGGGGTGGCCGTCATGCTCATCAACCTGCTCGTGGACCTGAGCTACGGGCTGTTCGACCCGAAAGTGAGGCATCGCTGATGGCACGTCCGATCGCAAACGCCCCGGCGCTCAAGACGGCGCAAGCCGTCCCTGCCGCGCCGCCGATGTCTGGCCCGGGCCGGCTCGGGTCAGCCTTCGCACTGGTGGGTCGCCTGTTGCGCGAGAAGCCGCTGGGCGCCGCCGGCGCGGTGATCTGCATGATCTTCCTGTTCTGCGGCGTCTTTGCCGACTGGCTGGCGCCTTATGGCGTCAACGAGATCAGCATGATGAAGCGGCTGCAGCCGCCGTCATGGGCGCACCCCTTCGGCACCGACAACCTCGGGCGCGACATGCTCTCGCGCTGCCTGTACGGCGCGCAGCTCTCGGTCATCATCGGGCTGTCGGCCGCCACGCTGGCTACCGCCATCTCGGTGCTGATCGGCATCCTGACCGGCTACCTGGGCGGCAAGTTCGACCTGATCGTGCAGCGCATGGTGGATGCGTGGATGAGCTTTCCTGACCTGGTGATCCTGATCGTGGTGGTGTCCGTGCTCGGCCCGGGCAGCTGGCAGATCATCGGCACGCTGGGCTTGCTGCTGGGCGTGGGCGGCTCGCGCATCATCCGCAGCGCGGTGGTCTCGGTGCGCGAGAACATGTATGTGCATGCCGCGCAGTCCATGGGTGCCTCCACCGGCCGCATTCTCTGGCGCCATATCCTGCCCAATGTGCTGCCGCCCATCATCGTGCTGTTCACCACGCGCGTGGGCACCGCGATCCTGGCCGAGTCCGGCCTGTCCTTCCTCGGGCTGGGCGTGCCGCCGCCCGCGCCGACCTGGGGCGGCATGCTCTCGGGCAACGGCCGCACCTTCATGTTCCAGGGGCCCTGGCTGGCCTTGGCCCCCGGCATCTGCCTCACCGTTGTCGTCTATGCCATCAACGTCTACGGCGACGCGCTACGTGACCTGCTCGACCCGCGCATGCGCGGGTCGCGATAACCAACAACGAGGGATGACGATGGAGGGACGCGGCTTGAACCGGACAATATCTTCAGTGGTGGCGGGCGTGGCGCTGGCGCTTGCCGCCGGCGCGGCCTGCGCGCAGGCCGAAGCGCCGAAGTACGGCGGCAATCTCGAGATCGGCTCCATGTATCCCACCATCTCCGCCTTGTCGTGGGACCTGGCCGACTGGAACTGGAAGCAGAACTACGACACCGGCCAGGTCTACGAACAGCTCTTTGTCGCCGACCTTTCCAAGGCCAGGCGCAATGGCGGCAAGTATCCGTTCCAGGCCGATGCGTGGCTGCCGGAGGACGCGATTCGCGGCGAGCTGGCCGAGAGCTGGAAGTGGGTCGACCCGCTGACGCTCGAAGTCAAGCTGCGCAAGGGCGTGAAGTTCCCCGCCAAGGCGGGCGTGATGGAAGAGCGCGAGCTGGTGGCCGACGACGTGGTCTTCAGCTACAACCGCCAGAACACCAGCGCCAAGAAAATCCCCACGTATTACGACCACCTCAACAAGGTGGAGGCAACGGACAAGTACACCGTGGTCTTCCGCTTCAAGGAGTTCAACGCCGAATGGGATTACCGCTTCGGCTGGGGCTACTACTCCGGCATCATGCCCAAGGAAGTGGCGGCGGCCGGGGCCGGCAACTGGAAGAATGTGAACGGCAGCGGGCCGTTCCTGCTGAGTAACTTCGTCCAGGGCACCGCCAGCACTTACACGAAGAACGAGCAATACTGGGATAGCGACAAGATCGCTGGCAAGGACTACAAGCTGCCCTTCGTCGACAAGGTCGTGCTGCGCACCGTCAAGGACGAGTCCACCCGCAACACCATGCTGCGCACCGGCAAGCTGGATGTGCTCGAGTCTGTCCGCTGGACCGCGGTCGATGAGCTCAAGAAGAATGCGCCGGCGCTCAAGTGGTCGCGCTGGCTGTCGACCAACGGCCAGTACGTGGCGCTGCGCGTCGATACCAAGCCGTTCAACGACCTGCGCGTGCGGCGCGCGCTGAACATGGCGGTCAACAAGCAGGAGATCGTCAAGCAGTTCTATGGCGGCAATGCCGAACTGTTCGCCTACCCGCAGCATCCGGATTACGCCGGCTACTTCGAGCCGCTGAGCGCCATGCCGGATTCGGTGAAGGAGCTGTTTGCCTACAACCCGGACAAGGCGCGCAAGCTGCTGGCCGAGGCGGGCTACGCGAAGGGCTTCACCTTCAAGGTGCAGGTATGCGCCTGCCAGCCGGAGCACCTGGAGCTGCTGCCGCTGATCGGCGCCTACCTGGAGCAGGTTGGCGTGCGCATAGAGATCCAGCCGATGGAGTACGGCGCGTTCCTGTCGGCCATGACCACCAAGACCAATGCGCCCGGCTACCTGATGAGCAATGGACATACCAACCCCACCACCACGATCCGCAAGAGCTTCGTGAAGGGCCAGGTCTGGAACGCCGCGCAGTGGGGCGACGCCAAGTACGAGCAGCGCGTGAACGAAGCCTTCCAGATGCGCGACCTCGGCCGCCGGCAAGAGGCCTTGCGCTCGCTGACGCGCGATGTGCTCGCGGATGCGCCGTATATCTGGTTGCCGACCCCTTACGTGTACACCGCATGGTGGCCCTGGGTGAAGAACTACAACGCCGAGCTGCGCGCGGGCGCGGTCCGTCCCGGCCCGATCTACGCGCGGATGTGGATCGACCAGGACATGAAGAAGAAGATGGGGTTCTGATTTCCTTGCCCCCAACTTGCTCCACGCTTGTCCGCGCATGTCTACACCTGTCCCACGCCCGTCCCTTTCAAGGAGGCCCGCATGACGCAGCCCATCCTGCAGGTGAACCAGCTGACCACGCGCTTTCGCACCGACCGGGGCGTGGTTACGGCGGTGGACCAGGTCTCGTTCGACGTCGCCCCCGGCGAGACGCTGGCCATCGTCGGCGAGTCCGGCTCGGGAAAAAGCGTGACCGCGCTGTCCATCCTGGGCCTGATTCCCCGCCCGGCGGGCCGCATCGAATCGGGCGAGATCCTTTTTGACGGGCAGGACCTGCTCAAGCTCAGCCCGGCAAAAATGCGTGCGATCCGCGGCAACCGGATCGCGATGATCTTCCAGGAGCCGATGTCGTCGATGAACCCGGCGCTCACCGTGGGCAAGCAGATCGCCGAGCCGATCAACCTGCACCAGGGCATGCCCTGGAAGACCGCCCTGGGCATTGCCGGCGAGCTGCTTGGCAAAGTGCAGATCCCCGAGCCGCAGAGCCGGCTGGGCGCCTATCCGCACCAGTTCTCGGGCGGCATGCGCCAGCGCGCCATGATCGCCATGGCGCTGGCCTGCAAGCCGCAGCTGATCATTGCGGACGAGCCCACCACCGCACTTGATGTCACAGTGCAAGCGCAGATTCTCGACTTGCTCAAGGACCTGGCCAGCCAGTCCGGTACGGCACTGGTGCTCATCACGCACGACCTGGGTGTGGTGGCTCGCTATGCCGATCGCGTGGCCGTGATGTACGGCGGCCGCATGGTCGAGACCGCCACGGCGCGCGAGCTCTACGGCCATCCCGCGCACCCGTACACGCGCGGGCTGATGGCCTCGGTGCCGCGCATCGACGGCGATACCCGCCAGCCGCTGGTGCCCATCGACGGCCAGCCGCCCGACCTTACCGCGCTGCCGCCAGGGTGCGCTTTCATGCCGCGCTGCAAGCTCGCCACCGATCAATGCGGCCTGTCGCGCCCCGCGCTGCGTGCCGTGCGTCCGAATCACTTCAAGGCATGTTTCCTCCATGACCATGACCACCACTGAAGCACGGGCAGTGCCCGCTGCGCGCCAGCACGGCAAGATCGGCGACGAGATCCTGCGCGTCGAGAACCTCAAGGTGCATTTCCCTGTCACCCGGGGCGTCTTCATCAAGCGGCAGGTGGGCTCGGTCAAAGCGGTGGACGGCGTATCGTTTTCGCTCAGGCGTGGCGAGACATTGGGCCTGGTCGGCGAAAGCGGCTGCGGCAAGTCCACGACCGGCCTCGCCATCATCAAGATGCTGGCCGCCAGCGGCGGACGGATCGCCTTCGATGGCGACGACTTCGCCACCTTCAGCAAGGCGCAGGAGAAGAACTTCCGCCGCAGCGTGCAGATGGTCTACCAGGATCCGTTCGGCTCGCTGAACCCGCGCATGAAGGTCTGCGACATCATCGGCGAGCCGCTCGAAGTGCACGGCATGGCCAACGACCGCGAGCACTATCGCGCCCGCATCGCCGAGCTGCTGCAGATGGTCGGCCTGCTGCCCTATATGGCGGACCGCTACCCGCACGAGTTCTCCGGCGGCCAGCGCCAGCGCATCGGCATTGCCCGCGCGCTGGCGGTGGAGCCCAGCCTGATCGTTTGCGATGAACCCGTCTCCGCGCTGGACGTATCGATCCAGGCGCAGGTGGTCAATGTGTTCATGGAACTGCAGCGGCGGCTCGGGCTGACCTATCTCTTCATTGCGCACGACCTGGCCGTGGTGCGCCACATCAGCGACCGCATCGCCGTGATGTACCTCGGCCGCATCGTGGAAATCGCCAGCCGGGACGCGCTATACGCGAATCCCCGGCATCCCTACACCAAGGCGCTGCTGTCCGCCGTGCCGGTGGCGAGCGTCGAAGCCGAGGAAAGGCGCCAGCGCATCGTGCTCAAGGGCGAAGTGCCAAGTCCGCTGAACCCGCCATCCGGCTGCCGCTTTCACCCGCGCTGCGCGCAGGCAACGCAGCGCTGCAGGGTGGAGGATCCGGTGCTGAGGGAACGGGGGGATGGGCAGATGGTGGCTTGCCATCTGGAGGGGCTGGCGGGGTGACGCGGGAAGCGGGGAGCCTGGCCTTGGTGCATCGAAGCGCATCAAGGCCTATCCTCGCGCTCACTGCCCTGAAAATATCCCCAGGAACAAAGGCCGGATAAACAAATCCGCCGCATTCTCCCCGGATGCATCCGGCACCCACCGCCGCAACTCCACCGCGGCATTGATCATCCCATTCACCTGCAACGAAGCGATCGACTGATCCAGTGCCCGGATCGACCCGTCCTGCATTCCTTGCACAAGGAAACGCGCAAACCGCGCCGACAGCCGGTTCATCGTCAGCATCTTCTCCTTGCGCATCTCCTCGGGCAGCGCGCCGTAGATAGTCAGCCGCAGCAGCGGCCCCTGGCTGGAAAACTGGTAGCTGACCAGCGCGCGCGCGATCGCGCACAGCTTGTCCCAGCCGGTGCCCGGGCCGTCCTCCACTTTCGACTGCGCATCGCGGATCACCGTGAACATGCGGTCGAAGCAGGCGGAGATCAGGTCGTCCTTGTTTTCGTTGTGGTGATAGAAGGCCCCCTTGGTGAGATTCAGCCGCGCGGAGATGCGATCGGCGGAAGCGCCCCGATAGCCCAGTTCGTTGAGCAGTTCCGTGGCGGCGCGCAGGAAGGCTTCCTGGGTGGTTTCGACTTTGGAGATCGGCGGCGTTGCGGCCGGGGCGCTGTCCCATCGCGATGACGGTGACGCAAAGCCGTTGAGCAGGATATCCACGACGGTATCCGCCACCTTCGGATAGTCTTCCGGCTCATAGCGCTCCACCCATGTCATCGCGCCGCTGGTCAGCGACAGCAGCAAGTGCGCCGCCGCGCTCAGGGCGCTGCGTTGCGCCGGGTCCTTGGGTGTGTCGCTGCGCAGCACCTTGCGGATGCGCCGGAACATGTCCGTGTAGGCCGCGAAGGCGACGTCCGCGTGGGTGTCGGGCAGCGAGCGGATCTCGCGAAAGCTCATCAGCTCGGGGCGCTCACCCGTTGCCGTCCTGGCCAGCCGCTGGAAGAAAAGCGCGATGAAGCGGCGCACCCTGGCCTGCGGCAGCGGCTCGCCGGCCGTGGCGTCGGCGATGCCCGCGATTTCATCGATGGTGCGCATCAGGCACGCCACCACAAGGTCTTCCTTCTTGCGGTAGTAGTAGGTGATGCTGTTGGTGCTCAGGCCGACCTCCTGCGCCACGTCCGAGAGCGTGGCGCCGCGCAAGCCCTTGCGGTTGAACAGCCGGGCAGCGGCATCGAGGATCGCCTCGCGTTTTTCCACGTACCGGCGTGTCGGGCGGGCTTGCGCTGTTTCCTTGAGCATGAGGCGAGATATCTGCGATGGTTGGCCGGGAGCGCGGATTATAGAGGTGGCCCGCGCGGGTTGAGGCTGTGCCGAGTCTACCATCGCGCCGGCCTGCCTTTTTAGATGCTTACCCGTTGTCCGGCTCCGCCGCGATGCCGGCCACCTTCGTGCCATTGAGCACGGGTTCGATACGGTGCCAGCTGGTGGCTTGCTGGAATGCGGCGCAGGCGTCAAGCAGGGTACCTTCGGCCCAAGGCCTGCCGATCAGTTGCAAGCCCACGGGAAGGCCGTCGGGCGTGAATCCCACTGGCAGCGACACGGCAGGCAGGCCGAGATAGCTGATGCAGCGGTTGGCGCGCAGTAGCGAGGTTGTCACGCGCACCGCTTGCGCGGCGTCTTGCGCCACGGAGGCGATCCGCGGCGTTGGCACGGCAACGCTGGGTGCCACCAGCACATCGCACGCCGAGAAGACGTGATCGACAAAGCGCCGCAGCGCCAGCGGCCGGTAGGCCAGGGCACGCGCGTAATCGTCGGGGCCGGCCGCCAGCGCCGTCTCCAGCCGCAGCCGCGTGGCACGGGCCAGGCGATCCGCGTGGCTACGCAGGCGCTCGCCGTGGAGCGCTATCGCTTCGCGCCACGTCACCACGGTGGCCGCGGTATCGCAGGCCTCCACGCCGGGCACGGTCTGCTCATGCAAGCTGGCGCCCAGCGACTCGAACGCTAGCAAGGCGCGGGCAATCACCGAGGCGCCGTCGTCATGCGTTACCTCGAAGAACGGGTGCCGGGCAATGCCGATGCGCAGGCCGGCCAGCGGACTGCGGAGGTCGCTGATGCGATCGAACGTGGTGGCCTGTGCCGCCGTTGGCTCCAGCGCGTCGAGCACCGCCGCGCAATCCCTGGCGGTCCGGGCGATGATGCCGAGCGTGTCCTGCGACGGCGACAGCGGGACCGCGCCGCGCGTGCAGAGGCGGCCCCAGGTGGGTTTCAGGCCAACCACCCCGCACATCGACGCCGGGATGCGGATCGAGCCACCGGTGTCCGCCGCGATGGCGAACGGCACCGCGCGCGCCGCGACCGCCGCCGCCGCGCCACCCGACGAGCCGCCGGTGATGTAGCGCGGATCCCATGGGTTGCGGCAGTGGCCATAGTGATCGTTCAGGCCGGTGGCGCCGTAGCTGAGCTCGTCGAGCGCGGTGGCGCCCAGGCCGATCGCGCCGGACAGGTGCAGGGCTTCGAGCACTGCTGCCGGCCTTCGGGCCGCTGCCGGATCGTCGATCAGGTCGTCGATCAGGTCGTCGAACAAGGAACCCGCGCGCGGCGGACGGACGGGGTCGGACAGCACGTCCTTATGCGCGAACGGGATACCCCAGAGGGGTGCCTGGGCAGCGCCGGCCGCGCTGTGCGTCTCCAGCTGGATGGCGCGGGCGAGCGCGCCTGCGTCGTCCAGCGCGGCAAAGCAATGCGTGGCGGCGTGCGCCGCCGCGGCCCGCCGCAGGCAGGCTTGCACCAGCGCGGAGGGTGACAGGCGCCGGTGGGCCAGCGCCATGCGCAACTCGGCAACGCTCAGGAGGGTGGGGTCGCTCATTGTCCTCCTAGCGCGCGGTGGCGCACTGCCGCAGCCAATGCGTGTACGGCCATGGCTGCGCTGCAAGTTCCGCGTCGCCCGCCGGCAAGGCACGGACGGCTTGCAGCAGCGGCGCGGCCGCAGCCGCGATCTCGTTGCAGCGGCCACCATCCAGCCGCAGCCCGAGATCCGCCGCGCGCTGCATCACCTGCGCCGCCAGGTCTGCCAATGCTGCCGGTGCTGCCGGTGCTGCCAATGTCTCCAGCTCAGACATGCCCGTACTTGGCCAGCGCATCGGCCAGGCTGAGCCCGTGCTGCAGTTCCACGCGGATGCTGCGCTCCTGCTCGGTCAGGCGCTCCGCTTCGAGCAGCACGGTGTCGACCACTTCGTGCGGGATCACCAGCACGCCGTCTTCGTCGCCCAGCACGAAGTCGCCTGGGCGCACCTGCACCCATTGCGAGGTGGCGCCACGGATGCTCACCGGCACCTGCCATCCGTTGACCTTCCAGCGGGCAATCGACTGCACCGGCGTGCGGTAGCGCGCGAACACCGGGAAAGCTTGCTCGGCGATCCAGCGGATATCGCGAATGCCGCCATCGATCAGCGAGCCGACGCAGCCGCGCTCTTTCATGCCAATGGCGATCAGCTCGCCGAAGTAGCAGACGCCTTCGCCGTCGCCGCTCCAGACCGTGACGTCGCCGGCGGACACGCCCGCGCAGGCCTTCATCTTGTCCGGGTCGCCGCCGAGCGCGTACGGCGACATCTGGCCGCGGATGGTGTAGGCCCAGCCGGCCAGCTTGCCACCATTGGCGGGGAACGGCGTAAAGGCGGACGAGAGGCCCTGGTCGAACAGGCCGAGCGTGTCGAGCACGTCGGCAACGTTGGAGGTATCGACCAGCAGGAATCGCTGGCGGATCGTCTCGCGCTCGGTGGCGCTGCGGGCTACGTGGGTGGTTTCCATGCTGTGCTTCCTCGGGAGATAAGTGATCAGATGCTCGGGATCATGCCGCCGTCGACGCGCACGACGGAGCCGGTGACAAAGGCGGCGCGCTCGCTGGCCAGGAATGCCACCACGTCGCCGTACTCCTCGGGCCGGCCGTAGCGCCGGGCTGGAATCGTCCCGGTGCTGGCCGCCACGATGTCTTCATAGGTCTTGCCCTCGCGCCTGGCGCGGGCTTCGTCCAGCGCGCGGATGCGGTCCGTGGCGATGCGCCCGGGCAGCACCACGTTGACGCAGATGCCGTCGGCGGCTACCTCGTTGGCCAGCGTCTTCGACCAGCCCAGCAACGCCATGCGCAATGTGTTGGACATGCCCAGGTTGGGAATGGGCGCGACCACGCCGGACGAGGTGCTGGTGATGATGCGGCCCCAGCCCTTGCGCTTCATGGCCGGCAGCAGCAGGTCCGTGAGATGCATCAGCGACAGCACCATCGATTCGAACTGCTTGCGCCACTGCTCCGGTGCGACTTGCGCGGCCGTGGAAGGGGGCGGCCCGCCCGAGTTGTTGACCAGGATGTCCGGGTCGCCCAGCGTGCTCCTGACCTGCTCCACCATGGCCGTCACGCTCGCCAGGTCGGCAAGATCGGCGCGCACGCCGAAAGCCTGCCCGCCGGCCGCGCGGATGCGGGCCACCGTATCGTCCAGTGCCTCCTGGTTCTGGTCCGATACGGCAACCACGGCGCCTTGCGCCGCGAGCGCCAGCGCAATGGCCGAGCCGAGCCCGCCGCCCGCCGACATGACCAGCGCGACGCGCCCCTTGATGCCTAGATCCATGTTGTTGCTCCTTGATGGTTTTCAGGTGCCCACGCGCAGCGGGCTGCGCAGCTTGCGCAGTACGGCCAGCACGCTCTGCGCCGTGATGCGGCCGGTCTTGGGGTTTTCCGTGGGAATGTTCTGGATGCTCATGGAGAACGACGCGGCATCGGAGTCCACCACGATCTCGTGGGTGTTGCGGGTCAGCGCCGGGTCCGCCCAGATTTCCAGGTGGGTCTTGTCCGGGCCGACGCCGGCCAGCGCCAGCGCAACCACCACGTTGAGGTTGGCGGGGAAGCCCTTGGCGGCCTCGCGGGCGGTGCCGGAGAAGATCTGGATCGGCGCCGTCACGTCGTCGATGTTGATGTTGTTCTCCACCAGGAACGGCGCCCCAACCAGGCCACGCACCGGCTTGCGCGTGATCATGCGCACGGAGTGGATGACGCCCTCCGATGCCGCCGTCACCGCATCCAGGCCCAGCAACGCGCCGGTCGGCACGATGATCTGGCCGCCGTGCTCGCGTGCCAGGTCCACCAGGTCCATGCGGTCAAGCAGCGCCCCGCAGCTGAGCACGATCATGGTCTTGCCCGCGCGCAGCACCGGCTCGGCGATCTCGCCGACGAGTTCCGCCGGCGCGCATTCGATCACCACGTCCGCCAGGCCGGCCAGCTCGCCGAGCCCGACGATGGCCACCTCGTTGCGCAGGCCCTGCAGCGCTTGCGCCGCCTTTTCCTTGTCGCGCACTGCCACCGCCGTCAGCCGCAGGCCGAAGACGCCGGCATCGAGTTGCTTGACGAGCTTCTTGCCGACCGCGCCGAACCCGGCGATGCCGACCCGCAGTTCTTTGTCGAATGACATTGTGTGATCTCCTGTTTGATGAACTTGTTGTTTGGTTCGGCTCAGGCGTCTTGCGCAGGCAGGCCGATGTAGTGCTGCGCAATGGCGCCGGTGGTGGTCAGCCAGATCTGGTTGCGATGGCGCAGGATGTGCTCCATCGCCCGGCGGAACTGCCGCAGCCGGTAGGGCTGGCCGACCAGGAAGGCGTGGATGGAGATGCCATAGACGAGCGGCTGCTCCACGCTTTGCTCCAGCATCTCGTCGAAGTTGTCGATGATGATGTCGGCGAACTCGCTCGCGGTGGCGTCGTGCAGTGCGATGGCGGGGATATCGTTGACCTCGTGCGGGTAGGGGATGCTCAGCAGGCGGCCGCCGCGCGTGTTGATCCACACCGGCTGGTCATCCATCGGCCAGTCGAGGATGTAGCGGTAGCCGGCCTCCTGCAGCAGGTCGGGCGTGACGTTGCTGGGATTGACGCCGGGGCTGAGCCAGCCCGCGGGCGGCTTGCCCTCGTGGTGGGCGATGGCTTCGGTCACCTCGCGGATCAGCTCGCGCTCCTCGGCTTCGGAGAAGTTGTTCTGCTGCTCCGAGTTGGTGCGGCCATGGCCCAGGATCTCGTCGCCGCGCTTGCGCAGCGCGTCGATCACCTGCGGGCAATGCGCATAGCATTCGGCGTTGAGCAGCACCGACAGCGGGATGCCGAGCTTGTCGCACAGCGCGATGATGCGCCACACGCCAACCCGGTTGCCGTACTCGCGCCAGCCCCAGTTGTAGGTATTGGGGTGCGGGATGCCGGGGGAATAGGAGATGCCGCCGCCGGTGTTGTAGGCGAAGTGCTCCAGGTTCAGGCACAGATGCACCGCGAGGCGCTTGCCGCCGGGCCAGTCGAATTGCGGGCGATCGACGATGGGCGAATAGGGAAATCTGTCGTGAGAAGCAAGCATGGCGTTATTGACCTGGCTGGATGCGTGAGTTTGAGTAAGGCGGAATCGAATGGTGGCGCTGCGTCACGGACGATAGTCCTTCGGCGCGGTCACCAGGGAAAGGTCGAGCGTGGCGAGATTGTCGCGCGTGGCCAGGATGGACGGCGTGCGCACGACTGCTGTCGTGCTCTCCTTGCGGGCGGCGGCCACCGCCTGCCTGAGCGCCTCGCGGCCCTGCGTGACGATCTGCTGCACGGACGAGCAGGCCAGCTCGCCGTTCTGCAGCATCTGCTGCGCGGTGGGGCTGAGGTTGGAGGCACTGATCTTCACGCCTTCGCGGTGGGCGGACTTGACCGCCAGCGCCGCGCCCGCCGCCGAGTCATCCACCGCGGAATAGATGCCGTTGAGCTCGGGAAAGCGTTGCAGCCAGTCGTCCACCAGGTTGATGGCGCCGTTTCGCGTGACCGCGCTGCGCGACTCCGCGACCACCTTGATGCCGGGGTATTCCGCCTTGATGGTTTCCAGGAAGCCCTGGCGCCGCAGGTCGGCCCAGGTTTGCCCTTGTTGCTGGGAGATCATGCCCACCGCGCCCTTGCCGTTGAGCGACTTGCCAAGGCACTGCGCCTGCAGGCGGCCCATGTCGTAGTGGTCCGCGCTGATCCTGGAGGCCAGCTTGTCGCTGCTGGGCACGCTGGAGAGGCCCACCACCGGGATGCCCTTGCCAATGGCATGCTCCACCGCGCCGCGGATGGCATCGCCGTTGGTGGCGCCGACGACGACGGCGTCGACCTTGCGCTGTACGAGGTCCTGCAATTGCGAGATCTGGATGTTGACGTTGGCATCGCCGCCAGCGTTGAGCTTGACCAGCGCGACGCCGAGCTTCTTCGCTTCATCCTCCACCCCGTAGGTCATGGAGATCCAGAACGACGATGACAAGTCCGGCGTGGCGTAGCCGATCGTCAGCGCTTTCTGCGCCATGGCCGGCCCGCATGCCAGCAGGGCGCCTGCCAGGGCGACGGCGGCCCGCAGCCGGGGAATGCTGATTCGCTTCATGATTCAAGCTCCTGTTCGATGTCGTTGCAGTGAAGGTAAGGTAAGGTAAGGGTTCAGCCCTGGCGCGATCCCACCCTGCGCATCAGGTATTCGAGCAAGCCCGCGGATACGATGACCGCGCCCAGTACGATCTCGGAGGCAAAGGGCGAGGTGCCTAGCAGGTTCAGCCCGTTGAGCAATGCCTGGATGAACAGGGTGCCCACCATCACCTGCCACACGGCGCCCTTGCCGCCGCTCAGCGCCACGCCGCCGATCACGCACGCGGCAATGGCTTGCAACTCCATGCCCGCGCCGTCGACCGCCACCGCTGCGCCGCTGCGCGCCAGCAGGAACACCGCCGCCAGCCCGGCCAGCGCGCCGCACAGTCCATAGGCCAGCACGCCGGCGGTGCGCACGGGCACGCCTACCAGCAAGGCCGCATCGGGATGGCTGCCGATCATGTAGAACCAGCGGCCGAGTGGCAGGCGCGCGCACAGCAGCCAGGCCAGCGCCGCCACCGGCGCGGCCAGCCACACCATCGCCGGTACACCTAGCCATGCCCCGTAGGCCAGCGACTGGATCACCGTCGCGGGCGGCAGCGGCACCGCATCGACGCCACCGGAGACGATGGTCGATATGCCGCGCACGATCAGCGTGGCGCCCAGCGTGACGACGATCGGCTCCATGCGGCGGCAGGCGATCAGGTAGCCATTGCAGAGCCCCACCGCCAGCCCGGCGCCCGTGCCCAG
This sequence comes from Cupriavidus sp. GW822-FHT03E04, assembly GCF_058801495.1. NCBI lineage: Bacteria > Pseudomonadati > Pseudomonadota > Betaproteobacteria > Burkholderiales > Burkholderiaceae > Cupriavidus > Cupriavidus sp. GW822-FHT03E04. The sequence goes on from NZ_JBXANI010000004.1 coordinate 166,239, forward strand.
CAGGATGGCGGGCGCTTCGCCCAACTGCGCGGCTGTTTGCGCGATCACGATGGACGACAGCACCGCCACGGCGCCCACCGAGATATCGAAGCCGCGCGTGACCACCACCAGCATCTGCCCGAGCGCGAGCAACAGCAGCACGGCACTTTGCGAAACGATGTTGGCCAGGTTGTCCGAGGTGGCGAAGCCGGGCGAGATCACGCCCATCACCAGCCACAAGCCCGCGCAGGCGAACAGGCCGGTGGATTTGCGCAGCGCGGGCACGGAGCGCGGCGAGAACGCCGAGAGGGCGGCGCCGGTGCGAGCGTGCAGGGACATCAGTCGTTGCGTGTTCATGTTCATGCGCTCAAGATGCGTTGGCAGGAAGGCTGGGCAGCGGGCGCGCGCGCAGTGAGCGGCCGCGCAGTTGCTGGAGCAGCACGGCCGCGAGGATCAGCACGCCAAGCAGGACGCTCTGGATATAGCTGGGGAAATTGACCAGCACGAGCGCATTGCCCACCATGGCCAGGATCAGGCAGCCAAACAGCGCGTGCAGCGGGCCGCCCTTGCCGCCGGTGAGCGGAATGCCGCCGATGGCGCACGCGGCGATCGCCTCGAAGGGCAGGTTGGGATAGAGGTTGGGCTGGCCCGAGCCGAGCCGCGAGGTCAGCACCGCGCCGGCTATCGCCACCAGCACGGCATTGGCCAGATAGGCCTGCAGCACGCGTGGCTTCACCGCGATGCCCGCCAGGTGCGCGGCCTCCGGGTTGCTGCCCACCAGATACCATTCGCGGCCCGGCGCCGTGTAGCGCGTGAGCGCGCCCACGACCAGCAGCGCGGCGCCGGCCAGCCACAGCGGCAACGGCAGGCCCAGCCACTGTCCCCGGCCCAGCGCGGAAAAGTCCACGCTGGACGGGGCATCCAGCGGCACGCCGCCCACCAGCACGCCGCACAAGCCGTGCACCGCAATCATGGTGCCGAGCGTGGCAAGAAAGGCGGGAATGCGCAAGATGCCAACCAGCGTGCCATTGAGCACGCCCAGGGCCAGCACCGACAGCGCGCCGGCGGCAAACGCGCCCCCCACGCCGATGGCCGGCATGCTCAGCACAGCCACCACGCTGAACAGCGCCACCCCGGAGCCCACGGAAAAATCCAGCCCGCGCACCACGATCACCAGGCCCTGGCCGATCGCCACCAGCAGCAGCACCGCCAGCACGCGCGCCAGGTTGAAGATGTTGCCGCTGGTGCCAAAGCGCGGCACCGCGATCACGCAGACCACGAACAGCGCCAGGCAGACCCAGGCCGATGCCGGCCACTTCCTAAGCCAGGCCATGATGTGCCTCCTCACGCGTGGGTTGCTTGCTGTCATCGCCATCGCTGGCGCCGGTGGTGCACGCAATCACCTGGTGCAACGCCACCCCGCGCGCAAACACCCTGGCCATGCGGCCGTGGCGCATCACCACGATGCGATGCGACAAGGCCACCACCTCGTCGATGTCGCTGGACGCCACGATCACGCACACGCCACGGCGCGCCGCGTCCACCAGCGCATCGTGGATGGCCTCGCGGGCGTTCACGTCAACCCCGCGCGTGGGCTCGATCACCACCAGCACCTTCAGCCCGGGCAGCAGCAGGTTGCGGATCACCAGCAGCTTTTGCTGGTTGCCGCCGCTCAGCGCGCTGACGTCCAGCGCCGGATCGCCCGGGCGCACCCGCAGCGACGCGAACAGGCGCTCGCTGGCGCCCACCTCCATGGCATCGGAGACGAAGAGATGATCCGAGATGGATGCGTAGGTGGAGGCCACCGCGTTGGCGGCGCAATTGAGCCCCGGGAAGATGCCGTCGCTGCTGCGGTCGGCCGGGATCAGCCCGACGCCGCCTTGCTTGAAGCGCCGGCGCGACATCGCCGTCAGGTCCAGTTCGTCGACCCGGATGGTGCCGGCGCTGGGGGGGCGGCTGCCGCTCAGCACTTCGCCCAGCTCGATCGCACCCGAGCCGATCAGGCCAGCCAGCCCGACGATCTCGCCTCGCCCCACCGACAGCGTGACGTCGCGCAGCAGATCGCCGCAGGCGATGCCTTCAACCCGCAGCCGCGTGTTGCCTACGACGGGGAGCTCGCGCGCGGGGCGCTCGGCCACCGGCCCCACCATGGCCTCGACGATCTGGTGCGGCGTCATGGCGGCCACCGGCGCCGCATCCACCACGGTAAAGCCATCGCGCAGCACGGTGATGGTGTCGCAGACCTGCTTGATCTCGCCCAGCTTGTGGCTGATGAAGACGATGCCCTTGCCTTCTTCCTTGAGGCGCGCGACAGCGGCGAACAGACGGTCGGCTTCATGCGCGTTAAGCGCGGCGGTCGGCTCGTCGAGGATCAGCACCTCGCACTTGCGCGCCACGCCGCGCGCGATCTCCAGCAACTGCCGCTCGGCCATCGACAGGCCGGACACCAGCTGGCGCGGGTTGAGCGCCAGCCCGATGCGCCGCGCCGTGTCCAGATAGCATTGCAGGGGCAGGCGGGCGCCAGCGTGCAGCGCGCCGGCCCGGGCCACGTCGAAGGCATGCAGGTTTTGTTCCACCGTCAGGTCCGGGAACACGGTGGCATGCTGGTACACGGGAATCACGCCGGCCGCGATGGCGTCGCGCACCGAGCCAAAGGCAACCGGCTGGCCGCGCAGCACGATGGTGCCCGTATCCGGGCGCAGCGCGCCGACGAGCATCTTCACCAGCGTGCTTTTGCCTGCACCATTTTCGCCCATCAACGCATGCACCTCGCCGGGGCGCACGGTGAGATCGGCGCCGCGCAATGCGCAGGTCGCTCCAAATCGCTTGGAAAGACCGGATACCGAGAGCAGGGGGCGCTCCTCGCCGGGCGTGGTTGTCATGTGGGCTCCTTTTTTTGGCTTTGTCTTTTGTCTGGGTCTTTGTTTTTTGCAGATGCTTTTTTTCTTGCCTGAGAGGAATACTCGGCGTCGCGGATCTTTTCAGCAAACGACTTGATTGCACATACGCATGACTTATACTTATGCGTCCATCGCCCTCGCCCCCAGGTGCCGCATGAAACGTTCGCTTCCTCCGCTGGTTTCGCTGCGCGCTTTCGAGGCCGCCGCGCGACACATGAGTTTCACGCTGGCCGCGGACGAGCTGTGCGTGACCCAGAGCGCGATCAGCCGGCATATCAAGAACCTGGAAACGCACTACGGGCTCAAACTGTTCAACCGCCTCACGCGCGCCATCGAACTCACCCCCCAGGGCGCGCGCTTGTTCGACGTGGTGACGCGCTCGCTCGACCAGATCGAGACGGTTGCCCGCGAGCTCACCGGGGCCAGGAACTCGCGCAGCCTGCTGGTCAGCATCCTGCCCACGCTGGCCTCCACCTGGCTGATGCCGAGGCTGGTCAACTTCACGCAGGCGCACCAGGCCATCGAGATCCGGCTGATCACGTCGATCGATCCGGTTTCGTTCGATCGCGACAAAGTGGACGTGGCCATCCGTGTGGGCAAGCCGCCTGGCAAGCGGGCCCGCAAGGGTGCGCCGCGCATCGACCTGGTGATGACGGATGAGTGGAAGGGCGTGGCCACGGAGCCGCTGTTTCCCGACAGCCTGGTGCCCGTATGCAAGCCTGGGCTGGTGAAGGGCCGGCTGCCCGCCAGCCCGGCCGCGCTGGCGCGGCTGCCGCTGATTCACACCGACTCCCGCGCGCATGCGTGGCCCGACTGGTTTGCCGCGTTGGACGTGCCCTACGCGGCCGGCGCGCAGGCCCTGCATTTCGGGCATTTCTTCATGTCGGTGCGGGCTGCCATCGAAGGCCGCGGCATCGCGCTGGTGCCCGATGTGCTGGTGGCCGAGGAGATCGCCTCGGGCAGGCTGGCCGTGCCGGTGCGCGAACGCATCACCAGCGGCGGCGACTACTGCTTGCTGTACCGCAAGGAGCGGGCCGACGACTACGCCATCGCGGCGTTCCGCAACTGGCTGCACGCCGAGGTCGCGGCGATGCCGTCGATCTGAGCTGTCGTTGGACCCACGCATGACCTCAGGGCATGCATGCGGCGCAAGGAGTCATTTGTCCGCGCACAGGGGCGGCTACTAGCATGGGGTCGTGACAATCGCGAACGCGTTCGGTGTTCAGTGTTCTGCGTCCCGCGTTTGCACGGTCCGGCAAGGCAACGCCGCGTTGCCCGGATCCTCCTTCCTTGCTTCTACCGACAGGCCCCCCATGCGCGCAACACGCTTGCTATCGTGTATTTCCATCGCCACCGTCGTCGCTCCAGCACTTTGCATCGCCACGGCCAACGCCGCCGAGCAGATCGTCCGGCATCGCAACCCGGCGCACATGACCGAACCCTGGGCGCGCGAGTTCGCCGAGGCGATCGAGATTCCCGCCAGCGCGGAGCAACTCGTGCTCAGCGGCGTGGGGCCCACGGTGGCGAATGCCTCCGCGCCCCCCGATACCGCGGCCTCCTATGGCGACACCGCAACCCAGACCCGCAACGTGCTCGGCCAGATCGAGCACATCCTCAAGGACCGCGGCTACCAGATGGGCGACATCGTCTCCATGCAGGCGCTGATCGTGGCGGACCCGGCCACGGGCAAGCCGGATTTCACCGGTTTCTCGGGCGTCTATAACCAGTACTTCGGAACCGGCAAGCAGCCCAACGTGCCGGTGCGTACGCGCGCCGAAGTGTTGCGGCTGGTGCCGCCGGGATGGCTGGTCGAGGTCACGGTCACCGCGAGCCGCGTGCCGGCGCGCCCGGCAAGGTAGACGCCGGGGCCGCTTGCCATCTCTTGCCGGGTCGCAGCATAATGCAACACTGTTGCATTATGCTTGGCGAGGTTCTGGATGGCGAATGGTATCGGCGAACGTAGCGAACATGGCGAGCCCAGCAAGGCCGGCGGCGATGCCGTCATCGACCTGCGGGACATCGCATTCACCTGGCCCGCGCAGGCCGCGCCCGGCCTGCGGCTTGACCGGCTCCGGCTGGGCGCGGGTGAGCAGGTGTTCGTGTGCGGGCCCAGCGGCAGCGGCAAGAGCACCTTGCTGTCGATGCTGGCCGGCGTGCTGCTGCCACAGCAAGGCACCGTGCGCGTGCTGGGCACCGCGCTCGACGCGTTATCGGCCTCGCAGCGCGACCGCTTCCGTGCCGATCATGTTGGCCTGGTCTTCCAGCAGTTCAACCTGCTGTCCTACCTGTCGGTCGTGGACAACGTGCTGCTGCCCTGCCGCTTCTCGCCCGCCCGGCGCGAGCGTACGGCGGCGCAGGGCGAGACGCCGGAAGCCGCAGCGCACGCGCTGCTCAGGCAGCTCGACCTGTCGCCGGCCCTGTGGCAGCGCCCTGTCACCCAGCTCTCGGTTGGCCAGCAGCAGCGCGTGGCCGCGGCGCGCGCGCTGATCGGCTGCCCGCAGGTGGTGCTGGCCGATGAGCCCACTTCGGCGCTGGACGCGCCGCGCCAGCAGGCCTTCATGGCGTTGCTGCAGCGCGAATGCGGCACCGCCGGCGCCAGCCTGGTGTTTGTCAGCCATGACGAGCGCTTGTCGGCGAGCTTCGCACAGAGGTTGTCGCTGCCGGCGATCGATACGATGGACGCGACCGGCGCGATCGAGGCTAGTGACGTGATGGCGCCGGCATGATGCTGATGCTATCGATGGCGGCGCGCAGCGCGTGGAACCGCCGCTTCAACCTGCTGCTGATGCTGCTGGCAATAGCCCTGTCCGTTGCCATGCTGCTGGGCGTGGAGCGTATCCGGCATGCGGTGCGGGCGAGCTTCGCGCAGTCGGTGTCCGGCACCGACCTGGTGGTCGGGGCGCGCACCAGCCCGATCCAACTGATGCTCTACACCGTGTTCCACCTTGGCGGGGCCACCAACAACATGCGCTGGGACAGCGTAGAGCGGCTATCGCGGCATCCGGCGGTGGCGTGGACCATTCCGATCTCGCTGGGCGACTCGCACCGCGGCTTCCCGGTGCTGGCGACCACGGCCAGCTACTTCACCCACTACCGCTACGGGGATCGCCGTGCGCTGGAGCTGGCGCAGGGCAGGATCTTCCCGTCGCTGTTCGATGCGGTGCTTGGCGCCGAGGTGGCGAGCCGGCTCGGCTACCGCGTGGGCGACCGCATCGTGCTTAGCCACGGCGACAGCGACAGCGACGGCGACAGCGACGGCGGTGGCGATGGGCCACATGCCGATCCTGCCGGCCATCATGACCATGCCGACAAGCCCTTCGTGGTCAGCGGCATCCTGGCGCGCACCGGCACGCCGGTGGACCGCACCGTGCATATCTGCCTGGATGCGATGCAAGCCATCCACCTGGGCTGGGAGGGCGGCGTGCCGCTGCCGGGCCTGGCGATCCTGCCGGAGCAGGTGCGCAAGTTCGACCTGACGCCCCATAGCGTGACGGGCGTGCTGGTCGGGCTGAAGCTGCGCTCGCAAGTGTTTGCCGTGCAGCGCGAGATTGCCGAGGACCCGCACGAGCCGCTGACGGCGGTGTTGCCGGGCGTAGCGCTGGATGACCTGTGGCGCGTCATCGGGGTGGCCGAGCGCGCCATGCTGCTGGTGTCGGCGCTGGTGGTGGTGGTCGGGCTGGCGGGGCTGGCGTCCTCCATCCTTGCCGCGCTGGGCGAGCGGCGGCGCGAGCTGGCCATCCTGCGTGCCGTCGGCGCCCGCCCGCGCGACCTGCTGGCCATGCTGGCGCTGGAGGGGCTGGTGGTGATGGCCGCCGGTGCCCTGCTCGGGCTCCTGCTGCTGAGCGCGCTGGCAGCGGGGCTTGGGCCCTATCTGGAAGCCACGTACGGCGTGGCCTTGCAAGCGGCCTGGCCGACGCCGGGCGAGTGGCCGCTGCTTGGCGCCGCGGTCGCCGCCGGCTTCTGCGTGAGCCTGCTGCCCGGGTGGCGCGCTTACCGCCTCAGCCTGGCCGACGGGCTGAGGCCGACCACATGATGATGAACAAGCCCGGCATGACCCCACGTGTGCGGCGTGCCTTGTTTGCGCTCACTGTCATCGGAGTGGCTATTGCTGGCGCGGCGTATTTCTTCCGGCCGTCGGCGCCTGCGCAAGCCAAAGCGGATGCAGCCACTGCCGAGCCGCCCGCTTATGCGATAGGCGAGGCGCTGCAACCCGCGCCCGCCACACCTGACCCCACCTTGCGCGAGATCGGCTGGCAGGCCTTGCTGCCCAAGGGCTGGGATCCACTGGCGCCGTTCAAGGGCCTGCGGCTCGATGAACTGGAGGACGCCGACCCGCGCGCGCAGATCGCCCTGTACAAGGCCCGGCAGTACTGGAAGAACGCACCGGTGGAGCCCTCGCTCGATGGCGCGGCGGTGCGCATAGCGGGCTTTGTCGTCTCGCTCGACGGCGAGGGCGAGGCGATCCGCGAATTTCTGCTGGTGCCGTACTTTGGCGCGTGCATCCATGTGCCGCCGCCGCCCGCCAACCAGGTCATCCTTGTGCGCACGGACAAACCACTGGCGGGGCTGCGCAGCATGGACACCGTGTGGATCAGCGGCGCGATGCGGGTGGAGCGGGCGGACACCATGATGGGCTACGCCGGCTACGCCATGCCGGCGGCAAACGTGCAGCCTTATCTGGCGTCGCCGCGCCGTTAATCGGTGGCGACGATCCGTTCCCGGCCTGGGGCTAAGCACGGCAGCGCAGGCAGCGCGCGCCACATTTTGCGTGCGCGCTGCCCATTCTTGCGCCGGAATCAAATATGTTCTGCACGCCGCACGGTTTTTCTCTGCATGGGTTGCGCGGATACTCGGGTCACGTTCATCCGGCCATGGCCGCCGCCTCACGGTCTCACGGCCCCGCCCCAATCCGGCGCGCTTCACAAGCCCGCTTCCAGGAGCATCCCATGCAAATCTTCATCACCGGCGCGGCCGGCTTTATCGGCGGCTCTGTCGCGGCTCACCTGATCGCCGCCGGGCATAGCGTGCGCGGCCTGGTTCGCAACCCGGCGCAGGCCGCACAGCTGGCCATGCGCGGCGTCGTGCCCGTGCAGGGCACGCTCGACGACGCCGCGCTGCTGACGCGCGAAGCCGCGCAGGCCGACGGCGTGATCAACGCCGCCAGCAGCGACCACCGCGCCGCGGTAGAGGCGCTGCTGGCCGGATTGCGCGGCTCGGGCAAACCGTTGCTGCATACCAGCGGCTCCAGCGTGATCGGCGACGACGCCGGCGGCAATGCCTTGTCGCCGCGTATCTTCGACGAACAGACGCCGTTCGTGGTGGAGCCGGGCAAGCAGGCGCGCCACGCCATCGACCAGATGGTGCTGGCGGCCGCTGCGCAAGGCGTGCGCAGCGCCGTGCTGTGCAACAGCATGATCTACGGCGTCGGCGCCGGGCTGCATGCCGACAGCGTGCAGATTCCGCCGCTGGTGGCGCAGGCCAGGCAAAGCGGCGTGGTGCGCATCGTCGGCGCGGGCGTGAACCGATGGTCCAACGTGCATATCGCCGATGTGGTGGACCTCTATGCGCGCGTGCTCGACAGTGCGCCCGCGGGCGCCTTTTACTTCGTCGAGAACGGCGAGGCTTCGTACGCGGAGATCGGCGCTGCCATTGCCCGGCGGCTTGGCCTCGGGGCCGTGCAGTCCTGGTCAGTCGAAGAGGCCACGCCCATCTGGGGCGAGGGCCAGTCGCGCTACTCCTTCGGCTCCAACAGCCGCGTGCGCGCCCGGCGCGCGCGCTCGGAACTGGGCTGGCAGCCCCGGCACGCGTCGGTGACGGCGTGGATCGAGAACGAGATGCCGCTCGCCTGACGCCCGCCTGAAGCGCGGATTCATTCCGGCCATGGCCGCAGCCGGCCGTGGCCGCCAACGCATGACCTGATATAGGAAAACACAATGTCCATTCCCGCCATTGGCCTCGGCACCTTCCGCCTGCAAGGCCAGACCGTCATCGACTCCGTGCGCAACGGCCTTGACGTTGGCTACCGCGCCATCGATACCGCGCAGATCTACGGCAACGAGGCCGAGGTCGGCCAGGCCATCGCCGAGAGCGGTGTGGCGCGCTCGGCGCTGTTCCTGACGACCAAGATCTGGACCGAGAACCTGTCGCGCGACAAGCTGGTGCCCAGCCTCAAGGATAGCCTTGCCAAGCTGCGTACGGACCATGTCGACCTGACGTTGATCCACTGGCCGTCGCCAGGTGATGGGGTGCCGGTTGCTGAGTTCATGGGCGCGCTGGCTGATGCTCGCGAGCAGGGGCTGACGCGTCAGATCGGGGTGTCCAATTTCACGATCGGGCTGATGCAGCAGGCGATCGACGTGGTGGGGGCGGGTGCCATCGCGACCAACCAGATCGAGTTGCATCCGTTCTTGCAGAATCGCAAGGTGGCTGACTTTGCCCGCAGCCAGGGGATTCCGATCACTTCGTACATGACGCTGGGTTACGGCAAGGTGTTGCAGGATCCGGTGGTGCAGGCGATAGCGCAGCGCAACGAGGCTACGCCTGCGCAGGTGGTGCTGGCTTGGGCTATGCAGCTTGGGCATGCGGTGATTCCTTCCTCTACCAAGCGTGCGAACCTGGAGAGCAACCTGGGTGCGCTTGCGGTGCGGCTGTCTGAGCAGGACATGGCTGCCATCGGTGCGCTGGATCGGGGCGCACGCTTGACCAGCCCGGAGGGGTTGGCGCCTGCCTGGGATTGAGGGCGGTGGCTTGGTTGCTGTATTTGCTGTATTTGCTGTAGTTGCCCGCGCCAGGGCGGTCACGGCCTGAACCACTTCCTTCAGAATGCGCAGCCGGGCACCGCCGCAATGGCGGCGATACCCGGCAAGCCGTCCTCCTTGCATTTGTCTCACGACCATCTATGATTTGTAAATCGATTTAGTAAATCGTTTTACGGAGACGCTTAATACTTGGTGCCGAGTACCGGAGACCAAGTGCGCAAGCGCGGCAATCATGGCGTCAGACGAAGTGCAGCGCGACGCGCCTCGCCGCAGCCTGGTGCCATCCCCCCTGGACTTTGCCGCCGGCGCCGATCCTGTTCGGCCGGCTGCTCATGCCCGGTGCTCATGTCCATTGGCCAGCAGGCCGGCGTGCATCCGCTACACTTCGGCACGGTGATGGTGATTGCCATGGGCTTTGGCCTGTTCATGCCGCCCTCGGGCCCGGGGCTGGTCGCCACTTGCGCGATGGCCGCCACGCGCATGGAGCAGGTGGCGGGGCCGATGCTGAAGTACCTCGCCTTGCTGCCGCTGATCTTGCTGTTGTTGATCCCGACGCCATCGCTGACGCCATCGTTGACGCCATGGCTATCCCGCCTGATGACGCTGGCATGAGATCCCGATAATGGCAACCATACAAGATGTCGCCAGGCTGGCGAACGTATCCGTGAGTTCCGTTTCCAACGTGCTCAACGGACGCACCGAACGGCTCAATCCCGCCACGTTCGAGCGGGTGCAGGAGGCCATCCGCACGCTTGGCTTCCGGCCCAGCCAGGTCGCGCGCCAGCTCAAGACCGGCCGGACGCCGATGCTGGGGCTGCTGGTGCCGTCCACCGCCAACCCCATGTACGGCCAGCTCGCGCTGAAGATCGAGGCCGAGGCGCAGCGCCAGAACGGCTACCGCGTGCTGCTGGGCAATACCAACCGGGACCGGGAGCAGGAGTCGCGCATGCTCGACGATCTGCTCTCGTTCGGCGTGCACGGGGTGATCATCGTGTCGTCGCTCACCGACGAGCAGCATTTCCAGGCGGCGACCCGGCAGGGGCTGGCCATGGTCAGCTACGACGGCGGCGCCGACGCGAACATGCCTGCGTACATCGATCATGTGGCGCCCGACAATTTCCAGGCGGGCCATCTGGCCGCGTCGCACCTGATCGAGCTGGGCCACCGGCGCATCGCCTTTGTCATGCCCGCCGGGCGCACGGTGAGCCGCGCGAGCAAGATCGCCGGTTTCCAGGCGGCGGTGAAAGAGGCCGGGCTGGGGGACGCGGCGGTGATAGAGTGCCCGCCCACCGCGCATTACGGCGATGCCGAACTGGCGGAACTGGGCCAAGTCCTGGCGGGGCAGCTGGCGCAGGCCAGCATGCGCCCTACCGGGCTCATCGCGGTCAACGACATGATGGCGATCGGGCTGATGTCCGGCCTGCACCAGGCGGGCCTGTCGGTGCCGGACGACGTCTCGGTGATCGGCATGGACGATATCGGCATGTGCTCGTACACCAATCCCGCGCTGACCTCGGTGGCCATGCCCTTTGACGAGATGGTGCAAGCCATGGTGCGGCGGGTCATGTTGCGGCTGGCGCAACCAGACGAAGCGCCGATCCGCCTGTGCTTTCCCAGCGGGCTGGTGGTGCGCCAGTCCACCGCGAAGCCGCCCGCCGCCACCCGGCTGGCCGGCGCGAGCGCACCAATGCGAGGCTGACGCACGCATGACAAGCCCATGGCCGCGGGGGGGCCGCAGCCATGGGCGGATGGAACCACGCACGCCGTGCGTGGCTGTGGTTGTCACAAATCGACCTGAATCGTGGAGGAACGAGATGGTGCTCGACAAACCGGAACGCCGGCTGGCAGGCCCGGCCAGGACGTATATCGAGGCCGGATATGCCATCGAGGTGGATATCCTGCAGGTGGCGCAAGGCAGTTGGGGAGCGCTGGTCCGCCTGTCAAAGCTGGCCGACGGCCAGGTCCCTGCCGCGCACTTCATGCTCAACCGCACGTTCGAGGACCGCGCCATGGCGTTCTCATACACGCTGGCGCTGACGCGCTCCTGCGTAGCGCAATTCGCACCGGCCTCCGCGACCGAGATTGCCGAGATGCTCAAGACTGGCAAGGCGGACCACTAGGATAGCGGAGGCTATCCAGCATGCAGCAGACGTGGCGCACCACAAATGCCCGGCACGATTCAGCGCCAGCCCTGGCCGGCGCGGGATATCCGGCGAACGATCGCAATGGCACGCGCGCCCCCCGGGCGCCGGCACGCTGCGGCAAGAGCTGAAGAGGGGACCCACCAGGCAATCAGGGGGGCAGCATGGAGAACACCACGGTGTTCACAAGACAGGAACTAGATACTTACTTTGCTTCATATGTGGGGATGGAGGGGGGCAATCCGCGGGCCTCGGTCTGGTTTTGCGACAGGAGCCCGCATCCGTGGTCCGAGCACCTGCGCGCGCCACTCAAGCCGCGCCTGGCGCCGCTGGCCTGGGACGCGGCGTTTCGCGCCGCGCACCGCGCCAGCATGGGCAAATGGCTCAGCCACCAGCGCATCGCCCGCATCATGGCCGCCGCCCGCGCTCAGGTGCTGGGCTTGCGCGACGACGATGCCGGCTGGAAGCCATATTACGAGCACCACCTGTACGCCGCCTGCGGGGCCGAGTTCAAGCTCAACCTGTTTCCCCTGCCCATGCAGCTCGATGGCCTGACCCCCTGGTCCACGGTGTTCCGCGGCCAGCCGGCCCTGGTGCCCAAGGAGCACTACCTGAATCTGTGCCGGCACGGCGGACGCTTCCGCTTCCTGGCCGAGATGTGCGCGCGCTGGCGGCCCAAGGTGGTGGTGTGCCTGGGCCACCGGCATACCGAGGATTTCGTCAACGCGTTCGCGCTGGACTACGCGGCGGTGCGGGACGAGAAACTGCAGCCCGCTGACCTGGTGAAATCACTGCGGGTGTTCACGCGTGACGACATCACCTGGATCATCTGCCCGGCGCTGGCCGGCCCCTCCGGGCTGACCTCCGATGTCTTGCTGAACGCCTTCGGCAAGCTGCTTGCCGCCAGCCTGGACGCGAGCGACTTCGGCGTTGTGCAGACCGGCCGCAAGGCCGTGGGCTTCAGTCCATGGCCGCAGGCCGCGGCTTACCAGCAGGCCGAGCCCATGCGCTGACGTCGCCCTTTCCTTGCATCGATTTGCATCAGTCAGCCTTGAGGCCGATCCGCAGGGCCAGCTTGGTCCATCGCGCGATATCGGCGTTCACCACCCGCTGGAACTCCGCCGGCGTGCTGTGGGTGGTGGCGAAACCCAGGTTCGCCAGGTTGGCCATGACCTCCGGCCTGGCAATGACCCTGGCGATCTCCAGGTTGAGCTTTTGCACGACTTCGGGCGACGTGCCCGCTGGCGCCAGGATGCCGAACCACTGGTCGACGTCGTAGCCCGGCAGGCCAAGCTCGCTGGCCGCGGGCACCTCGGGCAGGAACGGTGAGCGGCCACGGGACGTGACCGCCAGCGCGCGTAGCTTGCCAGTCTTGAGGTAGGGCAGGGTGTTGGTGAGCGTGTTGATGCTGACGTCCGCCTGGCCGCCCAGCACGTCGGTCATGGCGGGTGCGCATCCCTTGTAGGGAATATGCAGCAGATCGGTCCTTGCCGAGATCTTCAGCAACTCGCCCGCCAGGTGCTGCGGCGTGCCGTTGCCGCACGACGCATAGCTGGGCGGCTTGCCCGAGCGCCCGGCAGCGATCAGGTCCTTGAAGCTATGGATCGGGGACTGTTCCGGCACGGCGATCACGGACGGCACCGACGCAAACGCGATGACCGCGCTGAAGTCCTTGCCTGGCTCGAAGGGCAGCTTGCGGAACACGCCGGGATTGATGGCGAAGCTGCTGTTGACCACCAGCAGGGTATAGCCATCTGCCGGGCTCCTTGCCACCAGCTCCGCGCCGATATTGCCGCTGGCACCGGGCCGGTTGTCCACCACCACGGCCTGCCCGAGGCTGCGCCCAAGTTCCGTGCCGATCACCCGCGCCAGGGTATCGGTGCCGCCGCCCGGCGGAAATGTCACTACCAGGCGGATTGGCCGCTGCGGGAAGTCGCTAGCGGGGTTGGCGCTGGCATTGGTATTGGTATTGGTATTGGCCCGGGCCGGCATGCCTGCCAGCGCCGCCCCAAGCAACGAGATCGCCGCGAGGCAGCGTACGACGGATGAGAATTTCATGTGAAGCCATCTTCGGATGACCGACATGATAGAGCAGCATGCGCGCACACACGGCGGCAGGGTTATTGCCGCAGCCGTGCAGCGCCGTGCGGCTTCGGTTCCCTTCGTCCTGGCCCGCGTCGCATCCTACAATCACATGGTGTGACGCCGTCGCGGCTCGTGGCCGGCAGGACGGCTGGCGGCGCGGGCCGTTCCGGTTTTGCGCCTTTGCGGTTAGGCAAGCGAGTTGGCAACTTACCTATCAAGGGGATGCATCGATGGAATCGAGAAGCTCGTACCCCGGGATCTCCCGCGGCAATGGCCTGTCGCGCACCGCGTCCGTTATAGCGTGGATAGGCTTGCTGGGGCTTTGCGCGGCCTATCTGCAGGGCGGCATCAACAAGGCGCTGGATTTCCCCGGCGCCGTGGCGGAACTGGCGCACTTCGGCCTGGCGCCAGCGGCGCCCTTGGCGGCGGCCACCATCGCGCTCGAACTGGGGGCTTCGCTGATGATCCTGCTCGGCTTCTATCGCTGGGCCGGCGCGCTGGCGCTGGCGGTGTTCACCGCCTTTGCCACCCTGATCGCCAACCGGTTCTGGCTGATGGCGCCGCCGGAGCGTTTCATGGCGGCCAATGCCTTCTTCGAACACCTCGGCCTGGTTGGCGGCTTCGTGCTGGTGGCCTGGTACGACTTGCGTCACCGGCGCCATCGTGGCTAGCCTGGCGCGTAGCCGCAGCGGGCCGCCCGGCATCACTGGACCTGGAGTTGAAATGAATCAGGAACTCTCCGGTACCGCGCTGGCGCAGCCTGCGGGCGGGCCGTGGAGCCCCTTGCGCAACAAGGTGTTCCGGGCCATCTGGCTAGCAACCCTGGTCTCCAATATCGGCACCTGGATGCATGATGTGGGTGCCGGCTGGATGATGACCTCGGTCAGCCCGTCGCCGCTGATGGTGGCCCTGGTGCAGGCCGCCACCACGCTGCCGATGTTCCTGTTTGCCCTGCCGTCCGGCGTGCTGGCCGATATCGTGGACCGGCGCAAATACCTGCTGTTTGCCCAGGCCTGGATGCTGGTGGTGGCGACGGCGCTGGGCCTGCTGGCGCTGGCCGGGCTGGTAACGCCGGCGGTCTTGCTGGCCGCCACTTTCCTGCTAGGCACCGGTGCGGCGATGAGCGCGCCGCCGTTCCAGGCCATCGTGCCGGACCTGGTGCCCAAGCCGGAGCTGCAGTCGGCGGTGGCGCTCAACTCGCTGGGGGTGAATATCAGCCGGGCGATCGGGCCCGCCCTGGGCGGCGTCGTGCTGACTCTGTTTGGTCCACCTGCCGTGTTCCTCCTGAATGCGGTGTCGGTGGTGGGCGTGCTGTGGGTGATCTGCCGATGGCAGCCCGCGCAGACCACACGGCGCTTGCCGCCCGAGCATTTCTTCCCGGCCGTGCGGGCGGGCCTGCGCTACGTGCAGGCGGCGCCAGTGCTGCAGGTGGTGCTGGTTCGCGCGGTGGCGTTCTTTGCCTTCGGCAGCGCCGGTTGGGCGCTGTTGCCGCTGGTAGCGCGCAAGGAACTGGCGGTGGGCCCCGGTGGCTATGGGCTGCTGCTGGCGTGCGTGGGCGCCGGCGCGATCGGCGGCGCGCTGATGCTGCCGCGCCTGCGCAAGATGCTCTCGCCCGACTGGCTGGTGCTGGGCGCCAGCGTGATCTTTGCGCTGGCCTTGTTCGCCATGTCGGGCATCAAGCGCTTTGCCCTGATCGCCATCGTGCTGCTGTTCGCAGGCATGGCGTGGATTGTCGTGCTGTCCGTGCTCAATGGCGGTGCGCAGCGCAGTTCCGCCGGGTGGGTCAAGGCGCGGGCGCTGGCGGTCTACCTGCTGGTGTTCTTTGGTTCGATGGCGGCCGGCAGCGCGGTATGGGGACAGGTTGCCTCGCTAGAGGGCACCGCGCCGGCACTGCAGGTGGCCGGCGTGGGCATGCTGCTTGCCGCCGCGCTGGCCATGCGCTGGCGGCTGGCCGATTCTCCCGACCTCGATCTCACCCCGTCGCCACATCATGCGGGCGCGCCGGTGCCTGGCGAGGCCGCGGGCGATCGCGGCCCCGTGATGATCAGCGTCGAGTACTACATCGACAGGGCCAATGCCGCTGCGTTCCATGCCGCCGCCCGTGAGATGCGGCGCGTGCGCCGGCGGGGCGGGGCGCTGTCATGGAGCCTGTTCGAGGACATGGACGAGCCGGGGCGCTATGTGGAAACGTTTGTCATCGAGTCGTGGCTGGAGCATCTGCGCCAGCATGAGCGCTTCAGTGTGAACGACAAGGCGATCCAGGCCCGCGTCCATGCGCTGCACCTGGGGCCGGCGGCGCCCAGGGTCCGGCATTTCGTGTCTCCGCCTTAGCGAGCGCGCGGCAGGCGCCGAGGCATGAAGGACCGCATGCCTTCCTGGCGCAGTTTGCCAGCCCCTGGGTTTTGCGTCGGGCTGTTCTCCAGCAACGACGCGCCGCTGTGGCGCGCCAACGCCTCATTGCAGCAGGACGTCCTCCCGCGCGCGTCGTAGAATTGCGCCATATACCGCACAACCCACTTCCCCGCCCGGCTTGCGCCGCAAGCGCTGCACCGCGCAGTGCAAGGATGATTGACATGACTGACACGAAGAACCCGTTCCTCAATATCTACGCCCATGGCTTTGCCCGCGTGGCCGTGGGCGTGCCGGTGTGCCGCGTGGCCGATCCGGCCTTCAATGCCGCCGAAACGATCGCGCTGGCCAGGGATGCCGCCAGCCAGGGCGCGGCGCTGGTGGCCTTTCCGGAGCTGGGTTTGTCCGCCTATACCTGCGACGACCTGTTCCATCAGCGCGCCTTGCTCGACGCCTGCGAGGCGGCCCTTGCCGCGATCGTCGATGCGTCGAAGTCGATTGCCGCGACGCTGGTGGTGGGGCTGCCGCTGCGGGTCGAGCATCAGCTGTTCAACTGCGCGGCGGTGGTAGCCGGCGGGCGCATCCTTGGCGTGGTTCCCAAGACTTACCTGCCGAACTACTGGGAGTTCTACGAGGCGCGCCAGTTCAGTTCGGCCGATAGCGCGGTAGCCACGGAGGTGCTGCTGTGCGGCAGCAAGGTGCCTTTTGGCGCCGGCCTGCTGTTCGAGGCGCAAGACGTGCCGTTCTTGCGCTTCCATGTGGAGATCTGCGAGGACGTGTGGGTGCCGATTCCGCCGTCGTCGTTCGCGGCGCTGGCGGGCGCGACCGTGCTGGTGAACCTGTCGGCCTCCAACATCGTGGTCGGCAAGTCCGGCTACCGGCACCAGCTGGTCAGCCAGCAGTCGGCGCGCTGCCTGGCGGCGTACCTGTACAGCTCGGCGGGCAAGGGCGAGTCGTCCACCGACCTGGCGTGGGACGGGCAGGCGCTGATCTACGAGAACGGCGAGCTGCTCGCGGAGTCCGAGCGCTTTGCGGACAGCTCGCACCTGACCTTTGCGGATGTCGACCTCGAGCGCCTGTCGCGCGAGCGCATGCACCAGACCACGTTCGGCCACTCGGTGCGGCGCCATAGCGCGGAGGTGGCGAAGTTCAAGGTGATCCCCTTTGCCATGAACCTGGTGCTGGACAAGCCATTGCCGCTGCGCAGGACGGTGGAGCGGTTCCCCTACGTGCCGTCCGACGCGCGGCGGCGCGACGAGCGCTGCAGCGAGGTCTACAACATCCAGGTGCAGGCGCTGGTCCAGCGGCTGTCGTCCAGCGGCATCTCCAAGGTGGTGATCGGCGTCTCCGGCGGGCTGGATTCCACGCACGCGCTGCTGGTGTGCGCCAAGGCCATGGATCGGCTGAAGCTGCCGCGCACCAACATCATCGGCATCACCAT
This sequence comes from Cupriavidus sp. GW822-FHT03E04, assembly GCF_058801495.1. Lineage (NCBI taxonomy): Bacteria > Pseudomonadati > Pseudomonadota > Betaproteobacteria > Burkholderiales > Burkholderiaceae > Cupriavidus > Cupriavidus sp. GW822-FHT03E04. Next base: position 183,892 of record NZ_JBXANI010000004.1, read on the forward strand.
GCCGGGCTTTGCCACCAGCGAGCGCACGCTGCTCCAGGCGCGCAAGCTGATGGAGGTGGTGGGCTGCGTGGCCAAGGAGATCGACATCCGGCCAAGCTGCGTCGAGATGCTCAAGGACCTCGAGCACCCCTATGCGTCCGGCAAGCCTGTGTACGACGTCACGTTCGAGAACGTACAGGCGGGCGAGCGCACCAATCATCTGTTCCGCTTCGCCAATCACAGCCACGCCATCGTGATCGGCACCGGCGACCTGAGCGAGCTGGCCCTGGGCTGGTGCACGTATGGCGTGGGCGACCACATGTCGCATTACAACGTGAACGGCAGCGTGCCCAAGACGCTGATCTCGCACCTGGTCCGCTGGGTGGCGGAGACCGGGCAGATCGGCAATGCCGGCTCGGACGTGCTGCTCGACGTGCTTGGCACGGAGATCAGCCCGGAACTGGTGCCGGGCGACTCCGCCGACGCGCCCCAGCAAAAGACCGAAAATTTCATTGGTCCGTATGAGCTGCAGGATTTCAACCTGTACTACACGCTGCGGTTCGGCTTCACGCCGACCAAGATCGCCTTCCTTGCCCTGAGCGCATGGGGCGAGCGCGACAAGGGCAACTGGCCTGACGGGCTGGACGTGGTGCGCAATGTGTACAAGGTGGCCGACATCAAGCGCAATCTGCGCATCTTCCTCGACCGTTTTTTCCGGACCAGCCAGTTCAAGCGCTCGTGCGTGCCGAACGGGCCCAAGGTGGGGTCGGGCGGCTCGCTGTCGCCGCGCGGAGACTGGCGGGCACCGAGCGATTCGGAGTCCGTGGTGTGGATGAAGGACCTGGAGCGGGTGCCGGACGAGATCTGATGGCGCCGGGGTGGCTCCGGGCCCCGACTATCGCTCGATCACGCGCTCGTTGGTATGTTCGTTGGCATGCTCGACGACGCGCTGGACGATGCGCTTGTCGAACCAGTCATCCAGCATGGCCTTCTCGTAGCGTAGCGGGTCGCTGCTCGCGTAGATATTTACCGACATCATGAAATTCATGTCGATGAGCCGGTCTTCGCCGCTGGCCAGCACCCGGTCGCCCTGGCTCAGGGTGTAGCGCAGCGTCATGCGCGGCCAGGTGATGTCCCGTACCACCCGCAGATCCTGGCCGTGGAAACGCAGTGGCTCGAAGCGGCCCGCCAGGTCGATGTCGAGCACCTCGATCTTGAGCGTGTCGCCCGGCGGCAGCTTGCGCCCGGCCAGGCGCTCCAGGTGCTGGCTGATATCGTGCTCCACGGCGGCGAGATCTTTCTCGCTGGCGTACGCGTGGCTGTATGCGGCGTCGGTGTAGCTTTCCGGGTTGGGAAAGGAGACGGAGAGGCGACCGTCGGGTGGCGAGGCAAGCGCGTGGATGCCAATCAGTGCCGCGGCGGCAAGGCCCAGGTCTTTACGCATTGCACCTCCCGTTCCGTGACGAACCTATCGGATTCGACACCGGACGGGGAACGCCTGTTCCGGGCGGCGCATTCAGCCTGCCATGGTCGCCGGCACGCATTGCCGCATCGTTTCCACAAAGCGGCGCAGCTTGGCGGGATAGAAGCTCGCATAGGGATAGATCAGGTACATCGGCAGCGAGGATGCCTGCCACTCGGGCACCAGGTGCAGCAGCCGGCCCTGTGCAATATCCTCGGCCATCAGCCAGGCCGACGCCACGGCCACGCCTAGTCCCAGCGCCGCCGCGCTGCGCAACGCATACAGGCTGTCGGTGCCCATGCGCGGGCGGAACGTCAGCCGCTGGTTCTCGCCTGTCGCCGCATGGGTCAGCGTCACCTCGTTGCGATAGAAGGTGCGCAGGGAAAGCCAGGGCAGCATGGCTAGCTCGTTCGGGTGCGAGGGCGTCGCCAAGCCATCCAGCACGGCAGGCGCGGCAACGACGATGCGGGGCACCTCGGCAAGCCGGATCGCCACCACCGACGGGTCGCTCACCTCGCCAACGTGGATGGCGCAGTCGATGCCGTCGGCAATGAACTCCGGTGTCCGGTCATACAACAGCCACTCCACCGTCACCCGCGAGTGACGGCGCAGGAACTCCGCCAGCGGCCCCAGCAACTGCTGCTGCCCGAAGGCATGCGGCACCACGACCCGCAGCGTGCCTTCGGGCTCGTCACCGGCGCCGCGCAGGTCCGCTTCGAAAGCCTCCCATCCCGCTACCAGCTCCTTGGCGCGCCCAAAGCAGCGCTCGCCATCCTCGGTGAGCTTCATCGCATGGGTTGAGCGCTGCAGCAGGCGCAGGCCAAGCGAGCGCTCCAGGCTTTGCAGGCGGCGGCTGATGGTGGGCTGGGTGGTGCCTAGTTGCGCGGCGGCCGCCGACAGGCTGCCGGCCTCGACAATCCGCACGAAGGTCTGCATCAGCTCGACGCGGTCGGCGGAAGGCGTGGAGGAGGTGGCCGGAGCGACTGGAGCGACTGGAGCGGAGGGCTGGGTTTTCATGGTTTCCGGCATGGCGGCTGTTGGTCATGCGTCTGGCGTATAGCCATTGTGCGAAGTGTAGTACTACCACGTGCCGAGGGCCACCGGCAAACTCCAGCCATGTTTTCCAACTGAGGGTTAACGCAATGTCTTCCATTCAAGCCGCACATACCACCGCTGCCGCGCGCACAACGCACACGGCGGATTCCCCTGCCACCGGCCTGCCCGCACGGCTGGTCCTGCTGCTTGCCGCGGGCGCCGGCCTAGCCGTGGCGTCGCTGTACTACAGCCAGCCCATGCTCGGCGTGCTGGGCCCGGACATCGGCGCGTCCGATGCGGCGGTCGGCCTGGTGCCTACGCTCACGCAGCTCGGCTATGCGCTGGGCATCCTGCTGCTGGCCCCGCTGGGCGACCGCTATGACCGCCGGCGCATCATCCTGGCCAAGGCTGCCGTGCTCAGCGTCGCGCTGCTAGCCAGCGGCGCCGCCTCCGGCATCGGGCTGCTGCTGGCCACCAGCCTGGCGATCGGGCTGGCCGCGACGATGGCGCAAGACATCGTGCCGGCCGCCGCCACGCTGGCGCCCGAGTCGCACCGGGGCAAGGTCGTCGGCACCGTGATGACCGGGCTGCTGCTCGGCATCCTGCTCTCGCGCGTGCTCAGCGGGTTTGTGGCCGAGCACTTCGGCTGGCGCATCATGTTCGTGATCGCAGCGGCCAGCATTGCGCTGATCGGCGTGGTGGCCGCGCGCGGCCTGCCGCGCTTCAAGCCCACCACCCATCTTGCGTACAGCGCGCTGCTGGGCTCGCTCGGCAAGCTGTGGCAGAAGCACGGCGCGCTGCGTCGGGCGACGCTGTCACAGGGGCTGCTGTCGGTTGGCTTCAGCGCATTCTGGTCGACCCTGGCCGTGATGCTCCACGGCGCGCCGTTCCACCTGGGCAGCGCGGCTGCCGGCGCATTCGGCCTGGCCGGTGCCGCCGGTGCGCTCGCCGCACCGCTGGCCGGCCGCCTGGCAGACCGCAAGGGCCCGGAGCTCGTCACCCGCCTGGGCATCGCGCTGACCGCGATCTCGTTCGCCGGGATGCTGCTCTCGCCGCTGCTCGCACCGCACGCACGGCTGTGGCTGATTGGCGCCAGCGCGCTGGGCTTCGACCTTGGTGTGCAAGTGACGCTGGTCGCGCACCAGACCATCGTCTACGGCATCGAGCCTGGCGCCCGCAGCCGCCTCAATGCGGTGCTGTTTGTCGGCATGTTCGTGGGGATGGCGGCCGGCGCCGCGCTGGGCAGCGTGCTGCTGGCGCGCTGGGGCTGGATGGCGGTGACGCTGTTGTCGACCGCGACGGCCGTCGGGGCCCTGGTGGTACGGATGTGGCCGGGGGCACGGCTGGCCCGGTGATGGCATCCGTGGCTTGACGACTCTCCTGCCGGAGCGCAAAGGAGCCCCGCCAGCCTGGGAAAGGGCATGGCGGGGCGAAGGTACGGTGCTAGGGGCCAGTCACGTACAGGGATGAGTCTGGGACCAGGAGAGGGCTGCGAATGTCTGCCGCCACACAGAGCGGGGCGGGTGTTGTCGGCCGGAGACGAGGTTGTCACCGGTTCTCGGACGTTTCGCTACCCATGGCTGGCACTAAGTGGCAAGCAAGGGATGCCACGGCTGCCAGGAGAGGCCGGCATCCGCGAAGTCCGCGATGCCCGGCTCGGCGACATCGAAGGGCTGCCACGCAGCACCAGACGGCGTGGCTGGCTTGCCCGTCGTGACAAAGCTGGATATGGCCAGGCGGAAGGCGGCGCCCACGTTCTCGAATATCTCTTCAGGGATGTTCGCAATCATGGGTGCATCAAGCCAGTTGCCGCGGTTCCCGAACAGGAAGGGCAGTTCCAGGCAATGCGGGCTCATGAGGTTTGGCACGCGGCTCTGCACGCTGAACCGGTACGGATAGACAGGCTTGGCCGCGCTGGCGAGAGCGCTGGAGATCTCGCGCGCCGCGGCACCGAACAGGCCGTATCCGCTTGCATCGACCAACTGGGTGTACGGCGTGTGGGCAGGGCGCGCGGCAGCAAAGGCCGCGTAGTGCTCCATTGCGGCCGCCCCGAATTTGTTCTCGAACCAAGCCATGACCTGCTGCGCCGAGGCTTCCACCACCTCGGGCGCGGCTGCCATGAAGGCGGTACTCTCGTCAGCCGTAAAGCCGAGCAGGGACGCTGACACGTGCGCTTGCCTGGCCGCGCGCGGCAGGTCGAAGAGCCAGTCGGGGACAAGGCCTTCTTCTGCCACCGGCCGCAAGCCGACCGAGACTTCACCGAAACTGGCGCGCGAGCGCATCAACTGGCTCTGCGCCGCAAGGATCTCATTGACCGACAACGCGCCGATGTCTTGCGCGCCTGCGGCGTCGAGCAGCGCGAGGCTCGTGCGATACGCGTCGTCCGGTGAAAGCGGCGGCAGGGCCGGCAGGCTGAACATGGCGTTTCGATGGAGCAGCCCCTTCGACGCAGGGCTGACGCCAAGCAACCAGGCGTAGTAGGCACCGGCCGACTGGCCGCCCACCGTGACGCGCGCCGGATCGCCGCCAAACCGGCTGATATGTTCCTGCACCCACTCCAGGGCGCGAATCAGGTCGCGAACGGCGCGATTGGCGCCGCGCGCATCGCTGGCATCGGTGAAATGGCCCAGCGCGCCAAGCCGGTAGTTGACCGTTGCCACCACCATCCCGCTTTCCCTGGCCAAGCGTTCGCCGTCATACCAGGCAGCGGTGCCACCGCCGGTGAGAAAACCGCCACCGTGAATAAACACCAACACTGGCCGGCGCTCCGCGTCCCGCGGCGCCCACACATTGAGGAGGAATGCGTCTTCGGATTGCGGGTTGCGGTCGATGCCGTTGCCCATGACCGTAGCCAGGCGCGAAGGGGCTTGCGGAAAGACCGCGCCGAGCGCGGTGGCATCGCGTTCGCCAGTCCATGCGGACGGCGGCATCACTTCGGATAGCCGGTTCCCAGGATGGGCTCGCTCGCCATAAGGCACCCCGCGAAATGCAAAGACGCCATCGGACGCCTCGCCACGGATGGCGCCGATGGACAAGGACACCACAATGGATTTCTCTTTGACAGGCATTGGATCAGACTCCAGGTTCACGCAACTTGCGGATAAGGAACGGTACGATCACGGCGCACACCAGCACCGCGGCGCCGACAGCGGCGATGATCTCGGGCAGCCCCACGCCGGACTTGATCAATAGCCCGACAGAGCCCGCGCCGGCCAGCGATCCCACGCGGCCGAGCGCGCTGGCCCAGCCCGCGCCCACGGAACGTATCTGCGTGGGGTAGGCCGCAACCGCGACGGCGTTGAGCACGACGATGGGCCCGCTGATCAGGAAGCCCGAGCAGAACACGGCGATGGCGTACCCTGCCGTGGCATCGGGCGCGGCGATCAGAAGCGGGCTGGCGGCACCGATCAGCAAGGCGATTCCGACGAAACGCAACGGCGCGACGCGCCGGATGGCGAAGGCGCCGACCACCGCGCCGACCAGGCCGCCAAACTGGAACAGGGAGGCCGTCCTGGAAGCCATGGCAACGCTTTCCCCGGTACTCTTGATCAAGGTCGGGAGCCAGCTCGCGATGACATAGAAGCTGCCCAGTATCAGGAACATCAGCAGCCAGAGCAGCACCGTGGTTGACCGGTACTGCGTACTGAAGAGCTGCGCCACGCTGCCCTTGGTGATCTCGGCCGGCTGCGCGGGGGCCTTGAACATCGCTGCGCCAGGCTGGGGCGCGCCCAGCTTGGCCAGGGCGGCGCATACCCGGCCCGAACCGGCCCCGATCTGCACCAGGAATGCTGGCGACTCGGGCAAGAGAGCAAGGATGGCGGGAACGAGCAGCAGCGGCCCGATGCCTCCGAGGAGAAACAGCCCCTGCCAGCCGATGCCATCGATCAGGTGCCCCGTCAGGAAGCCCGCCGCGGCAGAGCCGAACAGGAATCCGCAGAACACGCCGGAGAGCGCCGATGCGCGCCGGCGGGCGGGCAGCAATTCCGCCAGCAGCGCGGCAACGGCGGGCATCGCCACACCGACGCCCACGCCGGTCAGGCATCGCCATGCCACCAGCTGGAATAGCGACGCGCTGAACGCAGAGGCGAGGGTGGCTAGCGCAAACGCTAGCGTGCCGGCCACAAGCACAGGCTTTCGTCCTCGTGTGTCAGCAATGCTCCCCGCGGTGACATAGCCGAGCAGCAGCCCGAACATGCCCGCTGCGATGGCAGCGGAAATCTCGGCGGGCTTCGCGCTGAAGTGCGTAGCGATCTGCGGCGCAATGAATCCAATGATGGCTGCATCGAAGCCCTCGAGCGCAACCACGGCAAAGCAGATGGCGATGATGCGGCGGCGGTGTCGATTGGGCGGGATGTTGTCGATCACCGCGGAGATGTCCAGGGGATCGGCACGCAATGGGGGATTTTTCATGGTAGACGCTCGTCCCGCTCAGAATGCGTGCTCGACAAAGAGCCCGGACAGTACTTGCTTGTTGCTGTCCGACGGGCCGGCAGCGCCGTTGATAAAGGCCTTGGCGTCCGCGGTGCCCCCCGCCTTCTGGAACGCGGCTTGCAGGTAGACATGGGTTCTCAGCGACAGCGCCTTGTCCAGTTTCAGCAGGACCTGATGCGCGTAGCGATCCTGCAGCGCCGCGTTGCCCTTCATGTACTGGTAGTGAAGGTTGATCGTGTAGCTATCGCCCACAGGCACTGTCGCGCCCGCGCCGAACGTGTCGATCGCGCCATTGGTGAGCGCGTTTCTCACGCGGGTGTAAGACCCGGCAATCGTCGACTCGCCGATGTTCCACTTTGCCCCCAGCCCCATCGTCTGGAAGTGCGCGCGGCTGGTCGGCGTGCTGCTGTCCCTGAAATCCGTATAGGCGACGGCGGCGCCATAGCGCGGGGTTTCGTAGAGTGCGCCGAGGCTATAGGTGCTTCCGTCGTTGATCGAACTGGTGCGCTCGCCGAGGGCGTACATCGCGCCGAGCTTGAGCGGCCCGAATTGCCTGGTGTACTTGGCCGCGTTGGCCAGCGCTTCGCCGTTGGTCCGGTCGGCGTCGAACGAACCCACGCGAGCCGGGCTATAGACGCCGCCAAAATTCAGGAACGGCCCCTGCGGGCTGCCCCAGATGCCGCCGAACCACGAGCCGCTGAAGCCCGGGATCGTCAGGAAATCGAACATGAAGTCTCGCGTGTATCCCAGGGCGAGGTCGCCCAGCGAACCGCGCAAGCCAACGATCGCATTGGTGTTGAAGAGCTGCCCGACCGTCTGGCCGTTATCCGCAAAGAACCGGCCGGCCAGCCTGAAGTACGCCGCCATGTCTGGCGACAACGTCTCGGAACCGTTCATGGCGATGTAGTTGGGCCGGTACGGGCCGGAATCGACGCCATAGCGTGAAGCCCCTCCGACATTCGACGTCACCGTGGGGCCCGCCGTTACCAGGCCGCTGAGTGAGACCCCGTCGGGCTGCGCGGCCGATGCATTGGCCGCCATGCCCAGCGCGGTTGTCGCCAGGCTTGCCAGGCAAAGCCGGCGCAGATGAATTCGTGGAGATGCACTTCCCGTGATGGCAGACCTGCGGCCTTTCGTCCTCATTGTTTCCTCCTTTTGTGGTTTCGGTTGGAGCGCTCACGCTCAGCAGCACAAGGTGGCGATCTCTCTGATATCCGGCAACGACTTGCCGCGTGGGCGATGTCATTGGCCTGTGACCGATACCGATGGTAGAGCGAAGGTGGCGCGGCAAGGCATGACGAAATTGAGAAGCGTCATGCGCAGGTCGCATGGCCTGTGCCGGTGCTTCGAGGCAGGTGAATAAGCATGGCGGACGCGGGCCACGGCACGGGAACGCGCGGTGACGCCAGCGCGGTGCGGACGGCTTTGAAGGGGTGTGTGATTGCCCGCGAATGGGGCAAGCCGCAGGCTCAGTGGCTGCCGGCGTCCCAGGAGGATTCGACGACGCGCCGCAGGCTGAGGATAAAGCTGCGCGTCTGCCGCGTGCTGGTCCGGTCGCGCCGCCAGATGGCCGATAGCGGACCAAGACTGAGGTTGAACGACAGCGGGAGGATGCAAACCTCGCCGCGCGCGGCCATGAAGCGTGCGGCACTTTCGGGGAGCTGCCACAGGAAGTGGCCGCGCGACATCAGTTCGCGCCCCAGTTCCAGCGAGAGCGCGCCCACGATTTCCGGCGCCGGGAGACCGGCTTCCCGGATTTCATGCACCAGCATTTCCCGAAGGATGCTTCCTGGTGGCGCGGAGATCCAGGGGTACTGGATGCACGTCGCGATATCGACATCCTGCCTGGCCAGCGGATGATCCGGAGCGCACGCAAGCACGATGCCGTCATGCACCAGCGCGGCGGTCCGGTAGGTTTCGGCGCTCTGGCTTCTCGGGGCGCGGCTGATGAGCAGGTCGATCGCGCCCGCATCCAGTTTCTCGATCAGGGCTTCGTGCGATCCGACTTCCACCGTGATCTCCACGCGCGGATTCGCCTGGCGGAACTGGAGAATGGCCTCCGCCAGCGGCCACCGGCTGAACATCGAGAAGCAGCCCAGGATCATGTTGCCGAGATCGCCCCTGGCGATGGCACCCAGATCCGCCTCGGCCTTGTGGAAGTCGCTCAGGAGCAAGGCCGCATGACGGCACATCGCGGTTCCGAGCGCGGTGGCCATCATGCCCTTCGCGGATCGCTCGAACAGCTTCCCGGCAACGATCTCCTCGACCTCGGCAACCGCCCGCGAAAGCCCGGACTGCGTCATGTGCAATTGCTCGGCGGCCTTGGACAGGTTCCCAAGTTCCGCGACGGAGAGAATGATCTCCAGATGGCGCGTCCGAAGCTTTCCGCGAAATGGGGTCATCGTTTGTGGATTTGAATGAACTTTCGGGATGCGCCCGTTGACCGGGCAGGTCGGAGCGAACCGCGATCTTACCCGTAAGTGCATGCGTGGCGGCGCCTGCGCCGCCACGCCCCCTTACGATGTTGTGTGTGACCCCGCCACCAGCGCGATGGGTGCTACATGCTCCGTCTTGCCCTCGGCATGCTGCGCCGAAGCCGAGCGCCGATGATCGATCAGCAACACCGCCATCATCGCGATCACCGCCGGAATGGCGATGGCCACGAAATTCTGCTGCAGCGGCAGCGACATGCCCACCAGCGCGCCGATCACGATCGGCGCCAGGATGGCCCCGCTGCGCCCGATGCCTGACGCCCAGCCGATGCCGGTCGCGCGGACCGCCATCGGATAGAACTGCCCCACATAGGCGTAGGTGACGATCTGCGTGCCGATGGTCGAGGCGCCGGCCAGCGCTACCAGCACGAACAGCAGCGCGGTGGGCACCGGGTAGCCCAGCAGCGTGATCGATACCGCGGCCAGGGCGTACATGCCCACCAGCACGTACTTGATATTGAAACGGTCCGCCAGCCAGCCACCGCCGATGGCGCCGATCATGGCGCCGAAGTTCAGCACCAGCACGAAGGTGAGCGCCGAGCCCAGGCTATAGCCTGCACCGGCCATCATCTTGGCCAGCCAGGAGCTGAGCGCGTAGACCATGAACAGGCACATGAAGAACGCTACCCAGAACATCAACGTGGAAAAGCCGCGTCCGTCCTGGAACAGCTTGCCGATGGGCGCGTCGCCCGCTTGCTCGCCGGCGGGCAGCGCGAACCGGTCACCGGGCTGGGGCTGGTAGCCTGGCTCCAGGCGCGAGGCGATGTGCTTGAGTGCGTCGATCTGGCCCGATTTGATCAGGAAGGGCATGGACTCCGGCAAGGACTTCAGGATGACCGGGATCAGCAGTGCCGGCAGGCCAGCGGCGAGGAAGACCGATTGCCACCCGTAGCTTTCAATCATGCCTTTGCCCAGCAGCGCGGCCAGCATGCCGCCCACCGAGTAGCCGCTGAACATCAGCGTGACCATGGTCCCGCGAATCTTGCGCGGGGAGTACTCGGTCATCTGCGCCACCACGTTCGGCATGACGCCGCCGATGCCCAGGCCGGCCAGGAAGCGTGTCACGCTGAACGTCACGGGATCGCTGGTGAAGCCGGCCGCCGCGGTGAAGACGCTGAACAGCAGGATGCAGATGGCGATGGCGCGGCGCCGCCCGATACGGTCAGCCACCGTGCCCATGAAGATGGCGCCGAACATCATGCCGAACAGCGCGGCGCTGACCATGAAGCCGGCGCTGGTGGCGTCCACGCCCATGCCCTTCATGATCGACGGCAGCGCGATGCCGACCACGGCGAGGTCGTAGCCGTCGAAGATGATGATGAGGGCGCACCAGAGGAGGATTTGGGCGTGGAAGCGGTTGAAGCGGGCTTCGTCGGCTAGTTTGTGGATGTCGATGTGGGGCATGGGGGGTCTCCTTTGGGGTTTTGTTTTTGTTTGGTGGGGTTGCTAAACGTCAAAGTCAAAGGCTTAAAGTCAAAGGCGGTTTCACCACCCCTGCGGGGCGGCAGACCTACTTTCTTGTCTTGCCAAGAAAGTAGGCAAAGAAGGCGCGCCGGATGGGGCGACTTCCCCTCGTGATCCAACGAAAAGAGCGGCCGGGACCCAAACTCGCATCGCCTTAAGGCGATACTCAGACATGGGTCCCTCTTTTCCGCTCTTTTCGCCGGATCACGAGGCGCCCCATACGGCCTGGTACACCTTGACGGCTCGCTTCGCATCGCGCGTGGGTGATTTCCGCCCCTCGGGCGGGAATCACGGCTACACCAGTTGGTTGATCCTGCCGCTGGTTGTCTCCCGCTTGCGGGAGAGGGGTGGGGGGAGAGGGCGGGCGCTTGTTATGCCGGCGGGCGCTGGCGTGCACCCGCATTGTTTCTCACGCCGGCGCGCATTCCATCTCCCGCAGCCTGAAGCGCTGGATCTTGCCGGTGGCTGTCTTCGGCAGCGCGTCCATGAATTCGATGATGCGCGGGTATTTGTATGGCGCCAGCCGTTCCTTGACGAAGGCTTTCAGCTCCGTCTCGCTGACCTGCGCGCCGGGTTTGAGTACCACGAAGGCCTTGGTCTTGGTGAGGCCCGCGTCGTCGGGCACGCCAATCACCGCGGCTTCGAGCACCGCGGGGTGCTGGGCCAGCGTGGCTTCCACCTCGAACGGGGAGACATAGATGCCGCTGACCTTGAGCATGTCGTCGCTGCGCCCGGCGTAGCTGTAGCTGCCGTCGGCGTTGCGCGCGTATTTGTCGCCGCTCTTGGTCCAGCCGCCGCGAAAGGTCTCGCGTGATTTTTCCCGGTTGCCCCAGTACATCAGCGCTGCGCTCGGGCCCTGGATATAGAGGTCGCCCACATCGCCGTCGGGCACGGCGTGGCCGTCTTCGTCGCGCAGTTCCACCGCATAGCCCGGCACCGGCCAGCCCGTGGTGCCGTAGCGAACCTGCCCGGGGCGGTTGGACAGGAAGATATGCAACATCTCGGTCGAGCCGATGCCGTCGATGATTTCGCAACCGAAATGCGCGGTGAAACGTTCGCCCAGGTCGGCGGGCAAGGCCTCGCCGGCGGAGGAGCACAGGCGCAGCGAGACCTGCTCGCGCGTGGGCAGCCCGGGCGCGGCGAGCATGCCCGCGTAGCCGGTCGGCGCGCCGAAGAACACGGTCGGCTGATAGTCCAGCCAGCGCCTGAACGTGGCCTCGGGGGTTGGCCGCTCGGCCATCAGCACCACGGTGGCGCCCACGCTCAGCGGGAAGGTCAGGGCATTGCCGAGCCCATAGGCAAAGTAGAGCTTGGCGGCCGAGAAGCAGATGTCGGCCTCGCCCAGTGACAGCACGGGCTTGGCATAGAGCTCCGCGGTCCAGTACGGGTTGCCCTGGCTGTGCAGCACGCCCTTGGGGCGTCCGGTGGAGCCTGACGAATAGAGCCAGAAGCCGGGATCGTCGGGGCCGGTGCTGGCCGGCGCGGCTAGCGGCGCGTTGCGCTCGATCCATGCTTCGAGGGCGATCATGCCATCGGGCAGCGGACCGGCGGGCCGCGAGACGATCACGCTCCCGGCTTCGTGGCCGCCCTGGGCCATGGCCTGCTGCAGCACGGGCAGCAGCGCGCCCGATACCAGCACGGCCTGCGCGCGGCTGTGCTGCAGCATATAGGCGTAGTCGTCGGCGGTGAGCAGTGTGTTGACCGCCACCGGCACGATGCCGGCATACATCGCGCCGAGGAAGCACACCGGCCAGTCGTTGCCATCGTGCATCAGCAGCAGCACGCGTTCTTCCCGGTGGATGCCGCTAGCCTGCAGCGCGGCGGCAACACGGCGGATGCGCTCGGCCAGTTCGCCGTAGCGCATCGTGCCGTGGTCGTCGATGTAGGCGGTCTTGCCGGGGCGCTGCGCGTTGCACGCGATCAGGTGCTGGGCGAAGTTGAACGGCGTGCCGGGTGGCTGGACTTGTGGTTCGGCTGTCATGCTTGTCTCCCCCTATCGACGGATCGATGGATCGATGTTTTGGTGGGTCTGCCGTGGCGGTGCTGGTGCTGGTGCTGGTGCTGGTGCTGGTGCTGGTGGTGGCGGTGGTGCATTAAAGCTGTGCCAGCACGCTGGTGCTTGCCTGCACGGCACTGCGCCGGTGATAGAAATTCAGCGCGCGCAAGCCGCCCAGTTCTTCGCCACCGCCTGCGCGGCCCGGGCCGCCGTGCAGCGATTGCGGCATGACGTTGCCGTGGCCGGTATGCAGCTGGGCAACTTCGGGTGAGATCACGTGGACGCGGCCATGGCTGTCGGCCAGTTCCACGGCGGCTTGGGCCAGCGCATCGGCATCGCTGCCGTAGAGCGATGCCACCAGCGAGCCCTGGCCCCGGCGCACGAGCGCCAGTGCGTGGGCGCTATCGCGGTAGGGCACCAGCGTGGCCACGGGGCCGAACACCTCGGTGTCGTGCACGCGATCGGCAGCGTCCGCATCGCGCGTACCCAGCAGCGTGGGCCCGACGCAGCAGGCCACGGCCGGATCGGCATCGACCAGCGCGTGCGTCGCGCCGTCGTGCAGCACCTCGGCCTGGGCTTGCAAGTAACCCAGCCCTTCGCGCACCGATGCGAGTTGCGCCCGGCTGACCAGCGCGCCCATGCGCACCGCTTCATGGCGGGGATTGCCCACCGTGACCCTGGCCAGCCGCGCGCCGATGGCGTCGGCGGCAGCGCCATACAGCGTCTCGGGCACGAAGATGCGGCGGATGGCCGTGCATTTTTGCCCGGACTTGAGCGTCATCTCCCGCGCGGCTTCCCTGGCCAGCAGGTCGAACGCTTCGCTGCCGGCGGCTTCGCCGGGCAGCAGCAGGGCCGAGTTGACGCTGTCGGCCTCGATATTGACGCGCACCGAGCGCTGCGTCACCGCCGCATGCGAGCGGATCAGCGCGGCGGTCTGGGCCGAGCCGGTGAAGGAGACCACATCGAACGGCTGCAGCTGGTCCAGCAATCCGGCCGCGCTGCCGCATACCACCGACAGCGCGCCGGGCGGCAACACGCCAGCGTCCACCACGTCCCTGACCATGCGCTGGGTCAGCCAGGCGGTGGCTGTCGCGGGCTTCACGATCACGGGCACACCCGCCAGCAGTGCCGGTGCGGCCTTTTCCCACAAGCCCCAGCTCGGGAAGTTGAAGGCGTTGATTAATAGCGCCACGCCGCGCGTGGGCACCAGCACGTGCTGCGACTGGAACAGCGGGTCCTTGCCGAGCCGCGCGGCATCGCCGTCGATCAGGTAGCGCCGCTCTCCTAGCGCGTCGCCGAGCTTGGCATAGGTGCCAAGCGTGAAGATCCCGCCATCGATATCCACGGCGGAATCGTTGCGCACGGTGCCGCTGTTGGCGGTTGCGATCTCGTCATAGGCATCGCGGTTGGCCTGCAGGATCTTGACGACGGCGGCCAGCATGGCGGCGCGCTCGCGGTAGGTCATGGCGCGCAAGGCGGCGCCGCCTTGCTCGCGCGCAAAGGCGAAGCCGGCGGCAAGGTCGAGCCCGGTGGCATCCACGCGCACCAGCGCATCGCCCAGTACAGGGTCGGACAGCGTCGCGCCGGCACCGGAGCCGGCTTGCCAGCGGCCGCCAAGATAGTTGGAAAGCAGTTCGGTCATGAAGGCAATCTCAGCGGGTGAAGTCGATGCGGCCGTCAGGCAGCAGGTAAAGGACGAGCGCGCGGCCGTGGCTGACGGTGGGCCGGTGTGCGCTGCCCGGCGGGCAGACCAGCCAGCCAGCGGGGCGGCCGTCGAACTCGGCGGCGGCGTCGATCGGCACGATCAGGTCGATCTCGCCATTGGGGTGCGTGTGATGCGGCCCGGCGATGTCTTGCATGTCGACCACGTCGACGGAGAACCCGTGCAGGTCGTCGGCCGGCTTGAAGATGCGGCCATAGCGGATGCCGCCGCCCTCGCGGTTGCACAGCCAGCCCTCGGCCACGCCAGCCTGGCAGGCCGCCTTGAGTTCGCTGTAAGTGGCGCTGCCTGCGCCATGCTCGGCATTCAGCCAGGTATCCAGGGCGGCATCGAGTGGGCGGCCAGCAATGCGGGCCGTGAGCCGCGCGATCTGCTCGCGCAATTCGGTGGGGGACATGGAAGGGGCTCCGTTAGGCTCAGCCGGGTTGCATACCCGCGCTTCATGCATTATTGTGCATGTGTGAAACATAGAGCCACCACGAAATCATGTCAAGCACTATATTGCATGTTCCCGGGTTAACGCGGGAGACTGCCGGCGAGCAGGACGGCGATGCCGCGCCAGGCAACGGTAGCGCCGCGGAAGCCGGCGGGGTGGAGAAAAACGCCTTTCTCGCCGCATTGGGCGAGCGCGTGCGTGAGCTCCGCTCGCGCCGGGGGCTGACCCGCAAGGCCACGGCGCTGGCCGCCGGGGTTTCGGAGCGGCACCTGGCCAACCTGGAATACGGCAGTGGCAATGCTTCCATCCTGGTGCTGCTGCAGATCGCCTCGGCGCTGCACTGCTCGCTGGCCGAATTGCTTGGCGATGTGTCCACCTCATCGCCGGAATGGCTGCTGATCCGGGAACTGCTGGAACACCGCGATGAAGGCACGCTGCGCCGCGTGCGCATTGCGGTCGGCGAGATGCTCGGCACCGGCGGCGGCAACGCCGCGCGCAGCCCGCGCGTGGCACTGATCGGGCTGCGCGGCGCCGGCAAGTCCACGCTGGGCGGCATGCTGGCTGAAGACCTGGGCTTTCCCTTTGTGGAACTCAGCCGCGAGATCGAGAAGTTCGCCGGCTGCAGCATCTCCGAAATCCAGGGCCTGTATGGCATGAACGCCTACCGCCGCTATGAGCGGCGCGCGCTGGAGGAAGCCATCCAGATCTATCCCGAAGCGGTGATCGCCACGCCTGGCGGCCTTGTGTCCGACCCTGCCACCTTCAACCTGCTGCTGGCCCATTGCACCACGGTGTGGCTGCAGGCTAGCCCGGAAGATCACATGAACCGCGTGCGCGCCCAGGGCGACTTCCGCCCGATGGCCGCCAGCAAGGAGGCCATGGAAGACCTGCGCCATATCCTGGCTGGCCGCGCGGCCTTCTATTCCAAGGCGGAGTTCAGCGTCGACACCAGCGCCGAGCCGCTGGAGCCCACCTTCCTGGCGCTGCGCGAGCGCGTGCGCTACGCATTGCAACTGCCGCTCTGATTCCTTGGTGGGTAGATGCACAATATTGCTTGACGGAGTTTTGATGTATGAATTATAGTTCTTTCACCAAAACCCAATCCATGCACTATTGTGCTTCATTGCTGAGGAGACACAGCCATGACTACCGCCCCCCGCGTCGAATACCAGACTGATCCGTCCCAGTACAAGCACCTCAAGCTAACCTTCGACGGCCCCATAGCGACGCTGGCGGTAGACATCGATGAGAACGCTGGCCTGCGTCCTGGCTACAAGCTCAAGCTCAACAGCTACGACCTCGGCGTGGACATCGAGCTCAACGATGCGGTCAACCGCATCCGCTTCGAGCATCCGGAGGTGCGTACCGTGGTGGTCACCAGCGGCAAGGACAAGGTGTTCTGCTCCGGCGCCAATATCTTCATGCTGGGCGTCTCCAGCCATTCCTGGAAAGTGAACTTCTGCAAGTTCACCAACGAGACGCGCAACGGGCTGGAGGATTCGTCGAAGCACAGCGGCCTGAAGTTCCTCGCCGCGGTCAATGGCGCCTGCGCCGGCGGCGGCTACGAGCTGGCGCTGGCCTGCGACGAGATCATCCTGGTCGACGACCGTTCCTCCGCCGTGAGCCTGCCCGAAGTGCCGCTGCTGGGTGTGCTGCCCGGCACCGGCGGCCTGACCCGCGTGACCGACAAGCGCCACGTGCGCCACGACCTTGCGGATATCTTCTGCA
Source organism: Cupriavidus sp. GW822-FHT03E04 (assembly GCF_058801495.1). Taxonomy (NCBI): domain Bacteria; kingdom Pseudomonadati; phylum Pseudomonadota; class Betaproteobacteria; order Burkholderiales; family Burkholderiaceae; genus Cupriavidus; species Cupriavidus sp. GW822-FHT03E04. The sequence goes on from NZ_JBXANI010000004.1 coordinate 200,635, forward strand.
CCACCACCGAAGGCGTGCGTGGCCAGCGCGCCAAGGACTGGCGCCTGGTGGACGACATCGCCAAGCCCGCCGTCTTTGCGCAAAAAGTGCAGGAGCGCGCCCAGGCCCTGGCCGCGCAGAGCGACCGCCCGGCCAACGCCAGCGGCGTGGCGCTGACCCCGCTCGCGCGCACGCTGGAGGCCGACGCACTGCGCTACACCTATGTCACCGTGGAGATCGACCGCGCGGGCCGCAAGGCTGCCTTCACCGTGAAGGGCCCATCCGCCACGCAGCCGACGAGCGTCGCCGCCATCGCCGAGGCCGGCGCCGCCTGGTACCCGCTGCAACTGGCGCGCGAACTCGAAGACGCCATCTTGTCGATGCGCACCAACGAACTGGATATCGGCACCTGGCTGATCAAGACCGAAGGCGACGCCGCCAACGTGCTGGCCATGGACGCCACGTTGCTCGCCAACCAGGATCACTGGCTGGTGCGCGAAACCATCGGCCTGCTGCGCCGCACGTTCTCCCGCCTGGATGTGTCCTCGCGCAGCCTGTTCGCGCTGATCGAGCCGGGCTCGTGCTTTGCCGGCACCTTCCTGGAGCTGGCGCTGGCGTGCGACCGCAGCTACCACCTGGCGCTGCCGGACGACGAGGCGCGCGCGCCCAGGATCACCGTGGCCGAGACCAATTTCGGGCTGTACCCGATGGTGACGGGTCAGAGCCGCCTGGGACGGCGCTTTTACGACGAGCAGCCGGCGCTGGACGCGGTGCGCGCCAAGGCCGGCCAGCCCCTGGACGCCGACGCCGCATTCGCGGTGGGCCTGGTGACCGCCAACCCCGACGACATCGACTGGACCGATGAAGTGCGCATCGCGCTGGAAGAGCGCGCGGCCATGTCGCCGGATGCGCTCACCGGCATGGAGGCCAACCTGCGCTTCAACGGCCAGGAAAACATGTTCACCCGCATCTTCGGGCGGCTCACCGCCTGGCAGAACTGGATCTTCCAGCGCCCCAACGCGGTGGGCGAGAAGGGCGCGCTCAAGGTCTACGGCAAGGGCGACAAGGCCGCGTTCGACTGGAACCGCGTCTGACCTGACACCGCCGATATCGTTGATATCGCACCCGAACCCGAACCCGAACACGCCGCATCCAACGCATAGCCAGCCCGGAGACCATGATGTCCAGCATCAACTACAGCGACAAGATCCCCAATAACGTCAACCTCAGCGAAGACCGCACGCTGCAGCGCGCGCTCGAGCAATGGCAGCCCAACTACCTGAGCTGGTGGAACGACATGGGCCCGGATGGCTCGCAGGACTTCGACATCTACCTGCGCACCGCCATCAGCGTCGACCCGCAAGGCTGGGCGCACTTTGGCCACGTGAAGATGCCGGACTATCGCTGGGGCATTTTCCTGAACCCCGCCGAGGCCAACCGCAAGATCCACTTTGGCGACCACAAGGGTGAAGACGCCTGGCAGGACGTGCCCGGCGAATACCGCGCCAACCTGCGCCGCATCATCGTCACGCAGGGCGATACCGAGCCCGCATCGGTGGAGCAGCAGCGCCACCTCGGCCTGACCGCGCCGAGCATGTACGACCTGCGCAACCTGTTCCAGGTCAACGTGGAAGAAGGCCGCCACCTGTGGGCCATGGTTTACCTGCTGCACAAGTACTTCGGCCGCGACGGCCGCGAAGAAGGCGAAGCGCTGCTGGAGCGCCGCAGCGGCCAGCAAGACAACCCACGCATCCTGCAGGCGTTCAACGAGCAGACGCCGGACTGGCTGTCGTTCTTCATGTTCACCTATTTCACCGACCGCGACGGCAAGTTCCAGTTGTGCGCGCTGGCCGAAAGCTCGTTCGATCCGCTCGCCCGCACCACCAAGTTCATGCTGACCGAGGAAGCGCATCACATGTTCGTCGGCGAGAGCGGCGTCTCGCGTGTGATCCAGCGCACCTGCCAGGTGATGAACGAGCTCAAGACCGACGACCCGGCCCGCTTGCGCGCCGCCGGCGTGATCGACCTGCCGACCATCCAGCGCTACCTGAACTTCCACTACAGCGTGACCATCGACCTGTTCGGCGCGGATGAGTCGAGCAACGCCGCGACCTTCTACAGCACCGGCCTGAAGGGCCGCTACGAAGAAGGCAAGCGCGCCGACGACCACGTGCTCAAGGGCCAGACCTACAAGGTCCTGCAGGCCAGCGGCGGCCAGTTGATCGAAAAGGAAGTGCCGATGCTCAACGCGCTCAACGAAGTGCTGCGAGACGACTACATCAAGGACAGCGTGGCCGGCGTGGAGCGCTGGAACCGCGTGATCGACAAGGCTGGCATCCCTTTGCGCCTGAAGGTCCCGCATAAAGCCTTCCACCGCAATATCGGCGCGCTTTCCGGCGTGAAGATCTCGCCGGATGGCCGGGTGATTTCGGACGCGGAATGGAACGCCAATGTCGACCAGTGGCTGCCTAGCGAGACCGACCGCGCCTATGTGGCCAGCCTGATGGGCCGCGTGGTCGAGCCCGGCAAGTTTGCCGGCTGGATCGCGCCGCCGGTAATGGGCATCAACCGCCAGCCGGTGGATTTCGAGTACGTGCGCTTCAACTGAGCGTCGCGAGTCGAAAGCCAGAAATCGAAAGGCAAGAATCGCAAGAAGGCGGGGGCCCGGTGGGCTCCCGCGGCAAAAGGCCCCGGCCACAGGGGTCGCATCACCCCCGGAGTTCGCCATGGACATGTCCGACATCCAGGTCATCAGGCAGCACCTGATCGACCCCGAGATCTGCATCCGCTGCAATACCTGCGAGGCCACCTGCCCGGTCGCGGCCATCACCCACGATGCGCGCAACTATGTGGTCGACGCGGACAAGTGCAACGGCTGCATGGCCTGCATCTCGCCATGCCCGACCGGCTCGATCGACAACTGGCGCACCATGCCGCGCGCCAAGGCCTACGGCATCGTGGAGCAGTTTGGCTGGGACACGTTGCCTGACGAGCTTTCCTCCGAGCAGCTTGCCGCGCAAGGCGTGGCGGCGGATGCCGAGCCGCTTCTCGAATCCGCCCCGGCGTCATCGCTAGCGGCCGTCACCGGCGAAGACGGTTTCAACAGCGCCCAGTACGGCGCCACCGTGCCGCCGTGGTCGGCCGCGCACGCCTATACCAACCTCTACGGCGCCAAGGCCGCCGCCCGCTCCGTCACGGCCACCGTGGTTGGCAATGCGCGCGTCACCGAGGTCGGGCGCGATTACGATACGCACCATATCGTGCTGGACTTCGGCACCGCGCCGTTTCCGGTGCTGGAAGGCCAATCGATCGGCATCGTGCCGCCGGGCGTGGATGCTAGCGGCCGCCAGCACCATGCGCGCCAGTATTCGCTGGCCAGCCCACGCAATGGCGAGCGGCCGGGCTACAACAATATCTCGCTCACCATCAAGCGCGTGCTGGAAGACCACCAAGGCAACCCCGTGCGCGGCGTGGCATCGAACTATATGTGCGACCTGCAGGTGGGCGACAGGGTAGAAGTGATCGGGCCATTTGGCGCCAGCTTCCTGATGCCCAACCATCCGCGCTCCCATATCGTGATGATCTGCACGGGCACCGGCAGCGCGCCGATGCGCGCGATGACGGAATGGCGCCGGCGGCTGCGCAAGTCCGGCAAGTTCGAGGGCGGCAAGCTGATGCTGTTCTTCGGCGCGCGCACGCAGGAGGAGCTGCCTTACTTCGGCCCGCTGCAGAGCCTGCCCAAGGACTTCATCGATATCAACTTCGCGTTCTCGCGCACCCCGGGGCAGCCCAAGCGCTATGTGCAGGACGTGATGCGCGAGCGCGCGGCCGACCTGGGGCCGCTGCTGGCGGACCCGAACACCTGCTTTTACGTCTGCGGGCTCAAGAGCATGGAGGAGGGCGTGGTGCTGGCCTTGCGGGACGTGGCGCAGCAGGCGGGTTTGTCGTGGGACACGGTGGGCGCCGCGCTCAAGAAGGACGGGCGGCTGCACCTGGAGACGTACTGATTCTCTGAAGATGCGCGCCGCGCCCCCTAGCCCTGGCGCGGGCCCGATCCGGTCACGCCGCCAGCTTGCTCAGGCTTTCCACGGTCTTGATGCAGGCCTGCGCCGCCTCGCGGCCCTTCACGACGAAGTGCTCGCTGAAGAATTTGCGGTGGTCTTCGTGATCGTGGAAGCTTTTCGGCGTCAGCACGGCGGAGAGCACGGGCACCTGCGTATCGAGTTGCACGCGCATCAGGCCGCTGATGACGGCGTCCGCGACGAACTCGTGGCGGTAGATGCCGCCATCGACGACAAAGCCCGACGCTACGATCGCCGCATAGCGCCCGGTGTCCGCCAGCTTGCGTGCATGCAGCGGGATCTCGAACGCGCCAGGCACTTCAATCACGTCCACTGCCTCGCGCGCTACGCCGCGCGCGGCCATTTCAGCGAGGAAGGCGTCGCGGGCCTGGTGAACAATATCCGCATGCCATTGCGCGTGGATAAACGCAAAGCGCCAGGCCGGATTGACGGGTGCGGTGTCCTGGAGGTCGCGGTGGTCGCGCTGGACAGGAGAAACTAACTGATTCATGGCCTTCTTCAGAAGAGTGGGTTACCAGAATCAGGGCGCACGAGTTTAGTCCCCCGGCGCCGGGAGACGGGGCGGGGAACAGAAACATCGCGCTCTCTTTCATCCGGACTATGACCGTCGGCTTCGGAGTTGCACCGAATCTGCTGACCCCGGCTCTCGGAGACTTCGAGGAGAACCGGGCGCTCGCGGGCTTATGCGAAAAAATCGCCATCACCGCCGGTGGGGACTTTCACCCCGCCCTGAGAACGCTGATGCAGGCGCGAAGCCTGCAACGCAGCCATGATACACCGTGATGCGATTGTGAGTTTGGCGTGGCTCAGGCCAGCCGTTTGGCCGTCATGCGCCCGACATTGCTTTTCTCAGGGCTGTTCGTTGAGAATGCGCGGGCTTGCGGCAGGCATCGATTTGCGGTTGCGGCGCGTCTTCACGTCCAGCCACCAGCGATCCGCGTTGTGCGCTTGCAGGATGCTGACGGCCTCGCCCATGCGCGGCGTGCTGACTGGAACGCCGCGCGCGGCGGCCAGCGCGATGATGCGGTCGAAGGGCTCGTGCCAGGCGTGCATGGCCAGGTCGAAGGTGCCGTTGTGAATCGGCAGCAGGCAATTGCCATTCAGGTCGATATGCGCCTGCAGGGTCTGCTCAGGCTGCATGTGCACGGCGGGCCAGTTCACGTCGTAAGCGCCGGTTTCCATCAGTGTGAGATCAAATGGGCCATAGCGCTCGCCGATACGCTTGAAGCCGTCGAAGTAGCCCGTGTCGCCACTGAAGAACACACGCAGATCGGTGTGCAGAATCACCCAAGACGCCCACAGCGTACGGTTGCCGTCAAACGGCGTTCGCCCGGAAAAATGCTGCGCCGGTGTCGCGACAAAACGCACGCCCTCCACCTCGGTGGTTTGCCACCAGTCGAGCTGCCTCACCTTGCCCGCGTGGATCCCCCAGTCGATCAGGCGATCCCCTACGCCGAGCGGCGTCAGGAAGTGCTCGGTCTTGTCCGCCAGTGCCATGATGGCCGCACGGTCCAGGTGATCGTAGTGATCGTGCGAGAGGATCACGGCCTTGATGGGCGGCAAGGCGTCGATGCCGATCGGCGGTTGATGGAACCGCTGCGGGCCAGCCCACTGCACCGGCGAAGCGCGCTCGCTAAAGACCGGATCCGTGATCCAGAAAGCGTTGCGTAGTTTCAGCAGCACGGTGGAATGCCCAAGCCGAAACACCGTGTTGTCCGGCGCGGCGAGCAGGTCAGCCTGCGTCAGCGTTTGCACCGGAACCGGGCCGGCGGGCTGGGTGTCCGCGGGCTTGTCGAAGAGAAAGCGCCAGGCGATGCCGAGGGTCTTGAGCAAGCCGCCCTTGGGCGGCCCGGCCAGGGCGCGAGCCTGGCTCGCGCGCGATTCCGGCGACTGGGTGTAGCTCTGGCGGCTGACGGGGCGGGGCGAATGATTGGTCATGATGGCAATCAGGATCCAAAGTGGGGAGGGGGCAGGGCAAGCGGCGGGGGCCGATCCATCCAGCTTCGATTTGCAAAAACTGTACTGCACAGTGTAGTTTCCATTTTATGGAAAGTAAACTTGTCAGTGTAAAATAACCGCTTTCCCCAACGCCAAGGCCCCCCAGGAACGCCATGCCCCCAGCCCAACGCCTGACGGATCGCAAACGCGAAGCCATCATTCAGGCCGCCATCGCCGAGTTCCGCGACAACGGCTTCGAAGTCACCAGCATGGACAAGGTCGCCGCCCGGGCAGCGGTTTCCAAGCGCACGGTGTACAACCACTTCGCCAGCAAGGACGAACTGTTTGCCGAGATACTTTCCCAGCTATGGGAGAGCAGCCAGGGCGAACTTGACATGGCTTACGCGAGCGACCAGCCGGTGGATGCGCAGTTGCGCGAGCTGGTGCGCCTGAAAATGAACATGCTTAACAACGCCAGTTTCATGGACCTGGCACGCGTTGCCATCGCCGAGACCATCCACTCGCCAGAGCGGGCGAGGGAAATGGTCGCCAGGCTGGGCGAGCGGGAAGAGGGCATTCATGTCTGGATACGCGCGGCCCAGGCCGACGGCAAGCTGAAAGCGGCGGATCCCGCCTTTGCCGCTTGTCAGCTGCAGGCGCTGATCAAGGCGTTTGCCTTCTGGCCGCAGATCACCATGGGACAGCCCCCGCTGGATGCGGCGATGCAGCGGCAGGTGGTGGATTCGGCGGTTGCGATGTTTCTTGCGCGGTATGGGGTGGTTTAGGCTTGAAGGTTTTTGCCCGTCCATGCCACTGATGGCGCGGCGCAGATTCCGGTTGCACCTGTAGTTCGGCTTCCCACTCGGTTTCGGATCCGGCGAAGCAGCGGGCCCAAGGTTTAGTCGTCACCAAGCCGGACAACTGTATCTGCCGGCAGCAGACTTGATTTTCATCGATCGCAATCTCTCAAATCTCTATCACCGGGCCGCTAACCCTGTCCTATAATGCTTGACTACACAATCATTGATGGAACAATAAAATGATTTCGCAGCCTCACGAGGCGCATAGCAGCGGGCAGGTGCTGCCATTCCGCGAGTCCTTGCTGGCCATGCTGGGTATCGCGTTCGTGGTGATGTTGGTGGCACTTGACCAGACCGTGGTCGGCACCGCGCTGCCGACCGTGGTGGCGGAGCTGCAGGGGTTTGAGTACTACGCTTGGGTGGCGACGGCCTATCTGCTGATGTCGGTGATCACGGTGCCGATCTTCGGGCGGCTGGGCGATTACTACGGGCGAAAGCCCTTCGTGATGGTGTCCATCGTCGTGTTCACGCTGGCTTCCGCGCTGTGCGGCATGGCAACGAGCATGCCGTTCCTGGTGCTTGCGCGCGGCCTGCAGGGCATTGGCGGTGGCATGTTGGTGGGCACTGCGTTTGCTTGTATCCCTGACCTGTTCCCCGATTCGCATGTGCGCTTGCGCTGGCAGGTGATGATGAGCGCGGCGTTCGGCATTGCCAACGCGGTGGGGCCGTCGCTTGGCGGCGTGCTGACCGAGGCCTATGGCTGGCGCTCGGTGTTCTATGTGAACTTGCCGGTGGGCTTGCTGGGGTTGTGGTTTGCCTGGCGCTACCTGCCGCACTTGCGCCAGCAGACCAATACCGGCGCGATCAAGGTGGATTGGCTCGGCGCGGCGCTGATCGGCGTGGGGCTGGGCGGCTTGCAGTTGTGCGTGGAGCTGATGCCCGAGCGTGGGTTCGGGCTGGTCACCGGCGGCTTGCTGGTGATGTCGGTGTGTGCCTTGGTTGGGTTATGGCAATGGGAGCGCCGCACGCCGAACCCGATCCTGCCGCTGGAGATGTTCCGCAATCCCGGGCTGGCGCCATTGTTCCTGCTGGCCGTGTTCGTCGGCTTCGCGATGTTCTCGTTGCTGCTGTACGCGCCGCTGCTGTTCCAGGGGGGCTTTGGCTATTCGCCGAAGGAGGCGGGCGTGCTGGTGACCCCGCTGGTGGTGTGCATCACGGTGGGCAGCATCATCAATGGGCGCATCATCACCCGCATCCGCCAGCCTAACAATATGCTGTATGCGGGATTCGGCATGCTGGCGCTGGCTTGTCTCGGGCTGTCCCAGGCGACGCGCGGGATGTCGCACCATTTGTTGCTGGGCATGATGCTGCTATGTGGCTTCGGGCTCGGCTTCATCATGCCCAACCTGACGGTGTTCGCGCAGCAGACCGCGGGCCGCGAGCATCTGGGCATTGCCACGGCGATGCTGCAGTCGCTGCGCATGGTCGGCGGCATGATCGGTACCGCCGTGGTGGGCACATTGGTCACGCGCAGTTACCTCAGTGGCGTGCACGACGCGCTGCAGAGCGCTGGTGCCGGGCAGTGGCAGGCGCGCATGGCGGATCCGCAGATCCTGATCGACCGTGCGGCGCAGGCAAGCCTGCTGTCGCAGCTGGAGGCGGCCGGGCACAATGGCGCCCTGTTGCTGGAGCAGGCCCGGCTGTCGCTGGTTGGCGCCATCCATATGGGGCTGGCGCTGGCCGCGGTGATTGCGGTGCTGGGCCTGTGGCGTTCGCGGCGGGTGCCGCCGATCAAGCTGGAGCGTGCCGTCAAGCCGGTCATGGCAACGGAGTAGGGCGCGGGGCTAGCCGATAATGTAGGGAGGTTGCCCGTCGCGTGACGGTGCCCCAAGCAGGAGATTGGAGTGGAATTGGAGCGTCAAAGCCTGGCTGTGCTACAGCAGTTCGGGCGAACTTACCGGGCCTATGCCGCGGCTTTCGAGCAGCGCATCGGCCATCCCTTGCCGCGTTGGCGCATTCTGTCCGCGCTGTACGCCCATGCTGGGCCCATTGCGCAAAAGCCCCTTGCCGACCGCGTCGGCATGGACCCGGGCGCGCTCACGCGCCAGCTCAAGGCGCTGCAGGAGCTCGGCTGGGTAGAGCGCAACACCAGCGAGCGCGACAACCGCGTGACCAATGTCACGCTGTCGGCGCTCGGCCACGGCGTTGTGGAGCAGGCATTGCCGCTGCGCTCGGCATTTCTGCAGGACGTGCTGGAAAACGTCTCCGAGACCACCATGCGCGATCTGTCCAAGGGCCTGGAAGAGCTTGAGGGTGGCATTGCCGAAGCGGTGCTGCGCACACAGCAGGACAAGGCGGACGCCGTGTGAGCGCGGCATCCACGACGACCTTGGTCCAACCGTCCTGACTACCCCAACCGATGCTACGGCCGAGCCGGTTGCAGCCTCAACGGCGCCGTCCATACCTCGGCCAGCAGCACGCCCAACACCGTGAGCACCCCGCCGACCGCGTGATATGGCGCGAGCGATTCGCCAAGCAAGCCCGCCGCAATCAGCGCGGTGAGCAGGGGGATCAGGTTGAAGAACATGCTCGCACGGCTCGGCCCGATGCGGGCGACGGCGTGCATCCACACCAGCGGTGCAACCATCGACGCCATGAGCCCGGCGAATCCGACCAGAGGGAGATTGGCGGCCGAGAGGCCCATCTTTGGCGTGAGCAGGTATAGCGGCAGCAACGCGATGACGGCGGCGACGATCTGCAGGTAAAGCAGTTGCAACGCCGGCACGTCCTTCATCTTCCAGCGCTTGAGCAAAATCACATAGACCGCGTAGGCCAGCATGGCCAGCAGCATCAGTGCGTCCCCGAGGTTGGCGCCGCTGGTCAGCAGGCTGCCCAGGTCTCCGGACGATACGACCACCAGCACGCCGGCGATCGACAGCACGGACCCCGCCACGGCGCCGGCGGTCAGGCCCTGCCCCAATAGCAGGATCGATAATGCCAGCACCATCATCGGCGTGAGCGAGCCGATGATGCCCATGTGGGTCGCCGTGGTCAGGTAGGCGGCATAGTAGGCCAGGCACTGATAAGCCACCATGCCGAGCAGGCCCAGCACGGCGATCCGCCCCAATCCGGGCCGGATCGCGGCCCAGTTGCGCAGCACGGGACGCAGTGCCAGCGGCGTGAAGAGCACGGCTGCCAGCAACCAGCGGTAGAAGCTGATCTCGGCCGGCGCGATGGTGCCGGCGGCCATTTTGCTGACGACGGTGTTGCCCGACCAGATCACGACGGCCAGGAGCGGAAAGGCGTATTGCCACATGAGCGCTTTCTCTGATGTGTATGGAACGCTATCATGAGCGCGTCTGTGTTGATTTATATAGCTCAATTTGGACATATCGACCGGAATTCCGGACTAATTCCGGACTCTGTGTAGCAACGGACCTAACAAGCATGGCTATGGCCGACAAGTGGCGTTTCCTGCCGATCCTGGATGTCGAAGGGATGGAGGGCCCCTTCTACCTGCGCTATGACGAGTTCGGCGCCGATACCCTGGCGGAGGCGCACAGCCATAGCTGGGGTCACCTCAACTACGCCGCGCACGGCTCGATGCAGATGGAAACCGTGGGCATGCGGCTGCTTTCCCCGCCGCAGTACGCGATATGGATTCCGCCAAAGGTGGTGCACAGCTGCACGTTGCGCCACGCGATCGTTTACCGCTCGATCTACATCGAGCCCGGCCTATGCGCGCAACTGCCGGCCGAGCCCTGCACGGTGCGCATCAGCCCGATCATCAAGAGCGTGCTGGCGGACTTTGCCGCGCGCGACCTGCATGTGCCACGCACGCCGGCCGATCTTCGGCTGGCGCATGTGGTGGTCGACCAGCTTGCCGTGGCGCCGGTGCAGCGCTGCTACCTCCCGGCGGCAACCACGCCTGCCCTGGCCGCCGTGCTGGAGGCGCTGCAGGCCGATCCTGGCGACCATCGCACGCTGGCCGAATGGGCCGCCAGCGTGCACATGACCGAACGCACCCTTGCGCGCCGTTGCCAGCACGAGCTGGCCATGTCGTTCGGCGAGTGGCGCCAGCGCCTGCGTTTCCTGCGTGCTATCGATGCCCTGGAGGCGGGCCGCAGCGTGCAGGAGATCGCGTTCGAACTCGGCTACAGCACGGCATCCGCGTTTATCGCGATGTTCCAGCGCGAGGCTGGCGCCACGCCGGAGCAGTACCGGCGCGAGTTTTGTGGCATTGCGTGATGTTTGCGCTTACCGCGCGCCGCTGAACAGCGCCGCGATGGCCAACGGGTTGGACGGGAAATACAGATGCGTGTAGGACGCCATCAAGGCACCCTGCCGGAACACCGCCTCGCCCCGCGACCCGTCGCGCGGCACGGTGGCGTGGCAGTAGGGCGCCAGCGGGGTTTGCGCGCTGGAGTAATGGAAGGTGTGGCCGCGCAAGGTGCCTTCGGGCAGCGCCAGTCGTTGATGGCCGAGCGCGGCAAGGCGGCGTTGCATTGTCACCGTGCCAGGCAGCAGGCCCGCTACGGCGTGGCTATCCCCGGCCTTGTCGACCAGCGTCTCGAACAACGCCATCATGCCGCCGCATTCGGCGAGGATCGGCAGGCCGTTGGCATGGGCTTGGCGCAGGGCGGCCAGCATGCCTGTGTTGGCCGACAGGCGCGCGGCGTGCAGCTCGGGGTAGCCGCCGGGCAGCCAGAGCGCATCGCAGGCGGGCAAGGCAGCGTCGTCGAGCGGGGAGAAGAAGACCAGCCGGGCGCCGAGCGCCTGGAGCGTATCCAGGTTGGCAGGGTAGATAAAGCGGAACGCGGCGTCGCGGGCGATGGCGATGGTCTTGCCGGCCAGCAGCGGCGGCGGCACGGGCAGCGGCGGCGCCGCGGCGATCTCCACGGCTGCGGGCAGGGCGCCGATGGGTTGCCCGGCGAGGGCATCCGCGAGGCGGTCCAGCCGCGTGTTGAGGTCGGGCAGTTCATCGGCCGCCAGCAGGCCCAGGTGCCGCTCGGGCAGTGATGCCGCGTTGTCGCGCGCCAGCGCGCCGGCCCAGGCGATATGCGCCGGCAGGCTCTCTTGCAGCATGTCGGCATGCCGCGGGGAGGCCACCCCATTGGCAAGCACTTGCATGGAGGCGAGCGGCTGGCCGTACCCAGCGAGGCCGAAGGCCAGCGCGCCGAACGTCTGCGCCATTGCGCCGGCCTGGATCACGCTCAGCACCGGCAGGCCGAAATGGCGTGCCAGGTCGGCGCTGCTGGGGGTGCCGTCGTGCAGGCCCATGACGCCCTCCACCAGGATCAGGTCGGCCTCGGCCGCTGCCTGGGCAAGGCGTGCCGCGGCGTCTTCGGCGCCGGTCATCCACAAGTCGAGCGAGTGGACCGGCGCGCCGCTGGCAGCCGCGAGAATGGAGGGATCGAGGTAGTCGGGGCCGCTTTTGAAGACGCGGACGGTGCGGCCGGCCCGGCGGTGCAGCCATGCCAGCGCGGCCGTCACGGTGGTCTTGCCCTGGCCCGAGGCCGGCGCCGCCACCAGCATGGCGGGCACGCGCAGGGGCCTTGCCGCATCGGATTGGGTGCCTGGAACGGCGGGCGCAGTGGTTGCGGCAAGGTTGGACATGGCGATGATGTTGGCTGACTAAGTAGCTAAGTGGCGGGGCTGGCGGAAAACAGCTGCCTGCGCGGCGCTGCGATTATAGCCAGTCGGACTGGCTGGCCGGCTGGCTCTCCTGAGGACGATCCGGGGTCGGCAGCACCAGACCCTGTTGCGCCGCGAAGTCGAACAGCTCGCGCTCATTGCTGGCCCCAAGCTTGCGCATGGCGCTGTTTTTCTGGCGGCTGATGGTCTTGACGCTGCGGCTCAGCTGCCCGGCAATCCCGGTGATCGAGTTGCCACTGAGGTAGAGCCGCATGACTTCAGACTCGCGTACCGACAGGCACAGGGCGCCGGCGCTGCCGGGTGCGTAGTGGGCGCCGGACTGATCCAGCACGCGCGCGGCGGAGTCGCCAATAAAGCGCAGCCCGCGTTCGACGCGGATGATGGCGGTGACCAGTTCGTCCAGCTGCGAGTCCTTGAGCAGGAGGCCATGGGCGCCTGTGTTCAGGATGGCGCGCAGAACCAGCGGGTTGGTGATCATGGTGAGCACCACCACGCCTAGCGCCGGAAAGTGCCGCCGCAGGCTGGCTAGCAGGCGGATGCCATCGCTCGCGTTGCTGCAGGGCATGTGGTAATCGGTGACGACGATATCGGGCCGGAATGCGCGCACGGCCTGCAGCAGCTCGGCGCAGCTGTGGACATCGGCGCAGACCTCCCAGCCGGTTTGGCTCCGCAACTGGCTCCTGACTGCGAGCGTAATGGCGGGATGGTCATCGGCAATCAAGATTTTCAAAGGCATGGCAATGCTCCTGAGCAAGCGCAGGCATGCACGGTGTCCGGGCCGCACATGCCTGGCGCGAGCTGGAAGGGCTTACGGCACGGATGCCGCGAACATGAAAAGCGAGTGCTTCGATTCGCGCTGGGCGGCGCTTGCCGCAAGTGGATCGCGCCCTTGAAAAAACGCGCCGCACGGCTTTTCGCCGGCGGCGCGAACAGCACAGGAACAAAGCACCTCCAGGCGCATGCTTTGCTCGGACGAACAAGAAGCAGGAGGTGCCCATGAAGCATAAGCGTTGGCTTCGACGTCAGGACTGAGACTATTCTCAATTTTGAGAGGAGGGCGCGGAAACCCTCACGGGCCGGCGGGCGTGGCTAGCCGCGAGGCGACACGCCGCGGCGCGGCGTGCTTCAGTGGCAGCAGGGTCAGGCTGCGTAGGCAGCGGTGCGCGTCTCGAGTGACTGGTGACGGCGGTCGATCGCGCTGACGGGATCTCGCAGCACGGTGCTGCCGATCTCCATGATGCCGCGCAGCGCATTGCCGGCGCGGACCGGCGCCCAGAAATGCAGGGCTGCCCATTCCGGGAAACTGCTGGGCGGCGCCAACAGGCGTGTTTTGTGTTTGCGTGTCACTAGCGGCACGTTGAAGTCCAGCAGCGGACAGATGCCGCCCGCGGCAAGCAGCAGCGCAACTTGCGTGTGCCAGGATGGCACTACGGTTTCCCGGTAGGCGGGATCGTGCGCGAGCCGGTTCAGGAAACCCTGCAGCGGGCTGCCGGGCTCGGTGTCTTCCTGCAGCAATATCCACTCGTGCCGTCCATCCGCATCCTCAACGCCGCCTGGCCGCACCACGCTGACCAGGCGGCGCGGCGTGGCCATAATGTTGTGCAGCGCTATGTCCTCTGGCACAAAGTGGCTATCGACCACGAAGGCGCAGTCCAGTTCGCCGCTGCCAAGCTGGGTGGCCAGCGCGGCGTCGGCAAAGACTGGCCGCGTCATGAAGCGGTCATCGGGGAACTGCTCGCACATGGCTGTGAGGATCTCGGTGATGACCGGATCGCCGATCGACGGCGAAAACCCGATCGAGATACGGCGGTGCGGGCTTGCCTCCTCGGCGGCGGGGGTGAGCGGGCGTACCAGGTGCGCCCATTTTGACAAGATCTGGCGGGCGGTCTGCTCCAGCCGCAAGGCATGCGCGGTAGGTTCCAGCGTGCCATTGCGCTTGATGAAAAGGGCGTCGCCGGTGATTTCGCGCAGACGCGCGAGGCTGTAGGCAATGGTCGGAACCCGGCCTTGCGTGCAGGCGGCGACGGCGCTCAGGTCACGATATTCCATCAACAAAACAAAAACGTGCAAGAGCTTGGTGCTGACATGCCGCATGGTGACTTCTCCCGATTCGAAACTTGTTTTTGTTTTCTTCTCTGTCTCTCCGCAGGTGCGCCAAGGCCCCAAGGCCATGCCGCACCTGCCGTGCCGGGTAGTTGGCGTATCTGGTCCATTGCCGTGCCAGGCCGTCAACGCAGGGCCTCTCGCAGTGCCATTGCATCCGCAAGACATGACGGTTTTCAAAATCTCCCGGCTTACTTGGGAAATGACGACGCAGTGCTGCTTGCATGTGGCCCGGTATCTAGAAGCAACGCCGAAAAAACGACCAGCCGACCGGCTACGCGTTGCGCTTATCGTCGCCAGTCTGCGCCGGGGCGCGAGGCCCGGTTGCTGGAGATCGAAATTTAGTTAATGCCAGACAAGATTAATACAGAACTTTGAAACTTGCCAGTAGTCTTCTAGAAGTCATTTCATAAAACCAAGTCAAAAAGTGCTGTTTGTCATGACATAAAGACATTAAAAATATTTATGCCATTCGATTCATAACTTCGTGTGATTTGGTGCTTTGTGCGGCGCAAAGTCGGCTTTTTTTCGCGTATCAGGATTTCTTTGCGGTTGTGTGACAGTAAAAAGAGAATCAGAGAATCGGGAAGTGGACTATCAAATTTTGGCAATTCGATCTAGTTTTTTATGATTTTTTCCAGGTTGGCATGTGATGGCGCTAGATTTCAACATTGTTTTTATCGATAAATTAAAATGTTGAGTTGTTTTTTTGGTCATGGATGATATGCTCGCGGGTTTGCTTGCGTTGCCGTAGGTTGCCGGTCAGACGGGGGCCGCCTCGCGGCGGGTTGCCTCTCCAATTTGCTTAACTCGCGGCTTGAACACACTGAATTGCCTTTTGCGGTGCGGGTGGTAACTTTGCGGCAGGGGTAGAAATGGTCAAGCTCGGGCATTGGCACGAGCGGCCTTTGCTAGCGGAGGCAGTCAGTGAACAGACGTTTCTCGGAGGAACAGATCCGCGGCTACCTGGCGGAAGCCGGTACCGGCGTGCCGGTGCGCGAGCTATGCGCGCGCTATGGTTTTAGCGATGCTTCATTCTATGGATGGCGCATCAAGTACGGCCAGGGCGCTGGCAGCGAAGCGCGCGACAGCCGCAAGTTGCGAGACCTGCAGGAGGAAAACACCCGCCTCAAGAGTATGCTTGCTGATGCGCTGCTCAAGCTTGAGCAACTGCGCAATCGCACTGGTCGGGCCGGCAACGGTAAGGAACGAAGCTAAGTCTGGTTCGTGCCTGCATTGCCGGCGGCTGCCGCCACCTGAGGAGGGACATCGGAAACAGCGGTTTTTCGGTATCAGCCGGCAGGGCGACCCCTGGAACATCGTCATGGGAGGCGCAATGCGTCCCCGCTGTGGAGAACTGAACATGAAACGGGCTTCGATCATCATGGCTGCCGCTCTGGGCTTGGGGCTGCTTGCGGGCCAGGCTGCCACTGCCGCCGAGCTGGAAGTGCCCGCGCCGATGGTCGCGCCGCCGCCGCCGCGGCTCTTGCTGGATACCGCCACCGACAATGTCGGGCCGGCGGCGGACGGCACCCTCACGCCATCCCAGCGCACCCGTTGCCAGGGCTTGCTCGACAAGATCAATGCACTGCCCGCGGGAGCGCAATGGACCACCGGCAAAGCCACGGTGACCAGCGCGGATGGCAGCACCCATCCCAATATCGAGCGGCAAGCGGAGCGCAAGAAGCTCGATGAGGCGTATCGCCAGGAATGCGCGCAAGAAAGAAAATAGTCTCTATTTCGGGCCGCAACGGTCTGGCGTAATCGTGACTTCTCCCAGCGGCCGGTTGCCGATTCCCGCGTAACGATAGTTCAGCGTGACGCCCAACTGGCCCAGCACCGGCACGTCCGGGTTGCGGCAGATACCGCGCTCGAGCACGGGGCGGGCGCTCGCCATGAATGCCACAGTACCCTCTCGGGTCGCATCCACGCCAACCAGGCTGAGGCGGAACTGCACGCGCTTGCCGGGCGAGACGCTGCATCCCTCCAGCCGCGTGGCTGCGTCCAGCGTGAATGGCCCGGCGCGAGTCAGTTCCTGGCAAGCCCTGTTGAGTTCCGCGTCTGAACTGGCCACACCGCCGGTAAGGCGTGTTACGCCACTCATGCCGGTGCTCCTGCCATCTACCGTGCCCAGCAGCAGTCTCGCCAGCGTCGATAGCGAAGCCGGCGCGGCGGCCGCCGGCGCCAGTCCGGTCATCATCAGGAAGCCAAGCGGCGCCAGGCCCGCGCGCACGGCGAAAGGAAAGTCCCGCATAGAGATACAGGTACCGGAAGCGATGTCGGGCGCCAGCGGCATGGCCGCAGGGGGATTTCCCTGGGGGCTACCCCGCACACGGCGGCATAGTCTGAACATAGCCGCGTTTGCACGGCCTTGCTGTCAGCTTTCGTCCTACGCTACCGAGGTGCCCGCGGCGTGGATGCCTTTGGCCGAGTCTAGCCGGGCCTGGCCCGGAGCGGAGATGGACGGGCTATCCGTTGCAGGTCGGGGCGGGCGCAGCGGTACCCGCTCGGGGTCTTCGTAGACGGAGCACAGCCCCGCCGGATCGACGATGCGCAGTTGCCGCTGCCGCACGGTGATCAGCCCGACCGTGGCAAAACGCGCCAGCAGGCGGGATACGGTTTCGAGCGTCAGTCCCAGGTAGCTGGCAATATCGTTGCGCGACATCGGCAGGGTCAGCGCCGCTCCAGCATTGCCCCGGCGGCGTTGCTCGCCAGCGAGGTCGAGCAGCAGCATCGCCAGCCGCTGGGCGGCTTTCATCGATCCGATCGCGACCAGCAGCGTTCGCTCGCGCTCGGCATTGCGGCGCAACGTGCTGAGCATTGTCTCGCGGTACTCGGCGCTGAGCAGGTGTGCGCGTGCCGTCTCCACCGGCACCACGCAACAGTGCGTGTCCTGCATGGCCACCGCGCTGGTGCAATGGGCCTGGCCATCGAGATCCTCCAGCCCGAGCACTTCGCCGGAATGCGCGAAGGCGGTCACCTGGCGCCAGCCAAGCGGGGACTCGAACACGGATTTGGCGCTGCCGTTGCGCACGGGAAACATGGCCAGTACGGGCCGGCCCTGGCGGTGCACCGTTTCTCCGGCGCGCCAGAGCATGCTGGCCGGGGCCAGGCTGCGCTGCCGCTGATCGTTTGCAGCTGACGCTTCCGCGTTGCGGCAGATTGGCTGGAACAAGCACAGCGAGCAGCTTGGAAACGCTGCGTCGGGCGTGGTCATGACATTCTCCGTTTGCCTGCGATGCACGCAAACGCAGTATAACCGCGTGCCTTTTGCCGCTATCTCTTAGTGATCTGCATTCTTTCGTCGGCTGAATTCAGCGTTTTGGTAATTGTTGGCACACACGGAAGTGCATCTGCTGGCACATGCCGGATTAGATGAAAGAATCTAATGTCTTGCTTTCATAACATGTGATGGAAAAGCGACAGCAAGCGCTGGGTTGTCGTGTGCTATGCTGCATCGCAACAATATCGATAGCAGGAGTCTTCATGACCAAAAGCCTTTCGGCGGACTGGCATGCGCAGCTCCGGCAGATCAGCCGGGCGCAACCCCAGTCCGCGCACCATCTCAAAACGTGGTTCAACCGTATCGCTACCCTTAATCCCGCAGCGCCCCGTCTTCGGGCGCGTTCGCCGGCGCCGCTGCCTTTGCCGCCGCGCCACCCCTTGCCCGGAGAATGGGCTCCCCACCACCACCGCCTCGCGCCGCTGCCTGGCGAGCTGGTTCCTCGCTTGCCCTATTGGCTATACGTGCCTTCCGGCGCGCCCAAGCGGCCTATGCCGCTGGTGGTGATGCTGCATGGTTGCCGGCAGACGCCGGAAGATCTGGCGGCGGGCACGCGGATGAACGCGCTTGCCGAGCGCGAAGGCTTCATGGTGGCCTATCCCCAGCAGCCCCTGCGGCGCCAGATGCAGCGCTGCTGGCAGTGGTTCGACCTGGGTGCCACCGAAGGCGGCCGCGAGGCGCAGGCGCTGGCAGTATTGATCGATGCGTTGGCGGCCAGGCGGGACGTCCGTGCCGACCAGGTGTATCTGGCGGGCTTGTCCGCGGGCGCCAGCATGGCGGCGGTAGTGGCCTTGCGCTATCCCGAGAAGATTGCCGCCGTGGGCCTGCATTCCGGGGTCGTGATCGGTGCGGGCCATACGGCCAGCGACGGCTTGCGTGCCATGCAGCACGGCACACAAGCCGACCCGGCGATGTTGCTGGATGCCGCCGGCGTGACGCCGGGCGGACCGAAGATGCCGGCCATCGTGCTGCACGGCATGGACGACGGGGCGGTGCATCCCATCAACGCCCGCTTGCTTGCGCGCCAGTTCCTTGCGTACAACGGCATGAACGACCGGGTCGAGGAGCGGATGAACGGTGCCGCGGTGCGGCACCTCGCCGGCGCGGAGCAGGAAGCCGCCGCGGCGGCCGATGCAGATGCCGGTGTGGCGCAGGCTGACGGCGCAAACGGCCAGCCGGCCAGTGCCCTGCTGCCGGCCGGGGACTACCTGGAAGCCAGCTTTGGCACCTGGAACCGCGAACTGGTCGAGCTATGCGAGGTTGCCGGCCTCGATCACGCCTGGAGCGGCGGCGATGGCGACTACCCTTACCATGCGCCGATTGGCCCCGATGCCAGCGCGTTGATGTGGGAGTTTTTCAAGCAGCATCGCCGCTAGCGCTGGCCAGCGCATGTGCGTAAAAAAAGGAGGGCGCGGATGCGGCCCTCCTTTTTTCATGGCCGGCGTGTGGCTTGACGCAGGCGCAGTAGTCGCCATCAAGTTCAGGCGAGCGAGCGGTCCTTGACGAACAGCGCCGTCACCATGCCCAGCAGGCACAGCGCCACCACGTAGTAGGCGGGGGCCAGCGGATCGTTCTTGAGCATCAGCGTTACGATCATCGGGGTCAGCCCGCCGAAGATCGCGTACGACAGGTTGTACGAGAACGACAGCCCGGAAAACCGTACCTGGGCCGGGAACGCCTTGACCAGCACATACGGCACCGCGCCGATGGTGCCCACGAAGAAGCCGGCTACCGCGTACAGCGGGACCAGCAGGTCCGGGCGTGTGTGCAGGGTGCTGTAGAACACGTACGAGCTGATCGCCAGCAGCAGGCCGCCAACGAACAGGGTGACCCGCGGGCCAACCTTGTCGGCCATCAGGCCGGCCACCACGCAGCCGACCGTCAGGCACAGCGTGGCTACGCTATTGGCTACCAGCGCGGTGCGCGCATCGAAGCCATAGATCTTCTGCAGGAAGGTGGGCGTCATCAGGATCACCACCACGATGCCCGCGGACAGCATCCACGTCAGCAGCATCGATACCGCCACCGCGCCGCGGTGATCACGCACCACCGTCTTGAGCGGCATCTCCGCAGCCAGCGCCTTGCGCTTTTGCAGCTCGGCGAAGACCGGGGTTTCATGCAGCCAGCGGCGCAGGTACATGGAGCCGATGCCGAACACACCGCCCAGCAGGAAAGGCATGCGCCAGCCCCAGTCGACAAGCTCGGCCGGGGTGAAGATGGTATTGACGCCGGTGGCCACCAGGGAACCCAGCAGGATGCCAGCCGTCAGGCCTGCGGTCAGCGTGCCGCAGGCATAGCCGGTGCGGCGCGCGGGCACGTGCTCGGAGACGAACACCCAGGCGCCGGGCACTTCACCGCCAACCGCCGCGCCCTGCAGCACGCGCAGCAGCAGCAGCGCCACGGGCGCCAGCAGGCCGATCGCATGGTAGGTCGGCAGCAGGCCCATCAGCAGCGTCGGCACCGACATCAGCAGGATGGAAAGCGTGAACATCTTCTTGCGGCCAAGCAGGTCGCCGAAGTGGGCCATGATGATGCCGCCCAGCGGGCGAGCCAGGTAGCCGGCGGCAAAGATGCCGAAGGTCTGCAGCTGGCGCAGCCAGTCCGGCACCGACGGCGGGAAGAACAGTTGCCCGATGACGGTGGCGAAGAAGACAAAGATGATGAAGTCGTAGAACTCGAGCGCCCCCCCGAGGGCGGCAAGGGCAAGCGTCTTGTAATCCTGTCCGGTCAGCGGGCGCGCTTGCTGGCTGTGCGCGCTATCTGCTCCGGCAGTACTGCTGATGGTAGACATGAGGAGACTCGCATGGAAATGGTTCGCATGCGAAGCGCGCAACACGGTTGACGTGGAGGGTTCTGGCCGGAGGGTACAGCGCGGGAGAAGCAGGCACTAAGTGGCGGATAAGCCGCTGGCATGCGACAAGACGCTTCGCAAAAGCGTGACGATACCAGATCGGCGTTGAACCGGCTCCAGCCGGCGCGCTTGAATTCCTTTTGGGATCGTCCTGAAATCCCTTTTTAAATCCCTTTGAATGCCTTTGCTTTGCCCCCAAGCGTTGCGATAATGTCGTTAAAAAGTGAAATCCGGGCCACAAAGTGGCCGATCCGTCTGGCGACACCGTGTGGAATGCTTGCTCCATCATGCTCTCCAACGGGTTAGCGGACGCGGGTAGTTGGGGTCGAATCTTCTGGGATCACATGGCAATCAAGTTCTCCATGCAGGCAGCAACTGCAACGCCACGTCGCAGGGCCGGACTGCGGGTAGCCGGCGGCATTGTGGCCGCGCTGGCGGTGTTTGGCCTGGCCGGGTATTTTGGCGGGCCACCGCTGATCAAATCGTTCGCAGCCAAACAGGCCAGCGAAGCGCTGGGGCGCAAGGTCACGTTCGGGGGCGCCGAGGTGCATCCGTTCTCGCTGGCCGTCGACGTTTCCGACATCACTATCTACGAGCCCGATGGCACCACGCCCATGCTGACCGTGGGCGAAGCCAAGATCGATGGCGCCACCGCGTCACTGTGGCACTTCGCCCCGGTGGTGGATGCGGTGCATATCGACCGGCCCGCGCTGCATCTTGCGCGCGACGCCAACGGCCGCATGAACTACGCCGACATCGTGGAGCGCTTCGCGGCCAAGCCGCCCGCGCCAAAATCCGAGCCGGCGCGCTTCTCGGTCAACAATATCGCGCTGACCGGCGGCAGCCTGGTGTTCGACGACAAGCTGCTCAAGCAGACGCAGCGCGTGGACAACCTGACCATCACGCTGCCGTTCCTGTCCAACCTGCCGCATGACGTGGAGATCGTCACCCGGCCCACGCTGAGCGCGAACATCAACGGATCCGCGCTGGCGCTGGACGGCACCATGCTGCCGTTCGCGGCATCGCGTGAGACCCACCTCAATATCAACCTCGACGCCCTGGAGCTGGCGCGCTACATGCCGTTCGCGCCGAAGCTCAAGGATGCGGATATCAAGGGCGGGCTGCTGGATTCACGGCTGACGCTGGGCTTTATCCAGGACAAGGACAAGCAGGACGTCTTCCTGGCAGGCACCGCGGCGCTGCGCGACGCCGATATCCGCAAGCATGATGGATCGCCCCTGGTGAAGGCCGGGCGGGTAGCAGTGGACATCGCGCGCATTGAACCGCTGGGGCGGATGGCCCACCTGCGCAGCCTCTCCGTGGACGGCCTGGCCGTGCAGGCAGTGCGGCGCGCCGATGGCTCGCTCGACCTGGCCGACGCGTTCCTGCCGGAAGCCGCCAAGGTGGAAAGGCCGGCCCACGCGCCGGCTGCCGCCGCAGCGGCAGCGGCGGCGCCCGCATCCGCGCCGGCCGCCGCCAAGGCTGGCCCGGCATCGGCACCCGCCGCCGCCGGCATAGCGCCGGTGCCCGAAAAGCCCTGGCGCTATGCGATAGACCAGATCACCGTCAAAGAGGCCCGCCTGGGCCTGCGCGACGACTCGGCGCCTTCCGGGCCCGGCACGCTCGCGCTCGGGCCGCTTGACGCCGACGTGGCCGGTCTTTCCGGCGACAGCGACAAGCCGGCCAAGGTGCAGGCCAAGCTGGCGATCGGCGAAGGCCAGACGCTCAACCATGAGGGTGAGCTGTCCCTGCGTGGCGGCACCATGGACGGCACGCTGCAAGCCAGCGGCTTGAAGCCCCAAGGGTTTGCCGCGTGGTGGCCGGCGGAGCTCCAGACCCGGCTTGGCGACACTGCCATCAATGCCGAACTGCATTACAAGATGGCGTGGGGCGGCCCCGCTTTTGCCTTTTCGCTGGAAAAGTCCCGCGTCGAACTGGCGCCGCTCTACCTGACCACCCGGGAGCCGGTGACGGTGGCGCAAATAGCAGCCGCCACGACTGGCGCAAGCCAACCTGCCGCCGCCGATAGCGAGCGCCGGCGCGACGCGCGCCGCGCGCGTGCCCGCGACGACAGCGATACCGCCAACCTGCCGCTGATGCTCGCCGAGCGCGTGGCGCTGGAGGACATCGCGTTC
This sequence comes from Cupriavidus sp. GW822-FHT03E04, assembly GCF_058801495.1. Classification (NCBI taxonomy): domain Bacteria; kingdom Pseudomonadati; phylum Pseudomonadota; class Betaproteobacteria; order Burkholderiales; family Burkholderiaceae; genus Cupriavidus; species Cupriavidus sp. GW822-FHT03E04. The sequence continues at coordinate 223,461 of NZ_JBXANI010000004.1, forward strand.
GATCTTGGCGCGCATTCCTTCCAGGCCGGCCAGTTGGTGGTCGCCAAGCCGCAGATCGCCATCACGCGTGACTTGCGCGGCGAATTGCTCGAAAGCGCGCGCCTGTGGGCTGTGCAATCCAGGCAGAAGTCCGCCCAACGCAGCACCGCCGTCCAGGCCAAGGCTGTCCAGCCCGAGAGCGCGGCTGCCGCCAAGCCATTGCCCTGGAAGGCACAGCTCGGCAAGTTCACGCTCGATGGGGGCAGCCTGCGCGTGACCGACTATGCGCCCGCGGCCGCCAACCGCGACCGCCCCGTGATTCATCAATTCCGCAATATCAGCCTCGGCACGGGCGCGCTCAACTGGCCGATGGCGGCCGGGGCCATCCCGGTGAAGCTCAAGGCCGACGTGGGCCGGCGCGGCGCGATGGCACTCGACGGCACCGTGCTGCCTGCCGGACCCGCGGCGCAACTGCAGGTCGACTTCCGAGAGCTGGACCTCGCGCCGCTGCAGCCCTACCTGGCCGACCGCTTCAACGCCGCGTTGCGTGGCGGCACCGCTACCGTCAAGGGCCGCCTCGGCGTGGAGGCGCCCGCCGGCAAGCCAATCGCCGCGCGCTTCACCGGCAATGCGCTGCTCGGCAATGTGCGCAGCGTCGACCGGGTGACCGGTGACGACTTCCTGCGCTGGCGCTCGCTTGCAGTAAACGGCATCGATTTCGCCATGGATGAGGCCAAGGGGCCGATGAAGGTCGGCGTGGCCGGTGTCGCGCTGTCGGATTTCTACGCGCGGGTGATCCTGAATGCCAACGGCCGCCTGAACCTGCAGGATGTGATGGCCGGCGGCGCTGCCAAGGGCGAGGCCGCGCCCAGCACCAGCCTGACACAAGCCAATCCCGCATCGGCGAGCGCCGCCAGTGCACCGGCCCCGGTGCCCGCGCCTGTGGCTTCCGCCGCGGCCAAGCCGCAGATCCGGATTGGCGGCGTGACGGTGGAGAAAGGCAACATCAATTTCTCGGATTTCTTTGTCAAGCCGAATTACTCTGCCAACCTGACCGACATGAAGGGATCGGTCTCCAAGGTGTCCTCGACGGAGCCGGCGCCCGCCGATCTCACGCTGGCAGGCCGCATCGACGATGATGCGCCGGTCACGATCGACGGCAAGCTCAATCCGCTGGCCGACACGCTCTACCTCGATATCGCCGCCAAGGCCGCAGGCGTGGAGCTGACCCGGCTGACCCCGTACGCGGCCAAATACGCCGGCTACCCGATCACCAAGGGCAAGCTCACGGTCGATGTGGCGTACAAGATCGAGAACGGCAAGCTGGACGCGCGCAATCACCTCTACCTGGACCAGCTCACCTTTGGCGACAAGGTCGACAGCCCTAGCGCGACCAAGCTGCCGGTGCTGCTGGCGGTCTCGCTGCTGAAGGACCGCAATGGCGTGATCGACATCAACCTGCCGGTGTCGGGCTCCTTGTCGGACCCGGAGTTCAGCATCGGTGGTGTGATCGTGCGGGTGATCGTCAACCTGCTGGCCAAGGCCATCACCTCGCCGTTCTCGTTGATTGCTTCTGCTTTTGGCGGTGGCGACGAACTGGGCTACGTGGAATTTGCGCCCGGCACCTCCACGCTCACGCCGGCGGCCACGCAGAAGATCGCGACACTGGGCAAGGCCCTGGCCGACCGCCCGGCGCTGCGCCTGGAGATCAGCGGCCGCATCGATCCCGCCACCGATACCGCCGGCGCCAAGCGCGCCTGGCTGGACGCGCGCGTGGCCGAGCAAAAGTCGCGCGAGATGCGCGCCAGCGCGAAGGCGGGCGCCGTGGCCGAAGAGAACGAAGAGGGCGAGCAAGGCGCCAAGGTGACGGTGGCGCCGCAGGAGTACCCGAAGTACCTGGAAGCGGTCTACAAGCGCGCCTCCTTCAAGAAGCCGCGCAATGTGATCGGGCTGGCGAAATCCCTGCCCACCAAGGAGATGGAGACGCTGCTGCTGGAGAATGCGCCGGTGACCGATGTGGAACTCCGGCAATTGGCCGAGCAGCGGGCGCTGGCGGTCAAGCAGGCGCTGGAGCGCGATGCCAAGGTGCCGGAAAGCCGCCTGTTCCTGACCGCCTCGAAGCTCAACGCCGATGGCATCAAGGACAAAGGCGCACCCAACCGGGTCGACTTCACCATTCGGCAGTAAATCGCCGGCAAACCTAGCCTTGCCCGCGCAGGGGGTGGCGTTGCCGTCCCCTGCGCCCTGCCGCTCGGCCCAATCGGCGGGGTACGTGCAAAAAACGCTGTATCATTTCGCCCGGAATCGATACAGGAGTGCGTTTTGCAGCAGGAAGCCGTTGTTTACAAGACTTGGGTTTGCTTGATTTGCGGATGGGTCTACGACGAAGAGCAGGGCTGGCCGGACGATGGCATCGCCCCGGGCACGCGCTGGGACGACATTCCGGAAGACTGGCGTTGCCCTGAATGCGACGTGGGCAAGGGCGAATTCGCGATGATCGAGATCTGATCGGCCGGGCCGGCAAACGCAGCCAGGCAAACGATCAGCTACCGGGCGCTCCCGGCCCGGATTACGAATACATCACAGAAGGCGGCTTAGTGCCGCTGCATTTGCCGGCAGATGCCAGCGCGCTTGCGCTGCTCGGCGCAGCGCCGATAGCGCATGCGGTAGGGGTGGCTACAGCGCCAGATCGCCGTGGCCACGGTGACCAGCAGGAACGCCGCCATCAAGACAGCCAACAGGCTCAGTGTCATAGCGGCCCCCTTTTTCACAAGCAAGCCGGGAACGCTCGAAGCGTTCAGATAAGCAACGGAAGCGCCTCCAGCAAGGCCACCGCCAGCAGAGCCCCGAAGATCGCACCCGCCGCGCGGCAACTGATGCGCAAGGCCCGGGCTGTGAAGGGGATCCCGCCGAAGGCAATCATGCCAACCAGCGCCATCGGAATCAGGAACACAAGATCATGTGACGTGAAGTGCAGCATTGCCGTCTCCTGTCTCTCTGCTTGTGCTTCCAGTATAGAAAGTGTCGCAGGGAGGCCAAGGACGATGACATTGGGGTTGTCCCGTAAGCTGCATTTTGTCGGGACGCGTGCGCAAGCCGCCTCGCTACATCCTTTGCTGCACCCGCCACCCATGCCGTTTTGGCCGCTGGCGCGGACGCCAGGGCAACCACCGGCGCCGGCCTGCTGCAGCGCTGCATAAATTCCCCTTGTAGCGCGCGTAAAAACTTCCTAAAAATTGGTCAGGCCACTTTACCTCCTGGCCCAAATCATTTTCGGAATCGCGCGCCGACATGCCCCTGCAGCAGATCGAACCCCGCCGCCTTTACCGCCAGATTGCCGACCAGTTGCGCCGGTTGATCGAGAACGGGGAGTTTCCCGTGGGCGCGCGCCTGCCGCCGGAGCGAGACCTTGCGGTGCAACTGGGCGTGTCGCGGCCATCGGTGCGCGAAGCACTGATTGCGCTGGAGGTGGAGGGGCTGGTGGAGGTGCGGATGGGCTCGGGCATCTACGCCTGTCCGCCGGAACGTGCGCGCGCTGCCAGCGTGATGGCCGAGCCGCCGCTGGATGTGATCCGCGCGCGACAGACCATCGAGGGCGAGATGGCGGCCAACGCCGCGCGGCATGCCACGCCGGCATTGCTGGACGCGCTGGAAGAATCGATTGCCATCATGCAGGAGGAGGCCGGCGCCGGACAGATTCCGGTCAAAGGCGATCGCCTGTTCCATTTGCGGATTACCGAAGTCTCGGGCAATGCCGTGCTGCAGCGCCTGGTGGCCGAGCTGTTCGACGAGCGTCATAACCCGCTCTTTGCCCGCTTCGGCAGCCACTTCGAGAACGCGTCCAGCTGGCACGCGGCCATTGCCGAGCACCGCGCCGTGGTGGCCGCCATCGCCTCGGGCTCGGCGGATGCCGCGCGCGACGCCATGTGCCTGCACCTGGAAGCCTCGCACAGCCGCTTCTACGCGGCGTGGCCCGCAGGCGCGCCAATCGAGCCCACCGAGCCAACCGAGCCAACCCCAACGCGGCGCAAGCCGCGCAAGCTTGCCGAGGAGTCATGATGTCCCTGGTCTGCCACATCCATGCGAGCGAAGACCTGCGTTTCACGCAAGTGGAGCCTGCCGCTCCCGGGCCGTTCGAGGTCGAGGTGCGCCTTGGTGCGGCCGGTATCTGCGGCTCGGACCTGCACTACTACTTCCACGGCAAGGTCGGCGCCTTCGTGATCCGCGAGCCGCTGACGCCGGGCCACGAAGCGGCCGGCATCGTCTCCCGCGTTGGCAGCGCGGTCACGCGCGTCGCGCCGGGCAACAAGGTGGCGATCAATCCCTCGCATGCGTGCGGGCAATGCGACTACTGCCGGGCCGGGCGCGACAACCTTTGCCGGAACATGCGTTTTCTCGGCAGCGCCAGCATCTATCCGCACGTGCAAGGCATGTTCCGCGAGCACTTCCTGATGCACGAGCGCCAGCTGACGCCGGTGGACAGCGATATCTCGCTGGGTGAGCTGGCGTTTGCCGAGCCGCTCTCGGTGGCGCTGCATGGCGTGAACCGCGCGGGCGAGCTGCTGGGCAAGACCGTGCTGGTCACTGGCGGCGGCACCATCGGCAGCCTGGCGGTGATGGCCGCGCGCCTAGCCGGCGCCGCGCATATCATCGCCTGCGATATCGCGGACCGCCCGCTCGAAGTGGCGTTGCGAGTTGGCGCCGACCAGGTGATCCGCACCGACCGGGAGCCACCGCAGGCGCTGCAGGACCTCGCCGATGTCTGCCTGGAAGCTGCCGGCAGCGGCGCGGCGCTGGACACCTGCCTGCTGGCCGCGCGGCGTGGCGCCCGCATCGTTCAGATCGGCACGTTGCCGGCCGAGGGGCTGCACTTTCCGGCCAACAACATCATGGCGCGCGAGCTGGAGTATGTCGGCGCGTTCCGCTTCGGGCGCGAGTTCGACTGGGCCGTGCGCTACCTTACGCAAGGCCGCCTCGACGTGCGCCCGCTGCTGTCGGCGCAGCTGCCGCTGGCGCAGGCCGTGGAGGCATTCGCGCTGGCTGCCGACAAGACGCGCAGCACCAAGGTACAGCTCACCGCCGCATAGATCCATCCACGCAGCACCTGACTGCCGCAAGCGCATCCGCAAGACAGCGCAAGGCCCACCACACCGAAGGAGACGAAGCATGAAGCCATTTTCCCTGCGCCTGCCGTCAACGTTGCTGCCGGCCGCACTTGTGCTGGCAACCTGCGTGGCCAGCCTAGCCTGCGGCAGCGCGCTGGCCCAGACCAAGCTCAAGTGGGCGCACGTGTACGAGACCTCGGAACCGTTTCACAAGTGGTCGGTGTGGGCCGCCGATGAGATCAAGAAGCGCAGCAACGGCAGGTACCAGATCGATGTGTTTCCCGCCTCCCAGCTCGGCAAGGAGAACGACATCAACCAGGGCCTGGCGATGGGCTCGGTCGATATCATCATCTCGGGCTCCAGCTTTGCCGCCAAGTCGTTCCCGCGCATCGGCGTGACTTACTACCCTTACACCTTCCGCGACGCCAACCACCTGCTGGCCTATACCAAGAGCGATATCTACAAGGAACTCACGCGTGGCTACGAGGAGAAATCGGGCAACCATATCGTCGCCACGACTTACTACGGGACGCGCCAGTCCACCTCCAACAAGCCCTTCTCGCACTGTGCCGAGATGAAGGGCCTGAAGATGCGCGTGCCCGATGTGCCAGCCTACCTTGCCATGCCACGCGCCTGCGGCGTGAATACCTCGCCGATTGCCTTTGCCGAGGTGTACCTGGCACTGCAGAACGGCACCGTGGAGGCGCAGGAGAACCCGCTGCCCACTATCGAAGCCAAGAAATTCTACGAGGTGCAGAAGTACATCGTGCTCACGGGCCATATCGTCGACCACCTCAACACGGTGATCTCGGGAGGGCTGTGGAAGAAGCTCTCCGAGGCCGACCGCAAGATGTTCAGCGACGTGGCGCAGGAAGCTGCCATGCGCGCCACCGCCGACGTGGTGGCGCGGGAGAAGGAGCTGGTAGCGGTATTCAAGCAAAAGGGCCTGACGGTCACCGACATCAATGTGCCGGAGTACCGCGACGCGGTGCTGAAGAACGTGAGCTTTGAATCGCAGGGTTATCGCAAGGCCGACTGGGACAAGATCCAGGCCGTGCAGTGACCCCGGCGGCAGGCGCGGCGGGCTTGCAGGCGCCCGATGGCAGATCACAGACCACAGATCAGGCAGATCGCAGTCTTTGCGGAGCAACACCATGGAAATGCGTTCCCGACTTGCCGACGACCTGCCCGCGCAGGCCGTTGCCGGCGAGACCTCAGGCGGTGCGCCGCAACTGGCCACCGTCGCGGAGCTGGCGCACAGCTTCGAAGAGGCGGACAACAAGCAGGTGGACCTTGCCGGCTACGCCGCCGAGGACTGGTTCACGCTGGGGCTGTTCTGGCTCATGACCGTGCTGGTCTTCCTGCAGTTCTTCACCCGCTACGTGATGAACGACTCGCTGGCCTGGACCGAGGAGCTGGCCACCTACTGCCTGATCGGCGTGGTGTTCATCGGCGCGGCCATGTGCGTGCGCAAGAGCCGGCATATCCAGGTGGACCTGATCTACCGCTACCTGCCGCATGCGCCGGCACGCGCGCTGTCCACGCTGGTGGACATTGTGCGCACTGCCTTTCTTGGCTATGCCGGCTGGCTGGTCTGGCGCTACATCCTGGTGGTGGGCGACGAGCCGATGACCACCATCGAGTGGAACAAGAGCTGGATCTACTACCTGGTGCTGGCCGGATTCGTCCTGATGTGCCTGCGCTCCTGCCAGGTGAGCTGGCTGAACTGGACGCAGGGTTTTTCCATCCTGGAGCGCCCCGAAGCGTTCGAGGCCAGCGACGACTGACGACGACTGACAACGACAGACAACGACCGACGACCGACGACCAACCCGGAGCGCGCGCCGCCATGTGGATCCTGATTGTTTCCTTCCTGCTGCTGATGCTGGTGGGCCTGCCAGTCGCCATTGCGATGGCGGTGGCTTCGCTGCTGTATATCTGGACCTCCGGCACAGTGCCGGACGTGATCCTGGCGCAGCGCATGATTGCCGGCGTGGAGAGCTTTCCGCTCCTGGCCGTGCCCTTCTTCATCCTCGCCGGCAACCTGATGAACGTGGCCGGTATCACCGGGCGCATCTATAACTTCGCCGTGGCGCTGGTGGGCTGGATGCGCGGCGGGCTGGGCCACGTCAACATCATCGGCTCGGTGATCTTCTCCGGCATGTCGGGCACCGCCATTGCCGATGCGGCGGGCCTGGGCACCATCGAGATCAAGGCCATGCAGGACCACGGCTACGAGACCGAGTTCGCGGTTGGCGTGACGGCGGCCTCGGCCACGCTCGGGCCGATCATCCCGCCGTCGCTGCCGTTCGTGATCTACGGCATGATGGCCAATGTGTCGATCGGCTCGCTGTTCCTGGCCGGCATCGTGCCGGGACTGGTGCTGACCTTGTTCATGATGGGCACGGTGGCGTGGTTTGCCCACCGCCGCGGCTGGGGCAGAGATACGGCGTTCTCCTGGAAGCTGCTGGGCAACGCCAGCATCGAGATCGCGGTGGTGCTGGCCTTTCCGCTGGCGATCTGGCTGATGACGCGCTTTGGCGTGTCCACCAACGTGGCCGCGCTGATCGCGCTGGTGGTGCTGCTGGCGCTGGACTGGTACTTCGACTTTTCCGCGGTGATGGCGCTGATGGCGCCGGTGATCCTGATTGGCGGCATGACGCTGGGCTGGTTCACGCCCACCGAGGCCGCGGTGGCGGCGGTGATCTGGGCGCTGTTCCTCGGGCTGGTGCGCTACCGCTCCATGACGCTGCGCTCGCTGGCCAAGGCCACGCTCGACACCATCGAGACCACCGCATCGGTGCTGTTCATCGTCACCGCGGCATCGATCTTCGCGTGGCTGCTCACCACTAGCCAGGCCGCGCAGATGCTGTCCGACGCCATCCTTGGCTTCACCCACAACAAATGGGTGTTCCTGCTGCTGGCCAACGTGCTGATCCTGATCGTGGGCTGCTTTATCGACACCACGGCGGCGATCACCATCCTGGTCCCGATCCTGTTGCCCATCGTGCTCAAGCTCGGCATCGACCCGATCCACTTCGGGCTGGTGATGACGCTCAACCTGATGATCGGCCTGCTGCATCCGCCGCTGGGGATGGTGCTGTTCGTGCTGGCGCGGGTGGCCAAGCTGTCGGTGGAGCGCACTACCGTGGCCATCCTGCCGTGGCTGGTGCCGTTGTTCCTGACGCTGATCGCCATCACCTATTTCCCGGCGATCACGCTGTGGCTGCCGAACCTGGTGGGCAGCAAATGAGCGCCACCATCGTCCAGGTCGAACTGCTGCAGGTGGACCTGCCGCCGCGCGTGCCGCGCTCCGACGCCATCCAGTCCTTCGTCACGCAGGAAACGCCCATGGTGCGCATCCGCTGCGATGATGGCGCCGAGGGCACGGGCTACGCCTATACCATCGGCACCGGCGGCTCATCGGTGATGGCGCTGCTGCGCGATCACCTGGCGCCGCGCTTGATCGGGCGCGATCCCGCCCAGATCGAGGCGATCTGGCGCGAGCTGCTGTTTGCCACGCACGCCACCTCGGTCGGCGCCATCACCAGCCTGGCGCTGGCCGCCATCGATACCGCGCTGTGGGACTGGCGCTGCCGGCGCGACGGCCAGCCCCTGTGGCTTGCCGCCGGCGGGGCGCAACCGCGCGTGCCGGTCTACACCACCGAAGGCGGCTGGCTGCACCTGGATGCCGATACGCTGGTGAGCGAGGCCGTGGCGGCGCGCGAGGCGGGTTTTCGCGGCGCCAAGCTGAAGGTGGGCCGTGCGCGGGCGAGCGAGGATGTGGCGCGCCTCGCGGCGGTGCGTGCCGCGGTAGGTGACGGCTTCGAGCTGATGGTGGATGCCAACCAGTGCTTCACCGCCGCCGAGGCCATCCGGCGCGCGCCTCGCTACGCCGAGCTGGGCATCGCGTGGTTCGAGGAGCCGCTGCCGGCCGACGATATCGGCGGGCACGTGCGGCTGGCCGCATCCACCTCGGTGCCCATCGCGGTGGGCGAGTCGTTGTACTCGCCTGGCCAGTTTGCCGAGTACGTGCGCCAGGGCGCCTGCGGGATCGTGCAGGCCGATGTGGCGCGCATTGGCGGCATCACGCCCTGGCTTAAGGTGGCGCACCTGGCCGAGGCCCACAACCTGCCGATTTGCCCGCACTTCCTGATGGAGCTGCATGTGTCGCTATGCGCTGCGGTGCCCAACGCGGCCTGGGTGGAGTACATCCCGCAGCTCGACGAGATTGCCGCCAGCAGCGTGCGCATCGAGGCTGGCTACGCCATCGCCCCGGACGCGCCGGGCCTTGGCATCGAATGGGACTGGGCCGCGATCGGGCGCCGCACGGTGGCGCGCACGCTGGTTTCCTGATGATTTCACCGGCTACGCAAACGTGGCCGGGACCGCTCATGGAGAACGACTGATGACGCAACGACTCGCTGGCAAGCTGGCCCTCGTCACCGCGGCCGGGCAGGGCATTGGCCGCGCCACCGCCGAAGCCTATCTGCGTGAAGGCGCGCGCGTGATCGCCGCCGATATCAACGAGCGCCTGCTCGAGGCGCTGGCCGGCCAGCCCGGCTGCACCACGCTGCGGCTGGACGTGACGGACGGTGCCGCGGTGCAGGCCGCGGCGAAGCAGGCTGGCGCGCTCGATATCCTGTTCAACGGCGCGGGCTTCGTGCACCACGGCACCATCCTGGAATGCGACGAAGCGGCTTTCGATTTCTCGATGAACCTGAACGTGCGCGCCATGTACAGCATGATGCGCGCCTTCCTGCCCGCCATGGTGGCGCAGCGCCGCGGCTCGATCGTCAACATGGCGTCGGTGGCGGGCAGCATCAAGGGCGCGCCCAACCGCTTCGTCTACGGCGCCACCAAGGCGGCGGTGATCGGCATGACCAAGTCGGTGGCGGCGGACTACATCGGCCATGGCATCCGCTGCAATGCGATCTGCCCTGGCACGGTGGAGTCGCCCTCGCTGCGCCAGCGCATCGCGGACCAGGCGCGTGATGGCGGCAAGAGCCTGGCCGAGGTGGAAGCCGCCTTTGTCGCCCGCCAGCCAATGGGGCGCATCGGCAGCGCCGCGGAGATCGCCGCGCTGGCGGTGTATCTCGGCTCGGACGAATCGGCATTCACCACCGGCACGGCGCAGGTGATCGACGGTGGCTGGTCCAACTGAGGCGGCACATCCTGCTCGTCCCTCTCAGCCATCCGCCCGGAGCCAGCATGCCAGCCGATAACATCCTCAATGTCATCCGCATACACCCCGCCGACGACATCGTCATCGCCTGCCGCCAATTGGTGCCGGGCACCGTCATCGCCGCCGAGGGCGTGACCGTCGCCAGCCTGGTGCCGCCCGGACACAAGCTGGCGGTGCGCGCCATCGCCGCGGGCGCGCCGGTGCGGCGCTACAACCAGATCATCGGTTTTGCGCGCCAGCCGATCGCGCCGGGCCAGCACGTGCATACGCATAACCTGGCCATGGGCGAGTTCGCACGCGAATACGCTGCCGGCGCCGATGCGCGCGCCACCGAGTACGTTGATGCACCTGCCTGCTTCGACGGCATCAAACGGGCCGACGGCAGCGTGGCCACCCGCAACTACATTGGCATCCTCACCTCGGTGAACTGCTCCGCAACGGTGGCGCGCGCCATTGCCGATCATTTCCGGCGCGAGCTTCGCCCCGAGGCACTGGGCGCGTTTCCCAATGTGGACGGCGTGGTGGCGCTCACGCATGGCGCGGGCTGCGCCACCGATAGCGAGGGCGAGAACCTGCGCGTATTACGCCGCACGCTGGCGGGCTACGCGCGCCACCCGAACTTTGCCGCGGTGCTGGTGGTGGGGCTGGGCTGCGAGGCCAACCAGATCGATGGCCTACTGGCCGAGGCGCATCTCGCTGGCATGGCCGGCGGCCCGCGCCTGCATGCGTTCAACATCCAGGACAGCGGCGGCACGGCCGGCGCGGTGGCGCGCGGCGTGGCCATCGTGCAGGACCTGCTTGCCGATGCCAATCGCGTGCACCGGCAAGCCGTGCCAGCGAGCCACATCACGGTGGGCCTGCAATGCGGCGGCTCGGATGGCTACTCCGGGCTGACTGCCAACCCGGCGCTGGGCGCGGCCGTGGATCTGCTGGTGCGCCACGGCGGCGGCGCCATTTTGTCCGAGACGCCCGAGATCTACGGCGCCGAGCATCTGCTGACGCGCCGCGCGGCGTCGCCAGCGGTGGCCGCGCGCCTGCTGGCGCGGATCCGCTGGTGGGAGGACTACTGCGCGCGCAACCACGGCAGCATGGACAACAATCCCTCGGCTGGCAACAAGGCCGGCGGGCTCACCACCATCCTGGAGAAGTCGCTAGGCGCGGTGGCCAAGAGCGGCACCACCAACCTGGTGGAGGTCTACGAATTCGCGCAGCCGGTGCGCGCGCGCGGCCTGGTCTTCATGGACACGCCTGGCTACGACCCGGTCTCGGCCACCGGCCAGGTGGCGGGCGGCGCCAACCTGATCTGCTTCACCACGGGGCGCGGCTCGGCCTACGGCTGCGCGCCATCGCCCTCGCTCAAGCTGGCGACCAATAACGCGCTGTGGCAAAGGCAGGCCGACGATATCGACATCAACTGCGGCGACATCGTCGATGGCGGCGCCAGCATCGCGCAAAAGGGCGAGCAGATTTTCCGGCTGATGCTGGAGACCGCATCGGGGCGAAAGACCAAAAGCGAGCTGCACGGCTACGGGCAGAACGAGTTCGTGCCGTGGTCGCTGGGCGCGGTCATGTAAGCGCGAGCAGGCACCGGGAACCATCGAAGAAAACCACGCAGGAGAGAGCATGAAGATCACCGCCGCGCGCGTCATCGTGTGTTCCCCGGGACGCAACTTCGTGACGCTGAAGATCGAGACCGACGAGGGCCTGAGCGGCATTGGCGATGCCACGCTCAACGGCCGCGAGCTGGCCGTGGCGAGCTACCTGGCGGACCACGTGGCGCCCTGCCTGATCGGGCGCGACCCGCATCAGGTGGAGGACATCTGGCAGTACCTGTATCGCGGCGCGTACTGGCGGCGGGGGCCGGTGACCATGAGCGCGATCGCCGCGGTGGATACCGCGCTGTGGGACATCAAGGCCAAGGCAGCGGGCATGCCGCTCTACCAGTTGCTGGGCGGCAAGAGCCGCACCGGCGTGATGGTGTACGGCCACGCCAATGGCAGCGATATCGAGGCCACGGTGGACGAGGTGCTGCGCTACCAGGAAATGGGCTACCGCGCGGTGCGCGCGCAATCGGGTGTGCCGGGGCTTAACAAGGTGTATGGCGTGTCGTCGGACCGCCTGTTCTACGAGCCGGCCGATGCGTCGCTGCCGTCGGAGCACGACTGGAGCACGGAGCGCTACCTGGACCACACGCCGCGCCTGTTCGAGAAGGTACGTGACGCGGCTGGCTGGGACCTGCACCTGCTGCACGACGTGCACCACCGGCTCACGCCGATCGAGGCGGCGCGCCTGGGCAAGTCGCTGGAGCCGTTCCGCCTGTTCTGGATGGAAGACGCCACGCCCGCGGAGCACCAGGAGAGCTTCCGGCTGATCCGCCATCACACCACCACGCCGCTGGCGGTGGGCGAGGTCTTCAACACCATCTGGGATTGCAAGACGCTGATCCAGGAACAGTTGATCGACTACATCCGCGCCACCGTGGTCCATGCGGGTGGCATCACGCACCTGCGCCGCATCGCTGATTTCGCCGCCATGCACCAGGTCCGCACCGGCTCGCATGGCGCGACCGACCTCTCGCCGGTGTGCATGGGCGCCGCGCTGCATTTTGATCTGTGGGTGCCTAACTTCGGCATCCAGGAATACATGCGCCACAGCGAGGAGACCGATGCGGTGTTCCCGCACGCCTACACCTTTGCCAACGGCATGCTGTATCCGGGCGATGCGCCGGGACATGGCGTGGATATCGACGAGACGCTGGCGGCCAGGTATCCCTATCAACGCGCCTACCTGCCGGTGAATCGCCTTGCCCACGATGGCACGCTCTGGCACTGGTAGTTCTAATGCCAGGCAAACACAGGCACGCACGATGACGACGCCAAGACTGCATCCCGACACGCTCGCGCAACTTCCGCAGGACGTACTGCGCCCGCGCTATCCGCGCGAACGCCTGCGCGGCGGCATTGTCCACCTGGGCATCGGCGCTTTTCACCGCGCGCACCAGGCGGCGGTGACGGACGCCGCACTGCATGCGGACGCAACCGGCGCGCACTCGTTAGACTGGGGCATCGTCGGCGTCTCGCTTCGCCGGCCCGACACGCGCGACGCGCTGGCGCCGCAGCAAGGCCTGTACACGCTGGCGCTGCGCGGGGTGCGCGACGACGGCAGCCGCTTCGCGCAGTTGCAGGTGATCGGCGCGGTGATTGCAGTGCTGGTGGCCGCCGATGATCCCGATGCCGTGCTGGAGCGGATCGCGCATGCGGACGCGCGCATCGTCAGCCTGACGGTGACGGAGAAGGGGTACTGCCATGACCCCGCCACCGGCACATTGAACTTCAGCGACCCGGGCGTCGTGCATGACCTGCTGCATGCCAGCGCCCCGGTTACCGCCATCGGCTATCTGGCGCGCGGCCTGCAACGGCGCATGGCACGCGGCCTGCCGCCGCTGACCTTGCTCAGCTGCGACAACATCGCCGCCAACGGCGACACGCTGCGCGCCTTGCTGCTGGCCTTCTGCGCGCGCGTGGATGGCGCGCTCCACGATTGGGTGGCCGAACGCTGCGGCTTTCCCAATGCCATGGTCGACCGCATCGTGCCCAAGACCACCGTGGACGATGCCGCGCGCATCAGCGCCACGCTTGGCGTGGAGGACGCATGGCCCGTGGTGGGCGAACCCTTCCTGCAGTGGGTGATGGAGGACCGCTTCGTGGCCGGCCGGCCGCGCTGGGAGGCGGGCGGGGCGCAGTTCGTCGAGCACGCGCACCCGTTCGAGACGCTCAAGCATCGCCTGGTCAACGGCAGCCATTCGACCACGGCCTACCTGGGCATGGTGGCCGGGTGGGCCACCACCGACCGCGCCATCGCCGTGCCGGCTGTGCGCGCGCTGATAGCCGGCATGATGGAGCAGGAAATGCTGCCAACCTTGCCTGCGCTGCCGGGGCTGGACACCGTGGCCTATCGGCGCGACCTGCTGGCGCGCTTTGCCAATCCCGCGCTGCAGCATAAGACCAGCCAGATCGCCATGGACGGCTCGCAGAAGATCCCGCAGCGCCTGCTGGCGCCGATCCGCGAGCGCTTGCGCGCCGGTGCCCCGTTTCCGCGCCTGGCGCTGGGCGTGGCAGGCTGGCTGCATTTCCTGCGCGGCCGGGACGAGCACGGCGCCGAGTACCGTATCGAAGACCCGCTGGCATCTTCGCTGCATGCCTTGCTGGCCGAGGCCGATGCCCGGCATGCGCGGGAAGCGGATCGCATCGCGGCCATCGCGTCGTTCACGCCGGTGTTCGGGGATCTGGCCGCTTCGCGCGTGTTCGTCGAAACGCTTGCCACGCATACGCGCATGCTGCGCGAGCACGGCGTGCTGGCGACACTCGCGGCGGTCGCCGGCACCCAGGCCAGCGCCGCCTGAACGGATCGCTGCCCGCCAAGTACCGATCCTGTCACCCGGGCGTGGCACGTTGCGGCGCCAACGTGGCGCCGGCCCACCTCCAGCACTTATTTGCGCGTGTGCGGTCAAACGATCAGGCCGGCGTGTCCTATGCTGTGCAGATACGCAGGCCTGATCGGCAGTCGAGTCGCAACTTGCGTATAAGAAGCGCAACAGCAGAGCAACAGCAGAGCAACCGCAGCGCAACTGCAGCGCAACTGCAGCAAAAGCGGCGGTGAAACAGCATATCTGGAGGTGGCTATGGAACTTCACATGCAATCGCACCACTACGTGCGCCGCATGCCAGACTGGACCGCGGCAGCGGTGTCGGGGCTGGCGGCCGGGGCGCTGTTGATGGTGATCGAGCTGTTCTGGTCGACGATGGTGGCGGGCATCAACCCGTGGGGCACGACGCGGATGATCGCGGCGATCCTGATGGGGCAGGACGTGCTCCAGACATCGTTGTTCAGCGTGGGTACCGTGGCCGCGGCGCTGATGATCCATTTTGTGCTCGGCGCGGTGCTGGGCATGATCCTGGGGGCCATCATCGCGCCATTTCACCTGGATTCGAGCACGGGCCTGGCATTGCTTACCGGCGCGGTATTCGGCATTGCCGTGTACCTGCTCAACTTCTACGGCATGACGCACTTCTTCACCTGGTTCGCCGATGCGCGTGGCTGGCATACGCTGGTTGGCCACATGATCTTCGGCATGACCGCGGCCATTGCCTACTGGAAGCTCGAAAGCAAGGATGTATCTCACTGAGCACGCAGACCGGAGGAAATACCAGCCAACCCATCAGCGCGTGCCGCAGCGCATATCCCTGCTTCCATTGCCTTGCGTCTACGCGGTTTAGTGGTTTAGTGGTTTAGACCCGCGCATTGCCACTACACGGGCCGTGCGGGCCGGCGGCGGCGGATGAAAGCTCCGGCTTTCTCCGCCGCTTTTTGTTTTGCCGCCGGTGGCGCGTGGCCGGGCCAATTTTGTGTGGCATCGCACCCAAAGCGCTGTCAAGGCCGCCTTGCCGGTGGCGGACCAGATGCACTAGTCTTATCTCAGCTTGCGTGTAGTTCGCAACCTTCTGTACGCAAGCGGGGAGGGTCGGTATGGCGATAGCCATTGCAATCGTGATCATCGTCGTTGCTTCGGTGCTCTTCCATTTCGTGAGCCCGTGGTGGGCGACACCGCTTGCCTCCAACTGGAAGCAGATGGACGACACGCTGACCATCACGCTGGTCATCACCGGCATCTTCTTCGTCATCATCAACCTGTTCGTCGCCTACATCGCCTGGCGCTACCGCCATCGCGACGGCGCGCGCGCGGCCTATCAGCCGGAGAACCCCAAGCTGGAGCTGTGGCTGACCGCGGGCACCACGCTTGGGGTGATCGCGCTGCTGGCGCCGGGCCTGTTCGTCTATGCCGAGTACGTGCGTCCACCCGGCGACGCCATGGTTCTGGAGGTGGTGGGCCAGCAGTGGCAGTGGGGCTTTCGCTTTCCCGGCCGGGGCGGCCAGCTCGGCACCTCGGACCCGCGCTTTGTCACGCCCGCCAACCCGCTCGGCGTGAACCCGGACGACCCGCGCGGGCAGGACGACATCATCGTTGCCGGCCAGGAAGTCCATCTGCCGCTGAATCGTCCGGTCAAGGTGCTGCTGCGCTCCAAGGACGTGCTCCACGACTTCTACGTGCCGCCGTTTCGGGCCCGCATGAACATGGTGCCCGGCACTGTTACGTCGTTCTGGTTCACGCCGACCAAGGCGGGCACGTACGAGATCCTGTGCGCGCAACTGTGCGGGGTCGGCCATTACAACATGCGTGGCCACGTGGTGGTGGAGGACGAGGCGGCGTTCCAGGCATGGCTCGCGCGCCAGCCGACGTTTGCGCTGACCATGGTGAAGACGCCCCCAACGGCGCCAGCGGCTGCGCCTGCTGGCGCGCCGGCAGCCGATACGCTCGTCGAACAGGGCCGTGCGCTGGCCCAGAGCAAGGGCTGCGTGGGTTGCCACAGCATCGATGGCACCGTTGGCGTGGGGCCAAGCTGGAAGGGCTTGTATGGCAGTACCGGGACCTTTGCCGACGGCAGCAGCGCGAAGGTCGACGACGCTTACCTGAAGACGGAGATCACCGATCCGCAGGCGCGCCTGGTCAAGGGTTTCGGCCCGCTCATGCCGAAGATGGCCCTGAGCGACGAGGAGGTGAGCGCGCTGATTGCCTACATCCGCGCCAACGGCGCGCCCGGCGCTGCAACGCAGGCAGGCGCCGCGTCGGGCGCGGCGGCCAGGTAGGTCGCAGGCAGGTTGCAAAGAAGGTTACAGGAGGGAGTGCAATGGCATACGCCGACGAGGCCGCCCACGACGGACCGCAGAGCTTCTTTACCCGCTACATCTGGAGCCAGGATCACAAGGTGATCGCGGTGCAGTACACGCTGGTTGCCATCTTCGTGGGGCTGATCGGCGTGGTGCTTTCCAACCTGATGCGTCTGCAACTGGGCTTCCCCGGGCACTTCACGTTTATCAACGCCAACCGCTACTACCAGTTCGTGACCATGCACGGGATGATCATGGTGATCTACCTGCTCACGGCGCTCTTTCTCGGCGGCTTCGGCAATTACCTGATCCCGCTGATGGTGGGGGCGCGCGACATGGTGTTCCCGTACCTCAACATGCTGAGCTTCTGGGTCTACTTCCTCTCGGTGCTGGTGCTGCTGTCGAGCTTCTTCGTGCCGGGCGGGCCCACCGGCGCCGGCTGGACGCTGTATCCGCCGCAGGCCATCCTGCCGGGCACGCCCGGCTATGAGTGGGGCATCATCCTGATGCTGGTGTCGCTGCTGATCTTCATTGTGGCCGCCACCATGGGCGGGCTCAACTACGTCACCACCGTGCTGCAGGCGCGCACCGAGGGCATGACGCTGATGCGCATGCCGCTGGCCGTGTGGGGCATCTTCATGGCCACCATCCTGGCGCTGCTGGCCTTTCCGGCGCTGTTCGTGTCAGGTGTGATGATGCTGCTGGACCGCACGCTGGGCACGAGCTTCTTCATGCCGGCAATCGTGTCGCTGGGCCAGCAGCTTAACTACAAGGGCGGCAGCCCGTTGCTGTTCCAGCACCTGTTCTGGTTCTTCGGCCACCCGGAGGTGTACATCGTCGCGTTGCCGGCGTTCGGCATCGTCTCCGACCTGGTCAGCGTGCATTCGCGCAAGAGCATCTTCGGCTATCGCACCATGGTGTGGGCCATCCTGGCCATCGGCGTGCTGTCGGTGGTGGTGTGGGCGCACCATATGTTCGTGAGCGGGATGAACCCGTACTTCGGCTTCTTCTTTGCCACCACCACGCTGATCATCGCGATTCCCACCGCCATCAAGGTCTATAACTGGGTCATCACGCTGTGGCGGGGCGACATCCATTTCTCGGTGCCGATGCTGTTTGCCATCGCCTTTATCAGCACCTTCGTGATCGGCGGGCTGACCGGGCTGTTCCTGGGCAATGTCAGCGTGGACATTCCGCTGTCGAACACGTATTTCGTGGTCGCGCACTTCCATATGGTGATGGGCGTTTCGCCGATCCTGGTGGTGTTTGGCGGGATCTATCACTGGTACCCCAAGGTCACCGGCCGCATGCTCAACGACAAGCTTGGGCACATTCATTTCTGGGTGACGTTCGTCGGCACCTATGCCATCTTCTTCCCGATGCACTACCTGGGCATCCTTGGCATGCCGCGGCGCTACTACGCCTACGACAACTACGCCTTCATCCCCGAGTCGGCGCACACCATGAACGCCTATATCTCCGTGGCGGCGTTTATCGTGGCGGCGGCGCAGTTGCTGTTCATCTTCAACCTGGCCTGGAGCCTCAGGCACGGCAGGCCGGCGGGCTCCAATCCCTGGCGCGCGGCCTCGCTGGAGTGGCAGACACCGGACACGCCACCCGTGCACGGCAACTGGGGCGCGGAGCAGCCGGTGGTGCATCGCTGGGCCTATGCCTATAGCGTGCCAGGCGCGAGCGAGGATTTCATCGCGCAGAACGCGCCACCCGAGGCCGGGGGCGCCGAGCCCGAGCCGCACACCAGCCATGGAGCCGTGGCATGAACGCTAACCTGGTCTATCGCGCCGGTGCCGACGGCGAGCGGCGCCCGGGCCCCGGCCCCGGCGATGTGGGCAGGCAGCGCGCGAGGCCCGCGCCGGCCAGCATCGGGCTGTGGGTGTTCATGGGCGTGGTGAGCTCGCTGTTTGCATTGTTTATCGCCGCGTACGCCATGCGCATGGATTCGCCTGACTGGCACGCGGTGGCGTTGCCGTGGCAGGTCTGGCTGTCCACGGCCTTGCTGGCTGCGGGGAGCGGGGTGATGCTGGTGGCCGCGCGCGCGGCCCGCGCCGGACGTGTCTCGGTGGCGCACCGCGCGCTGTGCTTCGGCGGCCTGGCCGCGGCGGCGTTCGTGGCTTCGCAGTTGTGGGCATGGCAGGCCCTGCTCGCCATCCACGTGGTGCCTGCCAATAACCCGTCCGGGAGCTTCTTCTACCTGCTGACCGCGATGCATGGCCTGCATGTGCTGGGCGGCCTGGCTGGCTGGGCGATGGCCATGCGCGCCGGGCCGGGCAGCGCGCTGCGCATTCGCCTGTGCGCGCGCTACTGGCATTTCCTGCTGGCCGTGTGGCTGGTGCTGCTGGCCGCGCTTGGCTGGCTCACGCCGGAGTTCGTTCGCTTTATCTGCGGCCGCGGCTAGGCGGCCCGGCCGATTCTCGAAGGAGACGTGCCCATGTCTTCGCTACCCACTTCATCCGCACCGGCGGTGACCGGCTTGCGCGGGCTGGTGGCCGACTGGTCCTCGGACCAGCAGGCCTTCAAGGTGTCGTGGGGCAAGGCGATGATGTGGATCTTCCTCGTGTCCGACACCTTCATTTTCAGCTGTTTCCTGACCGGGTACATGACGGTCAGGATCGCCAGCACGGCGCCCTGGCCGAACCCCAGCATCGTGTTCGGGCTCAAGGTGGGTGGCACCGAGGTGCCGTTGCTGCTGATCGCCATCATGACCTTCGTGCTCATCAGCAGCAGCGGGACGATGGCGATGGCCGTCAACTTTGCCTACCGGCGCGATCGCGTGAGATGCGCGTTGCTCATGTTTGCCACGGCGCTGTTCGGCGTGGCCTTCGTCAGCATGCAGGCCTTTGAATGGACCAAGCTGATCGTGACCGAGGGCGTACGCCCGTGGGGCAACCCGATGGGGGCGCCGCAGTTTGGCTCCGCCTTCTTCATGATCACCGGCTTCCATGGCCTGCATGTGAGCTGCGGCGTGATCTACCTGCTGATCGTCGCCACCAAGGTGCTGCGGGGCCGCTACGAGCGCACGGGCAACTACCAGATCGTGGAGATCGCCGGGCTCTACTGGCACTTCGTGGACCTGGTTTGGGTGTTTATCTTCGCGCTGTTCTATCTCTGGTGAGGCCCATCATGGCTGCGTCGACCCCATCTCCCGAATTGCCCGCGCAGGCCCCCGCCGTTGCCGGCTCGCACGGCGATTTGCCGCACGGGCAAGCGCATGGGCAGCAACATGGGCAGCAACATCCCATTGGCCTGTACCTGAAGATCTGGGCACTGTTGTTCGTCCTGTCCACGTTGTCGTACCTGGTGGACTACTTCCATTTCGAGGGCTATCTGCGCTGGACCCTGATCCTGCTTTTCATGGTGATGAAGGCCGGATTGATCGTGGCCGTGTTCATGCACATGGCCTGGGAGCGGCTGGCGCTGATCTGCGCCATCCTGCTGCCGCCGCTCTGCCTGCTGGTGCTGGTGGGCCTGATGGCGGCCGAGGCAGACTACACGTTCCTCTTGCGCGGGGTTTTCTTCCGCTGAGTGTGCCTGCGCGTGCGGTGCATGTTCCGTGCGCGCCATCCGGGTACACTTGCCCGGTTGCCCGCCACTACGAGGAAACCATGCACCCAGCTACGGAAGCCATCCTGATCTATAACCATGGCCGCGATCCCGAGCGGCTGACCCGCAAGCTCGCGGCCATCGCCGCCGATCCGTTCGCCTTCCTGCGTGGCACCAACCACCTCTACGCGGCCTCAGTGGGCACCGAGGCCGCGCTGATGGAGGCACCCACCACCTATGTCTGCGGCGATCTCCATCTGGAGAACCTGGGCAGCTTCAAGGGCGACAACGGCCTGGTTTATTTCGATCTGAACGACTTCGACGACGCGATGGTTGCGCCGCTGACGGTGGACCTCGTGCGCTTGCTGTCCAGCCTGATGATCGCGGCGCCGCAGCTCGGCCTGTCGGATGCCGACGCGCGCGCGGGTGCCGAGCGCATGCTCGATACCTACGCGGCGGTGCTGGCCAGCGGCAAGCCGCGCTGGGTGGAGCGCGCCACCGCTACCGGCCTGGTGGCGACGCTGCTGCGCCGCGTCAAACGCCGCCGCCGCGGCGAGGTCTTGGCGGCGCGCACCGTGCGGCGTGGCGGGAAACGACGCCTGCTGGTCGACAACATCCATGCGCTGGCACCGCTCAAGGGCGAGCGCAAGCGCGCTGGCGCCATCCTGCGTGAGTTCGCGCGGCAGGCCCATCACGGCCAGTTCGTGGCCGACGACGCGGCGCGGCGGGTGGCGGGCGTGGGTAGCCTGGGGCTGGAGCGCTATGTGGTGCTAGCCCATGCGCCCGGCACGCCGACCGCCCAGCGGCTTATCGACATCAAGCGCGCCGCGCCCAGCGCGTGGCAAGGCTTGCCGTATGGCGCGCAACCCGCGTGGGGCAGCGACGCGTCGCGCGTGGTGCATATCCAGCACGCCATGCAGGCGGCTTCGCCTGCGCTGCTCTCAGCGGTGGCGATGGGGCCCGGGCCAGCAAGCCCGTCCTATATCGTCAAGAGCCTGCAGCCCACGGCCGACCGCGTGAACCTTGGGCCTCACACCGATCGCGCCAGCCTGAACGAGGTGCTTCTCACGATGGCGCGCTCGGCGGCCTGGGCGCACCTGCGCGGCTGCGGACATGAAGCCGCCGATCGGATCGAGGCGTTGCAGGAATTCGCTGCCGGTTCGCGCTGGCGCGCGCCGGTGCTGCGGCTGGCGCGGCATGGCTGCGAGATGGCGCAGGCACAGTGGAAGGACTTTGCCGAGGACTACCACAAGGCCCGGGGGAAATAGGCCTGGTTCGCGCGCTCGCTAGCCGTCGCCAACCCTCTTTTCCTGGCCGGGCGGTTGCCCGGCCAGGACGGTACATCAGACCTGCGTGATGAACTTGGTCACCAGGTAGCCATCGAAGGTTTCCTGGCCGCCTTCGCTGCCGATGCCGGAATCCTTGATGCCGCCAAACGGCGTCTCGGCCAGCGCCATGCCGAAGTGGTTGATGTTGACCATGCCGGCTTCCAGGCCGTTGGACACCACCGTCGCGGTCTTCAGCGAGTTGGTGAACACGTACGAGGCCAGGCCGAACGGCAGGCTGTTGGCGCGGCGCAGCACTTCTTCCACGTCCTTGAAGCGCGTCACCGGCGCTACCGGGCCGAAGGGCTCGTCGACCATCAGCTTGGCGTCGTCGGGCAGGTCGGTGACGACGGTTGGGGCAAAGAAGAAGCCCTTGTCACCGATGCGCTTGCCGCCCGCCACCACCTTGCCGCCGCGATGATTGGCGTCGTCCAGGAACTGCTCCATCGAGGCGATGCGGCGCTCGTGCGCAAGCGGCCCCATCTGGGTGCCGTCGTCCAGGCCGTCGCCAACCTTGATCGAGCCGATCACTTCGGTAAAGCGCGCCAGGAACTTGTCGTAGGCTTTTTCCTGCACGTAGAAGCGCGTGGGCGACACGCACACCTGGCCGGCGTTGCGCAGCTTGAAGCGCGCCAGCATTTCCGCTGCCGGCTCGATGTCGGCGTCGTCAAACACCAGCACCGGCGAGTGCCCGCCCAGCTCCATGGTCACGCGCTTCATGTGGGCGCCGGCCAGCGCGGCCAGCTGCTTGCCCACCGGCACCGAACCGGTGAAGGAGATCTTGCGCACGATCGGCGATTCGATCAGGTAGGTGGAGATCTCGCCCGGCACGCCCCAGACGATGTTCAGCACGCCCGGGGGCAGGCCTGCATCGTGGAACAGCTGGGCCAGCGCGACCACCGCGCTGGGCGAGTCTTCCGGGCCCTTGAGGATCAGCGTGCAGCCGGCGCCGATGGCCGAGACCATCTTGCGGATCGCCTGGTTGAAAGGGAAGTTCCACGGCGTAAAGGCAGCGCACACGCCGATCGGCTCGCGCACCACGATCTGGCGCACGTTGGGCTGGCGCGGCGGGATCACGCGGCCGTAGATGCGGCGGCATTCCTCGGCGTGCCATTCGGCGTGCTCGGCGCAGATCATGACTTCGCCGATGGCTTCGGCCAGCGGCTTGCCCTGGTCCAGCGTGATGTTGCGGCCGATGTCCTTGGCGCGCTCGCGGGTCAGTTCTGCCACGCGGCGCAGGATTTTGGAGCGCTCCAGCGGCGAGGTCTTCTTCCAGCTTTCAAAGGCGCGCTGCGCGGCGGCCAGGGCGCGGTCCAGATCGCCGCGGTTGGCATGCGGCAGCTTGCCCAGGAGTTCCTGGGTGGCGGGGTTGATGACGTCTTGCTCGCGTCGGTCCCCTCCCTTGACGAATTCTCCGTCGATGTAGAGGGCGAGATCCTGGTACATGCCTTTCTCCTGAAGAAGGTTGCGTGCGACAAGCGCAGCCGGTGCCGCCGCGGTGGGGGATGCCGCGCGTGGGCGCGGCGGCCAAACCGCAAGCTTAACGCGTCGGCCGGTTTTGTGCATCGGCAGGCGCCGGCGTTTCCGAGGGGCGGGAGAAAGTGCGGCAAAAGCCACCGTCCGCGATCTCTCACGGGCTCAGGAAGAATGGCTGATGCCCGGGGCTCAGCCGCGCCGCATCGCCACCATGCTGCGCGTAGCCAGTGCTAGTGCATTGTGCCGGTTGCCGCCGCCCAGGTCATCGGAGATCTCCGTGGCCGCGTTCAGCACCAGCGCGGCAAAGCCCTTGATCTTGTGCGGCTTGAACCGCTCAGCGGGCCCCGACAGCCCGATGGCGGCGATGACGTGCCCGTTGCCGTCGCAGATCGGCGCGGCCACGCCGTAGACGGTCTCGCGCCACTCGCCGCGGTTGACCGCATAGCCCTCTTTGCGCACCTTGGCCATCTCCCGCAGGAAACGCTCGGGCTCGACGATGCTGTTGGGTGTGGACGGCACCAGCGTGGTGAACATGCGCTGCAACGCGGTGTCCGGCTGGAAGGCTAGCATCGCCTTGCCGGTGGCCACGCAGTGCGCCAGCGCCCGCCCGCCGATCTGGGTATAGGCGCGCACGGGGTTGGGGCTGTCGATCTTGTGCACGTAGACCACCTCGGCGCGGTCCAGCACGGACAGGTGCACACTCTCGCCGCTGGCGTGCATCAGCTTGTCCATCCACGCCTGGGCATGGCGGCGCAGGTCCAGCCGCGAGAGCACCGCCGAGCCCAACTCCCAGAGCTTGATCGACGCACTGTAGCCGGTGCCGGAGGCGTCGCGAATCACATAATTGAGTTCGGTCAGCGCTTGCAGCAGCCGATGCACATTGCTCTTGGCCAGGCCCAGGCGGGTGGCGATCTCGGTGAGGCCCAGCGGCCGGTCGCTGTGCGCCAGCAACTCGATCACGCCGAGGCCCTTGATCAAGGTGTTGTTCATCGATGCTTATGCTCCATGCGGGCATCTGATGCGGATGGCGCACCCTGTTCTCAAATGTGGAACGATAGTATCGTATTTTGCAACTCCCTATAATCGTTGCAGCGCGTTGTCGCAACGCGGCCGGCAGCTTGCCGAAGAGGACGGCTGATTCACTGCGCCGCCTCTCTCTCCTTCCCTGTGGATGCTTCCCATGCGTGATCTCGACCAACAGGACCTGCCGCTGCAAGGCGTGCGGGTCGTGGAATTCTGTACCGTTGCCGCCGGGCCCTTTTGCGGCATGCTGCTGGCCGATATGGGCGCCGAGGTGATCAAGGTGGAAGCGCCCGAGGGCGACACCTTACGGCAGTGGCCGCCGCTATCCGATGGCTTCTCCGAGAACTTCGCCTCGCTCAACCGCAACAAGGAGTCGGTGGCGCTCAACCTGAAGGATGCCGCCGACGTGGCGCTGGCGCGTGCGCTGATCCTGGATGCCGACGTGGTGATCGAGAACAACCGCCCGGGGGTGATGGACCGGCTCGGGCTGGGCTACGCCAGCTTTCGCGAGCAAAAGCCAGGTCTGGTGTATTGCTCGGTGTCCGCCTACGGCCAGAGCGGCCCGCGCGCAGGCGAGGGCGGGTTCGACCTGACCATCCAGGCTGCGGCCGGCGTCATGAGCGTAACCGGCGAGCCCGATGGCGCGCCGGTGAAGTGCGGCGTGCCGCTGGCGGACTTTGCTTCGGGGCTGTACGGCGCCTTTGCCATTGCCAGCGCGCTCACCCGGGTGCGGGCCGGCGGCGCGGGCGCACATATCGATGTGCCGATGTACGGTTGCACGCTCGGCATCGCCGCACTGCAGACCAGCGAGTACTTCGGCACCGGCCGAAGCCCGGCCAAGCTGGGCTCCGCGCATCCGCGCAATGCGCCCTACCAGGCCTTCCAGGCCGCCGATGGCTACTTTGCCATCGCCGCGGGCAACCAGAAGCTGTGGCTCGAAGTGGTGCGCGTGGTGGCACTGCCCGCTCTGGCGCAGGACGCGCGCTTCGCCACCACGCGCGACCGCGCGGCCAACCAGGCCGCACTGAAGATCCTGCTGGAGGAGCGCTTTGCCACCGCTGGCGTGGCGCACTGGATAGCCGCTTTCAATGCCGCTGGCGTGCCGCATGCGCGTATCAACGACTATGCCGCCGCGCTGGACGATCCGCAGGTGGCGCATATGGATTGGGTGCGCCCGCTGACGCTGCCTGGCGGCCACCAGACCCGCACCTTCGCCTCGCCGCTGCGTTTCGACGGGCTGGGCTTGCCGATCCGCCGCGACCCGCCGGCGCTGGGCGAGCACAACGCCGCCGTGCGCGCCCGCTACCAGGCGGGCAGTGCAGCCACGGAACAAGACCCCACGTAAGTCAAAGGCAGATAGAGGAATCATCATGAGCGACAAGACCGGCAACATCGATCGGCTGCGCGCGTTCGTTGCCACCATCAGCCGCGTGGTTACGCAGGCAGAACGCGAGGGCAGCAGCGAGCCGGACATCCTCGCGCAAGCCAGCGCCGCGCTGAGCGAACTGGTGGCGCACGACGACTGGCTGCCTGAGGCCATGGCACGCCCGCATCCTGTCTACTACCAGCAGCATCTGCTCTATGGCGATCCGCTCGATCGCTTTTCGCTGGTCAGCTTCGTCTGGGGGCCGGGCCAGCAAACGCCCGTGCACGACCACACGGTGTGGGGCCTGATCGGCATGCTGCGCGGCGCCGAGGTGGACCAGCACTACCGCGTGGAAGGCGGCCGGCTGGTGGAAGACGGCGATGCCGTGGTGCTGAGCGCCGGCCAGGTGGCCGCGGTCTCGCCCACGCTGGGCGATGTGCACCGCGTGCGCAATGCGCATGACGACCGGGTGTCGATCAGCGTGCATCTGTATGGCGGCAACATTGGCCGCATCCAGCGCCATGTGTATGACGCCGCCAGCGGCGCCACCAAGCCGTTCGTATCCGGCTACTCCAATGCGCTGGTGCCCAACCTGTGGGCGCCGGCGGCAGCGCCGGCGCAGGGGTGAACGTGGAACAAGCCGGTCTGCTGATTGACAAGCAAGGCGACGTCACCCGATTGACGCTGAACCGGCCCGAGCGTGGCAATGCGCTGTCGGCCGGGCTGGTGGAGGCGCTCGCGGCGGCGGTGCTGGCGTGCCACCACGATGGCACCCGCCTGCTCGCCATTGACGGCGCCGGCACGCATTTCTGCACGGGGTTCGATCTGGGTGAGCTGGATAGCGAGAGCGACGATTCGCTGCTGGCGCGTTTCGTGCGCGTCGAGCTGCTGCTGCAAAGCGTGCACGGCGCACCCTTTACCACCGTCGCGCTGGTCCAGGGCCGCGCCATGGGCGCGGGCGCCGACCTGATGGTGGCCTGCGAGCAGCATTGGATCGCGCCGGGCAGCACGCTGGCTTTCCCCGGCGCGGCCTTCGGCCTGGTGCTGGGCAGCGCTCGGCTGGCGCAGCTGGTGGGTGTGGCTACGGCGCGGGACTGGATCGCGAGCGGGCGGGCCGTTCGGGCCGAGGAAGCGCTGGCCTGCGACATGGCCGGCAATTTGGTGGCGCCGCAGGCGCGCGCCGGCGCGCTTGCCACGTTGGCGCAGCGTGCGCGCCGGCTGGACGCCCCAACCCATGCCGCTATCCAGGCCGCCACGCAGGGCGGCCACGCCATGGCAGAAGCGGCGCGCGCGGCGCAGCTGGCCGAGCTGGTGCGCTCCGCCGCCCGGCCGGGACTCAAGGCGCGCATCGCCGCCTACCGGGCGGCGTCCAGGCGCTGACTCAGCGCGGCTCGGGGCTGAACGCCGGCAGGTCCGGCCATGCCAGCGCTGCCCAGGCGCCCTTGGGCGGCGCCAGCAGCTGGCGCAAGCTGGCTGCATCGAAGGCCTTGCCCAGAGGGTCGGCGCGGAATGCGGCAAGCCATTGCTGGCGGCCGGCGATAAAGGCATGGCCGAAGTCTTCCCAGCTGGCAAAACAGTCCTGCGCGCGCTGCGCGTTGAGCAGGAGCACGCGCCACGCGGCCATCGGCTCGACCCAGCCCATCAGCATGACGGTGCGCGCAAAAAAGGCCATCCGGACGCAGGCAAAGGCCAGCGCGGCGCGCGGATCGTCGGTCGGCAGCAGCGCATGCAGGTCGGCGCGAAACCACCGTGATTCGAACATCTGGGCGAGGTGCTGGCGCACTTCGTCATCCGTGGCATTGGCGCGGAACTCCATCTGATGCAGCAACTGCACGCGGAACAACGCGCGCGCCGCGTCGGTCATGTGGTCCGATGCGGGGTTGAAAAACCCCGTCATGCTGGTGGCATCAACCATGGGCTGCGCCAACGTCAATGCCCATTGCTTGCGCCGGGTGAACACAGCGGGACGCTTGGGGCGCAGGAAGCGGTAGACCCGCCATAGCACAAAGGCCCCGAGGAGCAGGTAGAAGACATTCATCCCATTCATCCGATCTGGCGCTCCGTTACACCTCGCGAGGGCGAAGCCTGGATTTGCGCCGCGTGCGACAGCGAGATGTCCGGCCATGGCACGTCTTCGGTGGCGACAACCGCCTCGGCGTCACCCGCGCCCGGCGTTTGCCGAGTGGCATACCGGACCGATGCCGCCATTGGCGAACGCTCCGTCAGCAAGCCAGGCTGGCGCGCGGCGACCAGCCACTCCACCATTGGCGTCGGCGCGCGGAGCCTGACAAAGAGTTGTGGGTACCGGGCGACCAATCGGGTCTGCGTCGCGGCGTCGGCCACGTCTTCAATGCGCGCCCAGCCGGCTGGCGTGCGCACCACGCCGATGGCGATGCAATCGTCCGGGGTTTCCGCATCGGTACCCAGGGCGTTCAGGCAGGCTAGCACATCTTCCACGTAGCGCGCGATGGGCGGCCTGTTCTGCTTGCCCTTGACCTGGTCGATGGTGAGCGCGCCACTGGCCAGCACATGCACGCTGATGGTGATATGCGGTTGTCCGCTGGCATCGCGGAAGCTCAGCAAGCGCAGGCGCTGCTGCGCCACCGCTTCGGCATAGCGCTCGCCGTAGCCGCCGGAGAGCGCGCGCCGGTCGGAAAACTGCCCCAGGCAATGCCGCATGACGTAGCTTTCAAAGGCCATTTCCGCGCGCAGCAGCGCACTGTCTGGCAGCAATTCCACGAACACGCCATGCGGCGTCGACAGCAAGGTACGCAGCGCTTCGGGCTGGCTCTGGCGCCAGCCGCGCTCGATGCGCGTGGCCATCTCGGCATGTTCCTTGTCCCACAGCGCCAGTGCTTGCGGGCAGGTGATGCGGTCGAGCTTGCCGTCAAGAGCGGTGCCCTTGCGCGAGGTCAGGAACTCGACGAGCCGCGCTTCCAGCGCCAGCAGGCGCGGCTCGACAGGATCCACCCAGACGACCGGGGCCGGTGGCATTGCTGCTTCGCCGCTCGCCTTGGCCGACGCGCCAAAGCGCGCCGCAACCCACTCCGGCATCGCCTCGGATCTCAGGGCCTGCCGCGCACCGTCGAGCGAATCAATCTTGATGGCCGGCTCGAAGTTGGCGACGAGATGGCGATAGAAGTGGTTGAGCAGCCAGGCGCGCACCGCGGCATCGTCGCCGCGCGCCTGGCTGCGCGCGGCGATGCCCGCCTTCAGGGCGCCGGCATTGAGGGCGTTGCGCGGCGCGTAGCCTGTCATCCGGCAGGCGGTACTCATTTCCAGACTTGCCACCAGCTCTTGCTCTTGCCGGCAGGGTTGGCTTGCGTGCGGTAGAGCGCCACTTTTTCCTCCATCGCCTTGACATCGGCGAGCTCGTATTCGTTGCTGCGCGGATTGAGTGCGATGGCACGCTCAAAGAGGGCGGCGGCCTCGGCGTGGCGCTGCAGCCCACTGAGCGTGTCGGCCGCCAGGCTGACCATCCAGGATTCCGAGCAACCATCGACGTGGCGCGCGATGCGGCTCCACAGGGCCGCGGCTTCTTCGGGGCAGTTATGCGCCAGGTTGAAAGCCATTTGCAGGCGCACGCCCAAGTCCCTGCTCGACAGCTTGCTACCGTCCTGGCCTTCTTCCCGCTCCCATTTCACCAGGCGCTCCACCCAGATGGGAATCTCGCGGTCGCGATCGAGCTTGTACAGGGCCTGCGACACCTCGCTCAGGTAGTCGTTGGGGTCATGCCGGCTGTAGCCAAACTCGGCGGCGTAGTGCCAGAGCTGCTCGGCGGCGCTGATGATCCCCTCGGAATCCTGCATTGCGATCCGCACGCTCAGCAGGCCGGCGTAGTGTTCGGCAAACGGGCTGGCGGCGATGCCGCGCCTGTGCAGCTCGACGGCATCCTCGTAGCGCCGCTCGTCGTACCGATAGATGATGGCCAGGTTGTTGCACAGCATGGAGTAGAGGTGCGCGCAGGCATCGTACGGATGGCCGGCACCGCTCTCGAAATAGCGCTCCAGGCACGCCTGCCCTTGTTCGTAGGCGGCAATCTGCAGCTTGATGAAATCGCTGTAGGTTTCGTTGCGCGACTCGGCAGGGACGCGGTCCAGGTGTTCCCCGAGCAAATCGCCAAGCGCGACCCCGAAGTTGTACGCCCACAGCCCGCTTGGCAGCGAGAAGGCCGGCAGCTTCAGCGTCTGGATCACCCCAAGCGATTGCACCCGAGCCTCGAACAGGGCATAGGCCGTGCGGTTGTCCTGCATGCCGCCTTCCTGCGCCGCCGCATACAGCCGCGCCGCTTGCGTTGTGGCATCGATGCGGCCCGCCGCGCCGTCGTTGACCGCCGCCAGTCTTGCGATCCATGGATGGCCCGGCGAACGCTGCTCGGCCAGTGCGCGTGCTGCGTCGAATACCGACTGCAAGGCCTGCGCATCCACTTGCTCACCCACGGCGCCAAAGAGCGCTTCATGGGTCGGGGAGAGGGTCCGCGGATCCTGTTCTCCCTCTTGCGCTTTTGACAGGAAGGCTGCCAGCGTTTCTTCCGTATTGCAGGCCCGCATGGCGCACAATGGCCACCAGGCCGAGCCGTCGGCCGCATCGGCCAGCCGCGCGTGAACCAGCTGCGCGGCGCCATCCCACATCTCGTCCTCGACCTGATAGATGTGCAGGAAGGCCCGGCGGCCGGCCTCGTCAACGCGCTGGGCTTGCATCAGCCACGGCAGCTCGTATTCGATGAAGTCATCGCTGCCGTTCGACGACAGGCTATGGCGCGCGGCGGAGCAGGCGTCCAGTGCGCCGGGCAAATCGCCCTGCGCGTACAAGGCGCGCGCCGCGAGCCGGGACAGCCGGACTTCCAGTTCACGGCGCTGCGGCAACGACTGCTGCGCTGTCAGGGCCCTCGCGGCCTGCTGGAAGTCGGCGAGGCGCTCGGGCGCGATGCCGATCAGGGCGCTGCCCAGGCGCAGCCAGTCGTTTTCGTCGACGTCCTGTTGCGCGTCGGCCGTCTGCAGCGCCAGGATGGCCGCGCCAGCTGCTGCGCGGGCCTCGTCGTTGCTGTCATGGCGCGTCAGCGCCCAGGCGCGCCGCCGCTGATAGTCGGCGAGGTCCCATGCACGGAACGGCGCGCGTTCCGCGATGGCCCCGTTCAATGCATGGCGCAGGTCAATTGTCTCCAGCGCAATGCCCAGCTTGCGCACTTCCAGGCTATCGAACACGCGAAGCTGCCGATACCGGTCCGCATTCAGCTCCGGCATCCCTGCCACGATGGCGCGCATCTCAGCGAGGGCACGCTGGATGCTCTCTTCCTCGTTGACGTGGTTGGCTATCTGGAGGCGATAGAGCGCCAGGTACATGCGCAGTTCGGCCTGCGCTTCGCGCGGCGTGGCTTCCAGCGTGCCGGCGCCGTCTACGTTGACCACCGCCAGCGCAGCCTCCGGATCCCCCGCGCGCATCCATAGCGTATGCAGCCGGTCGATGGACTCAAGGGAGTCGGCCCGCAAAGGCTTGGCGCGCAATCTGGCCAGCAAATCGGCGGCTTCGCTTGAATTGCCTTCCTCAAGATCGGCTTCGAGGCGATCCAGTAACTGTTCCAGCTGAGCACCTGTCAATGCGTTGCCATTGATATCCACGGTTCTTCCCATAATGTGATCTAGTTTGCACCTAACGCGATTCTACCCGGAGATGCCACAGACTCGGAAATTGCGCCTGATGGTTCGCCCAATGGCGCTGCGGTTCAAGCGATCATCACGATAAAACGCCCCGCCTCCTTGGGGGAGGCGGGGCGTTTTATCGTGGTTGCCCGGAAGGGGGAAGGGGGAAGGGGGAAGCGGGAAGCGGCAAAACGCGGCCGTACGCGCTTAGTTCTTCTGCGCGTCGGCGGGCGTGGTCGACATGTCCTTTTTCATGGTGTCGTTGTTGGCCTTCTTCTCGGCGCTCTTTTGCTGCTTGGCGGACTTCACGTCCTGCTTGTACTCTGTCTTGGCGGCCTTTTTCTTGGTCTTGTATTCGTCCGAGGCCTGCTTGTTGGCATCGCGGCGCTGGACCAGCGGATCCTTCGGCGGCTCGATCTGTGTCATGCCGGCAGGCGCCGCGGCATTGCCGCTATCGGCAGGAACGGCGGGCGTCTGGGCAAAGGCGGCCGCACATAGCAGGCCGGCAGCCAGGGCGGTGGAAGCTTGCAAAAAGCGAATCGGCGTGTTCTTCGTCATATCGGACCTCACGGTTCATGGATGGAAACGGCGCTTGGACGCCACGGCGGGGGACACCGCCATGGCCGCTCTGCGAGACACCAAGGGCCACTTGTGTATTGCGTTTCGCCAATGTTTGACTCCTTGCGCGCAGAGCTCGTGCCCTGATCCAAACAACTGCTTACAATTGGCTTTCCGTCTGACAGACGACTACCGACAAGGGCTGTCGGCAAGGTGTGACATAGTGGCAAACGTGGGCATCGCGCATGGCATTGCCCCGCGTTTCCCGACGATCCCAGGCGCAATCAGAACACGACAAGAACACGACAAGAACACGATAAAAACACGAGACCACCCCCGAACATGCCAACAAAATCCAAAGCCCAGCTGACCACGGGCCCGATCGGCCGCACGTTGCTGCTGTTTTCGCTGCCGGTGCTGGGCAGCAACATCCTGCAGTCGCTCAACGCCTCGATCAATTCCGTGTGGGTGGGGCATTTCCTCGGCGAGGCGGCGCTGACGGCCACCTCAAACGCCAACATCATCCTGTTCTTCCTGCTCGGCGTGGTGTTCGGCATCAGCATGGCCAACACCATCATGATCGGGCAAGCCGTGGGCGCGCGCGACCTGGTCGAGGCGCGCCGCGTGGTGGGCACCAGCACCACCTTCTTTGTCCTGCTGTCGGTGCTGGCAGCGGCGCTGGGCTACGCCTTCACGCCCGACATCCTTGCCGCGATGGGCACGCCGGCCGATGCCAGGGCGCTTGCCATCAGCTACCTGCGCATCATCTTCCTGGCGCTGCCCTTCATGTATTTCTACAACTTCGTGATGATGACGCTGCGCGGCGCGGGAGACTCGCGCACGCCGTTCTATTTCATGCTGTTGTCGGTGGGGCTGGACGTGGTGCTCAATCCGCTGCTGATCTTTGGCATCGGCCCGTTCCCGGAGCTCGGCATCGCCGGCTCGGCGCTGTCCACGCTGATCGCGCAGTTGGCGAGCCTGGCCGCGATGCTGGTCGTGCTCTACCGCCGCCACCACTTCCTGGCGCTGCGGCGCCACCAGCTCGCCTACCTGAGGCCCGATACCGCGATCCTGCGCGCGCTGGTGGCCAAGGGCTTGCCGATGGGGCTGCAGATGGTGGTGATCTCGTCGTCGGCGATCGTGATGATGTCGCTGGTCAATCGCTACGGCTCGCAGACCACCGCCGCCTACGGCGTGGCCTCGCAGTTGTGGACGTACGTGCAGATGCCCGCGCTGGCGGTTGGCGCCAGCGTGTCGTCGATGGTGGCGCAGAACGTGGGCGCCGGGCTGTGGAGTCGCGTGACGCGCATCACACGCGTGGGGCTGATGTTCAACTTGCTGATGACCGGAACGCTGGTTGCCCTGATCTACCTGTTCAACCGTCACTCGCTGGGCTTGTTCCTGCCCGATGACGGCACGGCCATCGGTATTGCGCAGCATATCAATGCCATCGTGCTGTGGTCCTTCATCCTGTTCGGCTTCACCATCGTGTTGTTCGGCACCGTGCGCGCCACCGGCGCGGTGATGGCCCCGCTGGTGATCCTGTTCCTGTCGATGTGGGTGGTGCGCCTGCCATTTGCCTGGGTGCTCGAGCGCGCCGTCGGCGCCGATGCGATCTGGTGGAGCTTTCCGCTGGGCTCGGTGGTCTCGGTCACGCTGGCCGTGGCGTATTACCGCTTTGGCAACTGGCGCGCCGCCCGTATCCTGCCGGTCGCGCCCGGGCCGGCCCCGGAGCCGGAGTTCGCGCCCCAGGCGCCCGATACCAGCATGGGCACAGCGTGCGAGGAAGCCCTGAGCACGGCCGGCGCCGCCGGCGAGCCGGCGCTGGCGGGAGAGTCACGTGCAATGTCGAAGCAGGGCGCCGACTGAGTCGCTGGCCCGCATATCCGGCGTTCCAGTAAGGTGATGCAAGCGGCCCTCGGGTCTGCCGGCACGCGTCCGCACCAGGATGATCCTCGTGTTTTCCTTACGTTTTCCTTTCGATCCCCTTCAATTTCCCTTCGGCTTCCTTTCATTCGTCTTTCGGTGTTACATCACGGCGTGATGTATGTATTTTGGCGGGATTTCCAAGCGTATCGGTGAATACCCCTAAACCAAGACAAATGAAAGCAAGCTGAAAGATCGCCTCTCTAATGTTCGTTCCATCCTGCAGGGACACTATTTTCTTCCTGCCGAACGGACCACCTCCGCATGCAAAGAGCCTGCGAGCGGAGGGGCACTGCTTTCACGTACTTTGAGGAGAATCGTTTTGCGCATACGCAGCCAAAAGGACTTTGCCTCCGGCCTGATGTTCATTCTGGTCGGATTGTGCTTTTCCTGGGTCGCCCGCGGCTATTCCATGGGAACAGCCGCCAAGATGGGCCCCGGATATTTTCCGTTTCTACTCGGCCTGGTACTCGCCGTGCTCGGTGCATTCGTGCTGATCGGCTCGGTATCGAAAAAGGGTGAAGCTGACCAGCTCGCCCGCTGGGACTTGAAGACCCTGTTGTGGATTCTGGGTTCGGTGGTGCTGTTCGGCCTGCTGCTCAAGCCGCTCGGCATGGTGTTGTCGGTGTTCGTGCTGGTGCTGGTGTCGTCGATGGCCAGCCATGAGTTCAGCTGGAAGGGCGCGGTCTTGAACGCGATCGTCCTGGTGCTGATCAGCATGGGCGCCTTCGTGTACGGCATCAACCTGCAGATGCCGGTGTGGCCTGCTTTCATTACTGGTTAAGGAGTCGGCCATATGGAATTGATTGACCATCTTGCCTTGGGCTTTTCCACGGCGCTTTCGTTGCAGAACCTGGCATACGCCTTCCTGGGCTGTGTGCTGGGTACCTTGATCGGCGTGCTGCCGGGCCTGGGGCCTCTGGCCACCATCGCCATGCTGCTGCCGGTGACTTACACGCTGCCCCCGGTGGCAGCGCTGATCATGCTGGCCGGTATTTACTACGGCGCACAGTATGGTGGCTCCACCACCGCTATCCTGGTCAACCTGCCGGGTGAATCGTCGTCGGTGGTGACCACCATCGATGGCTACCAGATGGCACGGCGGGGACGAGCGGGCGTGGCATTGGCAACCGCTGGCCTGGGTTCCTTCTTTGCCGGCTGCGTGGCTACCCTGATCCTGGCCGCGTTTGCTACGCCGCTGTCGGAACTGGCGTTCAAGTTCGGTCCTGCCGAGTACTTCTCGCTGATGTGCCTGGGCCTGATCGGCGCCGTGGTGCTGGCTTCGGGCTCGCTGCCCAAGGCCGTGGCGATGATCGTGCTGGGCCTGCTGCTGGGCCTGATCGGTACCGACGTGAACTCGGGCGCCGCACGCTTCTCCTTCGACATCCCCGAGCTGACCGATGGCATCGACTTCGTCGCGCTGGCCATGGGTATGTTCGGCTTCGCGGAAATCATCGCGAACCTGGAGCAGAAGGAAGCCCGCGAGACCTTCACCGACAGCGTCACCAACCTCTGGCCGACCAGGGAAGATTTTCGCCGCATGATCCCGGCCGTGCTTCGCGGCACGTTCCTGGGCTCCGCGCTGGGCATCCTGCCGGGCGGCGGTGCGGCACTGGCTTCGTTCGCAGCCTACTCGCTGGAAAAGAAGACCTCCAAGTACGCACATGAGTTTGGCAAGGGCGCCATCGAAGGCGTGGCAGGTCCGGAATCGGCCAACAACGCCGCGGCGCAGACCTCCTTCATCCCGCTGCTCACGCTGGGCATTCCGCCCAACGCCGTGATGGCGCTGATGGTGGGCGCGATGACCATCCACAACATCCAGCCGGGCCCGCAGGTCATGACCAGCAACCCCGCGCTGTTCTGGGGCCTGATCGCCTCGATGTGGATCGGCAACCTGATGCTGATCATCCTGAACCTGCCGATGATTGGCGTGTGGGTGAAGCTGCTGACCGTGCCTTACCGCTTCCTGTACCCGGCCATTCTGGTGTTCTGCGGTATCGGCGTGTACTCGGTCAACAACCAGACCTTCGACGTGTTCATGGCAGCTGGCTTCGGCATCATCGGCTACCTGTTCCTGAAGCTCAAGTGCGAGCCGGCTCCGTTGCTGCTGGGCTTCGTGCTGGGGCCGATGATGGAAGAGAACTTCCGCCGCTCCTTGCTGCTGTCGCGCGGCGAGTTCACTGTGTTCGTGACCCGTCCGCTGTCGCTGGGCCTGCTGATCGCAGCAGCTTCGCTGGTTGCCATCGTTGCCCTGCCTTCCATCAAGGCAAAGCGCGAAGAGGCGTTCCAGGAAGAGTAATCGTCAAGCCCCACCCGCGCCGGCCTCGCGCTGGCGCGCGCAATGCAAGAAATGGGGTGCCTCGTGCACCCCATTTTTTTAATTGGCGCGCCTGGTGCCGACCGGGCCGCTTGCAGGTAACACGCCCGGGCGCGCTTGCCGCGCCAGGGCTGCCTATGTAGATCTGCTCTATCGCACCGCTGGCAGGTGTGTCACAGGAGCCGCATGAGAGCGCCAACGCTAGACGGCTTCGTTTCGAAGCTGTACATCCTCAAGCTTGTCCAGTCGAGCCCGTCGACGGTCATGACGCTGGTTGACCGCCTGCGCGAGCATGGAGTGGAAAAGAACATCCGTTCGCTCAGGCCCATCCTGCGCAGCCTGATGATCGCACGCGCGATCACGGCGGAGCTGGTGGAAGGCAGTGGCCGCGTCTATTGCATTACCGATAGCGGACGCGAAGAACTGCACAAATACCTGTCGCACCTCGACGTCCTGCAAAGCGACATCGAGCAGACGCGCTAGCATTGCCGCACCTGGCTATCGCTCAGGTGGCCTCGCCTTCGGCCCACCGCGCCGGGTAGAGCAGCAGGCTGACGGTCGTGCCCCGCTCCGAAGACGCAATCGACAACTCGCCGCCAATGGCGGCCGCGCGGCTGCGCATATTGGCCAGGCCGTGGCCCTGGGCGCCGGACTGCGCATCGAAGCCGCGCCCGTCGTCGCGGATCTCGATCAGGATGGCCTCGGCGCCGGCGCCCGCGAGGCTGCGCGCCACCACTTGCACCGTAGCGCCGCCGGCATGCTGCATGACGTTGGAGAAGGCTTCCAGCAGCAGGTACTGTAGCTCGCGCACGATCTGCGGCGTCAGGCCGGCCACGGGCGGCAGCCGCTCCACTTGCCAGTCCACCCGCAGCTTCGCCGCCTCCAGGCGGGCCCGCAGCCGGTAGCGCAGGTTGCCCAGCACCACGGCGAGGTCGCCGCCAGTGTCTTGCATGGCATCCACCGAGAGCTTCAAGGCATCCAGCGCTTGCTGCAGATGTTGCTGCAGCACCATGGGCGAGCCATGGCCTGAGCGCAACAGGCTGAGCGCCCCGACCAGCGTGCTGCCCAGGCCATCGTGCATGTCGCGCATGATGCGCCCGCGCTCTCGCAAGGTGGCCTGCTCGCGCTCGATCTCACGTGAGTGCGCGTAGAGCAGATGCAGCTCTTCCTCCTTTTGCGCAACCTTGCGGTCCAGGTTGCGGTTGAGCTCGGCCAGCGAACTGGTGGTGCGCGTATAGCGGTCCACCAGCAGCCAGGCCATGCTGAGGCTGAACAGCTGCGAGACGTACTTGGTTAGCGATGTGTCCCAGTAAAAATCGTTGCTGAACAGGATGCGGATCACGTCGGCGGTGCTCAGCGCGCTGGCCAGCGCCACCGTGGCGGCTAGCACCAGGCGCTCGCGGCTGGGGCGCCGCAGCGCCGCCCACGCCAGCGCCGTGGCGATGCCGCACGCTAGCAGCATGTTGACGGCCCAGTCGAACAGCTTGAGGCTGGGGGTGTTGAACAGGAATGTCATCACCACGATCAGCGGCAGCTTGATCCACAGGAAAGCGGTGACCAGCCACGCCGGCCACGGCGAGCGAACGTCGATGATGATCAGCGCGAACCGGGCTGTGGCCACGATGAACAGGGTCCGGCTGGCCAGCACCAGCACCTGCCACGCGTGCAGCGGCAACGGGGCGCTGTCCAGCAGGCGCTCGACCACGCTGACCGACCATGCGATCTCGGCTAGCGCATAGAGGCCGAACAATGGATCGCGCTGGCGCCACCAGATCAGCAGCGAGATCGCCGTCAGCAACAGGCTCAGCGCCGTGATCACCAACGGCCCGATCACGCGGAACCAGAGCGCGCCCAGGTAGTGCGAATGCACCAGCCGGCCCGGCCCGAACTCGACGCGCGACAGGCCTGCCTTGGCATTCGCGCGGGCGGCGATCTTGATCGTCAGCTCGTTCTCCGGCTGCAGCATGGCCTCGGGCACGGGGATGTACAAGGGGCGCTGGCCGCCGTAGAGGGCAGGCGCATCCATGGCGCCGGAGGCGGCCAGCAGCTTGCCGTTGAGATGCATCTCGAAGCTGTTGGCCGCGCGCGCCAGGTAGAGCGCGGGGATGTCCTGCCCGGCGCCGCGGTAGGGAAAATCCAGGCGATAGGTCGCCGTGCCGTCGCGGCCGGGGTAGACGCGGTCCCAGTCGTGGGGCAGTGCGATCTCGGCCGGCTGGGGCGCCTGGCCTTGCCCGGCGCCGTCGGGGCGGACCACGGCCAGCGCTTGCTGCAGCACCTGCACCTGGTTTGCCGGGTCCGGCGCGGATGGCAGCGACGGATCCTGGCGCTCTGCGCCGCAGGCGGTGACCCCACAGCCCATGGCGAGCCACAGGGCACTCAGGCACACCAGCCGCAGGATGGGCAGCAGGGCCATCGGCATTGGCCTCAAAAGGTCTTCAACAGGCCAAGCTTGTGGGCTTCGAATACGGCCTCGGTGCGGGAGTTGACCGCCAGCTTGCCGTAAATGTTCTTGATATGCGCCTGCACGGTGTGCACGCTGATCGCCAGGTGCCCGGCGGTTTCCGCATAGGTGTACCCGCGCGAGATCAGGTCGAGCACCTCGGTCTCGCGGGCGGATAGCGTCACGTCCATGCCAGGGGCGCCCTGCGCCGGGATGCCAGGCACGCTGGCACTGCGCAGCCGGGTGATGACCTTGCGCGCGATCACCGGGCTCATCGGTGAGCCGCCGGCGCGCAATTCCAGCACGGAGGCGCGCAGGTTGTCGTCCGATTCGTCCTTGAGCAGGTAGCCGGTGGCGCCCGCGGCGATGCTGGCCAGCACATTGGCCTCGTCACCGAACATGGTGATCACCATGCAGTCGCAGCGCGGGTGCAGCCGGCGCGCTTGACGGATGACATCGATGCCGGAGCCGTCCGGCAGCCCGAGGTCGCACAGCAGCACGTCGGGCTCATGCGCGGCCAGCCACTCGCAGGCGCTGGCGCGCTGCGCGCAGGCCGCCATCACCTGGATGCCCGGCAAGCTGGCCAGCGCATTTTGCAGGCGCACGCTGGTGGCGGGGTCATCCTCGACCAGCAGGACGCGGATATCGGCCTCTGGGGCCGCAGACAGGTTCTGTGAGGGCATGGTTCAGGCTGAGGTAGTCTCGACTATGGCGCGCATTGGCGCGGGGCGGTACTCCATATTCATGGGATGGCGTCTGGCGGCAATCGTAGCGCCGGCACCGGATACGGTCAAACCGGCGGCAGCCCGCGCCGCAGCCATTCGGTTCGGCCGTGTTACCCGCCAGTCAGGCGGGTAACACCCAAGCGCGATGCGAAGCGAGCCGTCAAGGTGTGCCCAGGCCGTATGGGGCGCCTCGGGCTTCGGCGAAAAGAGCGGAAAAGAGGGACCCATGTCTGAGTATCGCCTTAAGGCGATGCGAGTTTGGGTCCCGGCCGCTCTTTTCGCCGAAGCCCGAGGGGGTGTCGCCCCATCCGGCGCGCCTTCTTTGCCTACTTTCTTGGCAAGACAAGAAAGTAGGTCGCCGCGCCGCAGGCGTGGTGAAACCGCAGTTGAAGTTGCAGTTGAAGTTGAAGCCCCAACCCCAACCCCACCCCCAACCCCTCAAGAAGTCATAACAACCTGATTCCTCCCATTCCGCTTAGCCTGATAAAGCCCGGCATCAGCAATCTCCACAATCCGGCTAAAAGGCAAATCCGCACCAGGCACGAGCGCCGTGCCCCCAATGCTGACAGTCACATGCTGCCCCACCAGCGACCCGCTATGCGGCACCTGCAGGGACTCGATCGCGCGCCTGACCTTCTCGGCCAGCAGCCGTGCCCCGCCGGGCGAGGTGGACGGCAGGATCATGGCGAACTCCTCGCCGCCGAAGCGCGCCGGAAGGTCCGCCGGGCGCGCGCAGTTCTCGCGGATCACGCCGGCAACACGGCGCAGCACCTCGTCCCCGGCCACGTGGCCGTAGGTGTCGTTGTAAGCCTTGAACGAGTCCACGTCGATCATCAGCAGCGCCAACTGGCTTTGCTCGCGATTGGCGCGCTTCCATTCGGCCCCGAGGTACTCGTCGAAATAACGCCGGTTCGACAGCCCGGTCAGGCCGTCCGAGTTGGTCAGCCGCTGCAGCTCCAGGTTGGTCTCGAGCAACTGCTGCTGGCTCTGGCGCAGCGCGCGGTAGGCCTCGTCGCGCTGCTGCAGGTTGAGGTACGAGCGCGAGTGATAGCGGATGCGCGCGACCAGCTCGATGGTGTCAGGCAGCTTGACCAGATAGTCGTTCGCGCCGGCGGCGAAGGCCGCGCTCTTCATGAGCGGGTCTTCCTTGGTGGATAGCACGATGATGGGGATATCGCGCGTTGCCGGGTTGGCGCGGTAGCGGCGCACCAGCGTCAGGCCATCGATGCCAGGCATCACCAGATCTTGCAGGATCACCGTGGGACGGGTGCGCTCGGCCACGGCTACGGCCTCGTCAGGCTTGGCGCAGTAGTGAAAATCGATATCTTGTTCGGGTTCCAGCTCGCGCCGTACCGCTTCGCCTACCATGGCCTGGTCGTCCACCAGCAGCACCATGGCCAGGTATTCATCCGGGCGCAGGGGCGCTCTAGGGGTTGTATCTTTAGACATTGTCTTCCTCGTGCTCTCCGACCTGGAGACGCTAACAGCATGATCCTGGCATGGCGGCGCAGGCGCGCGCGGCCAGGTTTGCATTGTGTTTCATGTTGTTAGCGCCTCTGTGCTACCCCTGGTTGTTGATGGCATTGCATGCCCGTACGATGCGGGCGGCGATCTGCTGCAAAGGCAGGATTTCGCTGGCGGCCCCAATGGCGGCGGCGGCCTTGGGCATGCCGTAGACGGCACTGCTGGCCTGGTCCTGGGCGATGGTCAGGTAGCCGCGCTCGCGCATGGCCTTGAGGCCCAGCGCGCCGTCCCGGCCCATGCCGGTGAGCAGCACGCCCACCGCGTCACCGCGCCAGTGCTGCGCCACGGTCTCGAAAAACACATCGATCGAGGGCCGGTACAGGTAGTCGCTCGGCTCTTCGGTGTAGACCATGCGCGAGGCGCTGACCAGGCGCAGGTGGTCGTTGCTGCCAGCCAGCAGCACGGTGCCCGGCTGCGGCCCCTCGCCCTCGCGGGCCAGGCGCACCGGCAGCGCGCACTGCGCGTCCAGCCAGTCGGCCATGCCGGCTGCGAAGGCCTCGTCCACGTGCTGGACCGCGACCACGGCGGCGGTGAAGCCGGCCGGCAGGCCGCCCAGCACGGTAGCCAGCGCGGCCGGGCCGCCGGCTGATGCGCCCAGCGCGACAAGGCGCTCGGCGCTGGCCTTGTGCCTTGGCGGCGCGGCCGCGCGCGCGGGTCCGGTGCGGCCCTCCAGCAAGCGGCCGATATTGCGGATCTTGCGCAGCAGGGGGCCGCTTGCCAGTTGCGAATCCGGCTGGGTCAATGTGGGCGTGTCCACGGCGTCGATGGCGCCTTGCCCCATGGCATCGAAGACCTGGGTGGCGTTGCGGCCAAGGTCCATGGTCACCACCACGATGGCGCATGGCGTGGCTGCCATGATGCGGCGGGTTGCCTCGACGCCATCCATCACCGGCATCATCAGGTCCATCAGGATCAGGTCGGGCGTGCGCGCGGCGGCCAGGCGCACAGCGCTCTCGCCATCCTCGGCCACCCATGTGACCTCCAACGCGGGATCCAGGGCAATGACGCGCCGCAGCGCGACCACCGCCAGGTGGGAGTCGTTGACGATGCCGATCTTCATGCGCGTGCTTCTCCAATCAGGTCTTGCACCGCATCGAGCAACGCGGCGTCCTGGAAGCTGCCCTTGGCCAGATAATAGTCCGCGCCGGCCTGCAGCCCGCGCTGGCGATCCTGCTCCCGGTCCTTGTAGGACACCACCATCACGGGCAGGTGCATCAGGCGGGCCTCGCGCTTGATGCGGCTGACCAGCTCGATGCCGTCCATGCGCGGCATGTCGATGTCGGTGATGACCAGGTCGAAGGATTCCGCGCGCAGCACGTTCCAGGCATCCATGCCGTCCACCGCTACCGTGACGTCATAGCCGCGGTTGGACAGGAGCTTGCGCTCCAGCTCGCGCACCGTGAGCGAATCGTCCACCACCAGCACGCGCTTGCGCCGTACCGGGGCGGCCTCCGCTGCGCGGCGGATGCGGTCGATCTTGCCCTCCGAGAGCAGCTTCTCCACGGAGCGGACCATATCCTCCACGTCGAAGATGAGCACCGGCGTGCCATCCTCGGTGAGGCTGCCGGCGGCGATGTCCTTGATCTTGCCCAGGCTTGCCACCAGGGGCTGCACCACCAGGATGCGCTCGCCCAGCAGCCGGTCCACCGCCACGCCGTAGGTACGTTCGTGATCACCCAGGACCACCACCGGCACGGTGTCCTCGTCGCGCCGGGTCTCCGCTTGCTGCAGGACCTGTGCCGCGCTCACCAGCCCGACCTGGCGCCCGCCAAAGCGGAAGTGCTGGCGGTTTTCCAGCTGCTCGATGCTGCCGCGCTCCAGGTTGATGGCCTGCATGACATAGGCCAGCGGGAAGGCATAGGCCTCGCCGGACACCTCCACCAGCAAGGCGCGCACCACCGACAAGGTGAGCGGCAACTCCAGGTGGAATTGCATGCCGCGCCCGCTCTCCTGCGTCAGGCGGATGCTGCCGCGCACCTGGCGGATCATGTCCTGCACGGCGTCGAGCCCGACGCCGCGCCCGGACACTTCGCTGACGGTTTCGCGCATGCTGAAGCCGGGCAACAGCAGGAAGTCGAGCAGCTCGGCCTGCGACAGCCTGGCCACGGTTTCCTCGGGCACCAGCTTGCGCCGCACGATGGCGGCGCGCAAGGCGTCGAGGTCCACGCCCGCACCGTCGTCGGCAATCACGATCATCAGGCGGCCGGCGTTGTGGCGCGCGTTCAGCGTGATGCGGCCTTCGACCGGCTTGCCCGCGGCGCGGCGCGCCTCGGGCAGCTCGATGCCATGGTCCACCGCGTTGCGCAGCAGGTGCGCCAGCGGCGCTTCGAGCTGCTCCAGGATGTCGCGGTCGACCTTGGTGCTCTCGCCGACCAGTTCAAGGTGCACGGCCTTGCCCAGCGAGCGCCCCAGGTCGCGCACCATGCGCGAGTAGCCGGTGAGCCCGTCGGCGAGGGGCCGCATGCGACTCGCCAGCGCCCGGTCATAGAGCTGGTGCGAAAGCTGGCCGGTGCGGTGGTCGTACTGCTCCAGCTCCGTGACCCGTTGCGACAGTTGCTGGTGGCTCTCGCCCAGCAGGCGCTGTGCTTCTGCCAGCGCGGCG
The DNA here is from genome assembly GCF_058801495.1 of Cupriavidus sp. GW822-FHT03E04. Lineage (NCBI taxonomy): Bacteria > Pseudomonadati > Pseudomonadota > Betaproteobacteria > Burkholderiales > Burkholderiaceae > Cupriavidus > Cupriavidus sp. GW822-FHT03E04. The sequence goes on from NZ_JBXANI010000004.1 coordinate 266,935, forward strand.
TGGGCGGCGGGATCGGCCGTGCCGGCCGCGAGCGTGACCTGCAGGGCGTCGAGTGCCTGCAGCGCGCGCATCTGTACGCGCCGGGTCTGCTGCAGGGCGTTGCCGAAGGGCTTGAGCCAGTGCGTCTCCACCATCGCCGCGCCCGACAGCGCCAGCAGCTGGTCCAGCGTATCGGCGCTGACGCGCAGCATGCGCTCCTGGGCTTCCGGCTCGCGGGGGGCTTCGCCGGGCGCGAACGTGGCTGGTGCCGTGGCCGTGCCGGGGACCATGCCGGGGACCGCATCGGAGACCACGTCGGCCACCGGGCCATCTGGTGGCGCCGGGTGGACGGCCGCTGTCACCGTGGCCTCTGGCTCGGCCGCGGATGCACTCGCAGGCGTTGCCGCCGCCGAGGCATGACCCGTGGCCCAGGCGTCGGAGTCCACCTCCTCGCCGGCCAGCAGCGCGGCCATGCGCAGCACCAGCGCATCGACTTCGGCCTTGCCGTCCCGGTCGGCCCAGTCCAGATCGCCGCCGGGCGGGCAGCCCAGCCGCAGCAGGAGGTCGGTGCCATGCAGCAGGGTGTCGATATGCACGGGCCGCAGCAGCAGCTCGCCGCGCTGAGCGGCCACCAGGCAGTCTTCCATCACGTGTGCCACGCGCACGCCGCCATCCAGGCCGACGATGCGCGCGGCGCCCTTGAGCGAGTGCGCGGCGCGCATGCACGCCTCGAGCTGCTCGGCCGCGGCGGGGTCGCGCTCCAGCGCCAGCAGGCCGGTGTTGAGGACTTCAGCCTGCGACTGCGCTTCCAGCGCGAACAGCTCGAGCAGCGAGGCGTCGCGCAACTGGTCGGGGTTCATGCCAGGCTCCGCTTCAAGGCTTGTTGCAGCCGGGCCGGGTCGAGCAAGCCCACCGTGCGCTGGCCGCTTGTCAGCAGCGCGCGGGTGTAATGCGCCGAGGCGCGTGACAAGGTGGTCGGCAAAGGCTGCAGGTCGGCTTCGGCGATCCGTTCGATGCCAGTGACTTCATCCACAGGCAGCGCGATGGCGGTGCGGCCCTGGCCCAGCACCAGCAGCCTGGCGCCGTGTCCGGCGCTGCCTTTGGCATTGGCGGCGGCGTTGGCGGCGGCGTTGGAGGCGGCGCCGGCGGCAGGGTCCTGCCCGAGCAGCCGTGCCAGCGAGATGCATACCAGCAGATTGCCGCGCACGCTGGCCAGGCCCAGTACCGCGGCGTGGCGGCGGTGCGGCAGCGAGTGCACGGGGCAGGGCGCGGTGACCAGCGCCAGCGCGCCCGCGGGCAGCGCCAGCCATTCGTCGCCGATGCGAAACACCAGGCATGACATGGCAGGCCCGCGCGCGGTGGCATTGGCATGAACGGCGTGGCCGTCCGGCAGGCTGACTTCGCCGGTGGGCAGGTTGTCAAGCAGCGTGAGCGCCGCGCGCGAATAGGTTGGGCAGTTGCGGCAATGGATGTGCACGGCCAGCAGCGCACAGCTGCCATCGCCCAGCACGCCGATGCGGCGCCAGCAATCGTCGACGGCGACCGTAACAGTGCCCATGCCGGGCGGCTGGCCATGCGCGGCCAGGGGATGCGATGCGGGCTCAGCCATGACGGATCGGGGTCTTGCGCTGTGCGCGGTTTCTCAGACGGGCCGAGGCCGCGCCGTCGCCTTCCGCTTCCAGGATGGCAGCCATATGGTAGAGCGCCTCCTGGTGGGCCGGGTCGAGGTAAAGCGCGCGGCGATAGGACTCGCGCGCGTCGGCGGGACGGCCGGTGGCGTCGTGGAGCACGCCCAGCAGGCAGTAGCCGGCAGCCGACGGACCTTGCGCATCCAGGTGCGCCACGCAGGCCGTCACTGCGGCGGCCAGTTCGCCGCGATCGGCGAGCCGGGAGATCCGGGACAGTGCGTCGGTGCTGGCCTCGGCCCGCTCGGCCGCTTTGCCGGTGGTGGAGGCGCCAGGCGCCGGTGCCGAGGGCGCCGGCACGCCGATGGAGCCCGCATGGCCGCCTGCGGCCGGCGGCCTCGGCGGCTGCGGCCACGGTCGCGGGGCGGCCCGGGCCGGCGCACTCGGCTGCGCAGGATAGCGCGGCATTGCCGGCGTGGCGCTGCCCGCCTGGTGCGCACTGCGCCGGGTGAAGGCAAAGGCAAGCGGCACGCCCGCCGAGATAAAGCCGTGCCGCGTGAGCAGGCTGGCCTCGGCCGGGCCGACAAAGAGCGTGGCATCCTGCCGGCTCAGCCGTTCCAGCATCTTGAGCGAACGGTGCTGGGTCGGTGCATCGAAATAGATCAGGAGGTTGCGGCAGAACACAAAGTGGTAGGGCGGCTCATTGGCCATTAGCCCTGGGTCGAGCAGGTTGCCGCGCAGCATCCGTACTTTGGCGCGCACGTTGGCCTTGAGCGCGTAGCCACCCGCGCAGGGGGTGAAATGCCGGTCGCGGAAGTCCAGCGGGGTGCCCCGGAAGGAGTTGTTGCCGTATTGCCCGATGCGCGCGCGTTCCAGCGAGCGGGCACTCACGTCCACGGCATCGACCTGGAAGCGTTGCTCCGGCACGCCGGCGTCCAGCAGCGCCATGACAATCGAGTATGGCTCTTCGCCGGTCGAGCAGGGCACGCTGAGGATGCGCAGGGGCGCGGCGCCGTCCGGCGCGCGATCGCTGCCGAAGACCCGCAAGGCGGCGAAGCGGCCGAGCGCCAGCAGCGCCTCGCGATGGCGGAAGAACCAGGTCTCGGGGACCACCACGGCTTCGATCAGCGACTGCAGTTCGTCCGGGTGCGAGTGCAGCAGGTTCCAGTACGCGTGGTGGTTGGGCACCGCGGCCGCTGCCAGGCGCTCGCGCAACGCGCGCTCGATCATGCCGGGGCCGACGGTGGCGGCGTCCAGGCCAATGCGCTCCTTGAGCAGTGCTTCGATATGGGAGGCGGTGGTCATGGCCCTGGCGCGGTGGCGTCAGCCGCCGGCAGATCGGGGAATAGCCTGGCGTGCACGTCGTCGGGCAGCAGGGCATCGACCTTGATCCACTGCACCAGCCCCTGGCTGCCGCTGCGCACGGGCCCCAGGTAGCGGGCCGGGGCGGCGTCCACGCCGCTGTCGATAAACTCGGCGGGCTCGCAGCGCAGCGTCTCGGTGGCGTACTCCAGCCGTAGCCCGAGCAGGCGTGCAGGCGCCTCCGCGTGCCGGCGGTAATGCACCAGTACGGTGCGTGTACTGGTCCGGCTGGCGACCGGCGTGCCAATGGCCAGCGCATTGATGTCGATGACCGGCACCACCTGGCCGCCCCGCGCCAGCAGCCCGCTGACCCAGGCCGGCGCCTCGGGCAAGTGCTTGAGCGTGGTCAGCGGCAGCACTTCGACGATCTCCTTCGCGTCCAGCGCGTAGTGGTCGGTCCCGATGCGAAAGAGCAGGAAGAGTTTCATGGGGTTGCGTGGGTGCCCGGGGCGCTCAAAGTGCGCTCAAACCTTGAAGCGCGACACGCCGGTGCGCAGGTCGTTGGCGACCAGTGTCAGCTCGTCGATCGCCTGGCTGGACTGGCGCAGGGATTCCACCGTCTGCTGGGCCGCCTCGGACAGCTGCATCAGGGCCTGGTTGATCTGTTCCGCGCCGCCCGCCTGGGCTTGCATGCCCTCGTTGACCATCTGCACGCGCGGTGCCAGCGACTGCACCTGGCCGATGATCTGGGAGAGCTGGTCGCCCACCTGGGTCACCTCCGACATGCCGCGCCGCACTTCCTCGGAGAACTTGTCCATGCCCATTACGCCCGCCGCCACCGCTGACTGGATCTCGCGCACCATCTGCTCGATGTCGTAGGTGGCCACCGCGGTCTGGTCGGCCAGGCGGCGGATCTCGGTGGCGACCACCGAGAAGCCCCGCCCGTACTCGCCAGCCTTCTCGGCTTCGATGGCAGCGTTGAGCGACAGCAGGTTGGTCTGGTCCGCGACCTTGGCGATGGTCGTGACCACCTGGTTGATATTGCCCGCCTTCTCGTTCAGAGTGGCCAGCTTGGCGTTGACCGAGCCGGCGGCTTCCATCACATGGTGCATGGTGGCTTCCATGCGCGACAAGCTGGCCTGGCCGGTGCCGGCCAGGCCAGCGGTCTGCTCAGCGGCGCCGGAGACTTCGGTCATGGTCCGGACCAGGTCGCGCGAGGTGGCGGAGATCTCGCGCGAGGTGGCGCCGATCTCGGTGGTGGTGGCCGCCGTTTCGGTGGCGGTGGCCTGCTGCTGGCGCGCGGTGGCGGCGATCTCGTTGACCGAGGTGGTGACCTGGATGGCCGAGCGCTGGGCCTGCCCGACCAGCGCGGTGAGGTCGCCGGTCATCTGGTTGAAGCCCTGCTCGACTTCCAGGAACTCATCCTTGCGGTTTAGCGACAGGCGCTGGCGGAAGTCCCCGCCACGCATGTCGGCGAGCTGCTTGACGATCGAGCGCATCGGCACCGTAATGGAGCGGAACAGCAGGTAGCCGGCCACCAGCGACTCCAGAAGGGCAGCGATCAGGGAGACCTCGATGCTGATCTTGGCCGTTTGCACCGCCTGGTTGATGCTGCTGGCGCCTTCCTCGGCCACTTTGTTGTTATCTTCCAACAGTGTTTGCACGGCCGTGCGGCCTTCGGTCCAGGCTGCGTGGATGGGTCCGCGCAGCTTGGCCTCGGCGGCGACGACCTCCGGGCCGGTCGCCGCGAACAGCGGCGCCGAAAGCTCGTCATAGTGCCGGCGCAGTTCCCGGTATTTCTCGAAGCGCTCGCGATCGTCGGCGCGCCGGATCGAATCGGCGTACTTTGCCTCCAGGCCGTCCAGCCGCTTGAGCAGGGTCGAGTTGGCCTCGGCGTATTGCCGGCGCTCGGCGTCATTGGCCGCGGTCACGCTCTGCCAGGCCAGCACATAGGTCTCGCCCCAGGCGCCGCGCATCGCGGTGCTGTAGTAGAGTCCCGGGAGCGCATCGTCGCGCAGCGCATTCGCATGGGTCTGGATGGCCGACTGGCGGTCATAGGCGACCACCGCCGTGAGTAAAATGACCGCCAGGATGAAGGCAAAACTTGCCAGGATGCGCGTGCGGATGGTCCAGTGAGTCACGGTGCGGTTTCCCGTTGCTTATTCTTGTCGGAAGGCGGTCCATGACCGGCCGGGCGCACGGGAATCGGCGCGCGTGCGCGGGCCGGGCGCGAGCGGCCGGTTGATAGCGGCGTAGGGTACTGTAAGGCCCCGGCCATTTCAATGGCGCCCGCGCAGCGGCAAGGGGATTCGGTGCGTTGCAACTTGTTGCCGCAACATATCGTTTAACTCGGCTTGATTTTTTCCTGGTTTTAGTCACACTTGCCAAATAGACAGATCGGACCGATGTCGATAATCACGAACAGGGCAGGCATGGTGGCCAGGTCAGAGGCGAAGGCCGGCGCCCCGCCAAACGCGGACATTGATCCGCTGACAGGCGTAGCGTCGCGCCAGGCATTCTTGAACACGCTGGAAGGCCGCCTGCGCACGGAGGCTTCCCCGCGCTGCTCGCTATTGCTGCTTGGCATCGACGATTTCCGCGCGTTCAATGACATGCATGGCCATGCCGAGGGCGACGAGATCCTGCGCCGGGTGGCCCGCCGCCTGCGCGACGCCTCGCCGCGCGATGCCATTCTGGGGCGGGTCGGCGGCGACGAGTTCGCCGTCTTGCTGCCTTCCATTGCCGATCCCACCCTGGTGCGCCACGTCAGCGCCGCCATCCTTTCGCTGCAGACCGAGCCCCACGAGTACGGCAACCGGCGCCACCACGTGCTGGCCAGCCTGGGCGCCTGCGTGATGCCGGCTGGCGGCGACAATGCCTCCGATGCCCTGGCCTCGGCCAGCCTGGCCCTGGGCCGGGCCAAGCGCGACGGCGGCCGCACCATCCGCTTCTTCAAGCCGCAGATGCGCACCGACGTGACGACCCGCCTGTCGCTGGTGCAAGCGCTGCGCGACGCCTACGCGCAGCGCCAGTTCGAGTTGCTGTACCAGCCCCAGATCGACCTGCGCGATGGCCGCGTGGTTGGCGCAGAGGCGCTGATGCGCTGGCGCCATCCCACCCAGGGCTTGCTGACGCCGGCCAGCTTCATCGACGCGCTGGCCGCCAGCAGCGTGGCGGCGGACGTCGGCGTCTGGCTGCTGCATACCGCCTGCGCCCAGGCGCGCATGTGGTCGCTCGGGTTTGCCGATGCACCGCGGGTGGCCATCAACCTGTTTGCCGCGCAGCTTAGCGAGAGCCGGCTGCTGACCGAAGTCCGCCACGTGCTGCGCGAGCTGGCACTGGCGCCGGAGCGGCTGGAGCTGGAGATCACCGAGACCATCGCCCTGCAGCAGGGCGACGAGTTTTCCGGGCAGTTGCAGACCCTGCGCCGCGACGGGGTGACCCTGACCTGCGACGATTTCGGCACCGGCTACGCCTCGCTCAGCTTCCTCAAGTCCTTCCCCGTGGACCGTATCAAGATCGACCAGTCGTTTATCCGCAATGTCACGCAGAACCCGGTCGACGCCGCCATCGTGCGCGCCATGGTGAACGTGGGTGGCAGCCTGGGCATCGGCGTGGTGGCCGAAGGCGTGGAAACCGTCGAGCAGCGGGATTTCCTCTCCGAGAATGGCTGCCATGAGGTACAGGGCTACCTGTATGGCAGGCCCATGTCCGCCGACAAGTTCACCGAGTTCCTGCAGCAGTCGGCACGCTGATCCGGGCCGGCTGCCCGGGCACGTTGCGCCACTTTCCGCCACTTCCCCATCGTCCCATGGCCTTGCCGCGCGGCGTGCGCGCAAGGCCCGCGCTCGCGCGGCTTGCGGCAAATTGTTTCCGGCTTTGTCCCGGCCACCGGGCTCCTGCGGCTAACGCCGGCAGCACCTGGGCCGCCGCGCGGGGCACGCAGGCGGGCGCGCTTGCCGGTCACGGCCGGGCCGGGGACATATGTGCTTACAAAGTCAAGTCGGCCAGTCTGGCTGCGTGGCGTTATCGGAAGTATGGTGATATCAGGGGCGGCGAGTCTCGGCCCGGGCGCCCATACTGACCAAGAGGTATTCCAAATGTTCTCTGATCGCAGGCTTGGCCCCGGCGCCCGCGCCTTGCTGCTTGCCGCAGGCCTCGTTTTCGCCACCTGGCAACTGCCGGCGCTGGCGCAGTCCGCCGATCCCTCTGGCCGCATCGCCACCGTGACCGATGCTGCCGGCAACCTGAGCTTTGCCCCGGCGGGTTCGGACGATTGGGCAGCCGCGGCGCTGAACCGGCCCATTACCACCGGCGACCGCCTGTGGGTCGACAATGGCGGCCGTGCCGAGCTGCATGCCGGCTCCACGGCGATCCGGCTGGGCAGCGGTACCGCCGTGACGGTGCTCAACCTCGACGACAGCGCTACCCAGGTCAAGCTGACCCAGGGCACGCTGCAATTGCGTGTGCGCGCGCTGCCGCCGGACCAGCCGGTCGAGGTGGATACGCCCAACCTGGCGTTCGTGCCCAGCGAGCCCGGCGACTACCGCCTGGACGTGGCGCCCGACGGCACCAGCACGGTCGTCACCATGCATCACGGCACTGCCGTGGTCTACGGCGACAACCACTCGCTGGTAATGCGGCGCGGTGACCAGATCCGCTTCGATGGCTCCGACCTGGCGCAAGACGGCAGTGCTTCCAATCCCCCGATGGATGCGTTTGACCGGTGGGCCCTGGCGCGCGACGCGCGGGAGGATGGATCGCCGTCGGCACGCTACGTGCCGCGTGAAATGACCGGCTCCGCCGAGCTGGATAGCTACGGCGACTGGCAGGAAGATCCCGGCTATGGCGCGGTGTGGTTCCCGCGTGTGGTGGCGGCGGACTGGGCGCCGTACAGCACAGGCCACTGGGCCTGGGTGGCGCCGTGGGGGTGGAGCTGGTGCGACGATGCGCCCTGGGGCTTTGCGCCGTTCCACTACGGCCGCTGGGCGCGCGTTGGCGAGCGCTGGGGCTGGATGCCGGGCCCGGTCGCGGCGCGCCCGGTCTATGCGCCAGCGCTGGTCGGCTTTATCGGCGGCGGTGGCTGGAACGCGTCCATCCAGATCGGCAATGGTCCTGGCGTCGCCTGGTACCCGCTCGGCCCGCGCGAAGCTTATCGGCCTGTCTACGGCGCAAGCCCGACGTACATCACGCGGATTAACAACGTCGCGGTCAACAACGTGACGATCAATAACAACGTCCACAACACGTATATCAATCGCGATGTACCCGGCGCCATCACTGGCATGCCGGCGCGCGCCTTTGTACAGGGCCAGCGCGTGCCTCCGGGTGCTCGCAACGTGGCCTGGCGCGACCTGCCGCGGGGCGAGGCCAATGGCGCGCCGCCGCTGGCACCCGTCAAGGCGAGCCTGGCCGGCCCGGCGCCCGCACGGCCGGCTCCGGCCGCGGCGATGCAAGGCTTTGCGCGTCCCGCTATCGCGGCGCGCCCCCCGGGCCGCCCGGCCAGCGACGAACTGGCCCAGCGCTTCGCCCGCGCCGGCGGCGCAGTGCCTGGCGCCGGGCCAGTCTGGCAAGGGCGGGGCAACGGTCCTGCCGCCATCCAGGCGGCGCCCGCGCCAGTCCGGCTGAGCCAGGCAGCCCAGGCCAATCATGGCCGCATCGCAGGCGGCCAGGTCGGCGGTCCGGCAGGCGGTAACTTCGGCAACCCGGCCATGGTGCCGCAGCGGGCGGAAGGCGGGATCCGTCCGCCGATGCCGCAGGGCCTGGCAGGCGAGCATGGCGCCCAGCCGCCCGCCCAGGGCATCGATCCGCGCACGCGCGGCTGGACCACGCGCCCGGGCCAGGCCGGCGGCATGCCGCCGCAGAACGGCCAGCCGGCAGCGCCCCTCCAGCAGGCACAGCCGAATGGCCACAGCCCGCAGCCGGAGCCGCAAGGCATGGCTCGCGGCCAACAGGCGCTGCAACAGCAGCAGGACATGCAACGGCAGCAACAGCGGCAGGCGGGCGACCAACAGCACGCGCAGCAGGCGCTCCAGCAGCAGCAAGAGATGCAGCGCCAGCAGCAACAGCGGCAGGTGGGCGACCAACAGCACGCGCAGCAGGCGCTCCAGCAGCAAGAGATGCAGCGCCAGCAGCAACAGCGGCAGGCGGGCGACCAGCAGCACGCGCAGCAGGCACTCCAGCAACAGCAAGAGATGCAGCGCCAGCAGCAACAGCGGCAGGCGGGCGATCAGCAGCGTGCGCAGCAGGCGCTCCAGCAGCAGCAAGAGATGCAGCGCCAGCAGCAACAGCGGCAGGCGGGCGATCAGCAGCGCGCGCAGCAGGCGCTCCAGCAGCAGCAAGAGATGCAGCGCCAGCAGCAACAGCGGCAGGAGGGTGACCAGCAGCGTGCGCAGCAGGCGCTCCAGCAGCAGCAAGAGATGCAGCGCCAGCAGCAGCAACGGCAGATGCAGGAGCAGCAGCGCGCGCAACAGGCCGCGCAGCAGCAGGCCCAGCAGCAGCAGGCCCAGCAGCGCCAGATGCAGGAGCAGCAACGGCAGCAGCAAGCCATGCAACGGCAGATGCAGGAGCAGCAGCGCGCGCAACAGGCAGCGCAGCAACAGGCCATGCAACAGCAGGCCCAGCAGCGTCAGCAACAGCAACAGCAGCAGCAACAGCAGATACAGGAGCAGCAGCGGCAGCAGCAAGTGATGCAACGTCAGCAGCAGGAGCAGCAGCGCCAGCAGCAGGACCAACAGCGCCAGCAGCAGGAGCAGCAAAAGCGCCAGCAGGAACTGCAGCGCCAGCAGCAACACGCGGCGCAGCCGCATCCCGTGGCGGCGGATGCGCAGCCACCCCACGCGTGAGGGCGGGGCGGATCGCTTGCGAGAGCGCGGTTGCGCACGCCTGAAGGGCAACGAGCCCGCCCTGGCTAGCCAGGACGGGCTCGTTGCCGATGGCGCCGGCGGTGCGCCGGGCCTGTCTCTTGCCGCGCGTTACTTCGCCAGTTCCGACAGCCGCACCGGTGCGATCTTGCCGTTCTGCACCCAGCCCACCACGGTGTCGGCAACGGTGCCGCCCTTGGCGTCGATGCTCTCGATCTCGTTCGGGTTGGCATCCTTGGCCAGCGTCTTCACCGCCTCCGGCATCCTGGCCCGGATCGCGGCCACGTCGCTGGTGGTGCCGGCCAGCTTCATGGCGCCGGCCAGCGCGTAGACCATGGTGTAGTTGAGCGACATCTCGGTGGTGGCGTCGCGCCCGTCATGCAGCTTCTTGTATTTGCTGTTGTAGGTTTGCGCGGCCGGGCGGGCATCGTTGGCCAGCGGCATCACGCCGATGGAGCCTTCGAGCATGGCCAGGCCGTTGGTGACCTTGGCCATCTCATCCAGCTTGGCCTGGTCCATCACGATGAAGCCGCCCTTGAAACCCAGCTCGCGCGCCTGCTTGACCACCAGTGCGGTCGGCTCGGACGGGCCGCCCACAAACATCACGTCGGGCTTGTCGGCCAGCACGCGTGACACGCCGCTGTAGAAGTCGGTGGCCTTGGTGTAGGACATCGGGTTGTTGGCCACCACCTTGCCGCCCGCGCCTTCCCAGGCCGGCACAAACGCCTGCACCCAGGCCTTGGCGTAATCGTGGTCGGCCGGGGCCAGTGCTACGTTCTTACCGTAGCGCTTCATCTGCGCCTTGATGAAGGGCTCGATATAGCCAGTGTAGGACGGCGGGATGCGGATGGTCAGCTTGTTGCCTGTGTCCGTGATGCGCGGCACGCTGGAGTAGGCCATCACCAGGAATTTCTCCTGCTCGTTGAACGCCTGCAGTGCGAAGATGCCACCCGAATGGGGCACGAACACGGCGGGCGTCTTGTACTGCTGCACCAGGCGGCGCGCATTGATGGCGGCCTCGGCGGGCGCGTACTTGTCGTCCAGCGACACCACTTCCAGCTTCACCTTCTTGCCCTTGACCTCCAGGCCCGAGGCGTTGATTTCGTCCACTGCCATCTGGATGCCGGACAGGACGTTCTTGCCGTACAGCGCGGCGCCGCCCGACAGCGGGCCGGTGTAGCCGAGTTTGACGACTTCCTGTGCGAAGGCGGTGCCGGATGCCATCAGCGTGGCCACGGCGGTGGCGGCGAGGGGGAAGAGGCGGCGGATCATTTTGGTTTGCATTTGGCTGTCTCCAGTTGTGTTTGCACTGCGTTCGTTGTTGCCTGCTGGTTCTGGTCTTGCTCCCCTCTCCCGCTTGCGGGAGAGGGGTTGGGGGAGAGGGCGGGCGATCATTGCGCCGCCGCGCTGCGCAAAACCGTTGGCTTTGCTTTTTGTGGCTCCTAGCTAAGCCACCCCTCTCCCCAACCCTCTCCCCCTGAGGGGAGAGGGAGTAACTGCCGTCGTCATTTCCAACGGCTTTGGCGCGCTCTAGCCACCGATATAAGCGCGGCGAATTCCTTCATCCTTTAGCAGCGTGTCGCGGTCGCCTTGCATCACGATGCGGCCGCTCTCGATCACATACGCGCGGTGGGCGATGCCCAGCGCCGCATAGGCGTTCTGCTCGGCCAGCAGCACCGTGGTGCCCGCGCGGTTGATGCGCTGGATCACCTCGAACATCTGCTTGACCACCAGTGGCGCCAGGCCCAGCGATGGTTCGTCGAGCAGCAGCGTGCGCGGGCGTCCCATCAGCGCGCGGCCGAGCGCCACCATCTGCTGCTGTCCGCCTGACAGCGAGCCGGCCGGGTCGTCCTTTTTCTGCCGCAGGATCGGGAACATCTCGAAGACTTCTTCCAGCGAGCGCTTGATGCCGGCCGAGTCGCGCCGGTGCACGTAGGCGCCCAGCGTCAGGTTCTTCTGCACGCTCATGGCGGGAAACAGCTTGCGCCCTTCGGGGCAGTGCACCAGCCCCGCCTGCACGATCTGCGAAGGTTTCATGCCAGCCAGCTCGCGGCCGTCAAAGCGCATGCTGCCGCCGCTGGTGCGATGGATGCCGCTGAGCGCCATGAAGATCGAGCTCTTGCCGGCCCCGTTGGCGCCCAGCAGCACCACCAGCTCGCCGGCGGCGGCGTTCAGCGTGATGTTGTCGAGCGCGCGAAAGCTCCCGTACGAAAGCGAAACGCGTTCAAGCTGCAACATGGTCGGCTCCCAGATAGGCTTCGATGACCTGCGGGTCTTGCTGGATCTGCGCGGGCGATCCCTCGGCGATCTTCTCGCCGTAGTTCAGCACCATGATCTTGTCGGCCAGCCGCATGATCATGTCCATCTTGTGTTCGATCAGGCAGACCGTCTTGCCGTGGCGGACCATCTTGCGGATCAGTTCGGCCAGGCCCACGGTCTCCTCGGGGTTCACGCCACCCGCGGGCTCGTCGAGCAGCAGCAGTTCGGCATCGGTGGCCAGCGCCAGCGCAAAGGCCACGCGCTTGCGCTCTTCCTGCGTGATGTCCGCCGCCACTTCATGCGCGAGGTGCGCCAGGCCCACGAAGTCGAGCGCCTCCTCGGCCTTGGCGCGGCACAGCCGCTCTTCCTCGCGCAGCCGGCGCGTGTTGAAGATCACGTCGGCCAGCCCCGCTTGCGTGCGCAGCCGGTGGCCAACGATCAGGTTGTCCAGCACGGTGGCGCGGTCGAACAGGTGCGTGGCCTGGAAGGTGCGGGCCACGCCGAGGCGGGCGATCTGGTCGGCGCGCAGGCCGGCCACGTTGCGGCCCTTGAGCAGGATCTGCCCGGAGGTTGGCGCATGGGTGCCGGCGATCAGGTTGAAGAAGGTGGTCTTGCCCGCGCCGTTGGGGCCGATGATGGCGTTGATATGGCCCGTCTCGAAGGTGATCGAGACATCGTGCACGGCGCTCAGGCCACCGAATTTCTTGGTCAGGTTGCGGATCTCAAGCATGGTCGGCCCCTGCGTTCGCAGCGTTTGCATTCGGGTTGCCGGCGACGGGCGCGTCGGCCGGGTGCTCGCGGCTTGTGCCGCCGCGGCGTGCAGCGGCGGCGCGGCGCGCCTGGCGCTTGGCCCACGAGCCCACGATGCCGTCCGGCACGAAAATGATCAGCAGCACCAGCACCGGCCCGAACACCAGCATGCGGTAGTCCTGCAGGAACTGCAGCGTCTGCGTGATCCACGGCACCAGCACCGCGCCCAGCAGCGGCCCCAGCAGCGTGCCGGTGCCGCCCACCAGCATCGCCATCACCATCTCGAAGGTCAGGTCGGTGCGCGCGATGTCCGGCCCGAGAAAACGCACCTGGCCCGCGTACAGCGCGCCGGCAAAGCCGGCATAGCCCACCGACAGCACGAACGACAGCACCTTGGTGCGCATCAGGTTGATGCCGAGCGCCTCCGCCAGCGCGTCGCTGTTGCGCACGGCCATGAAGCTGCGGCCCAGCAGCGAAGTGACGATGCGGTGCATCAGGAAGGTGCCCGCCACCAGGAAGAACAGCACCAGGTAGTACTGCGCCTGCACGTTGTCGAACGCGAGCGGGCCCACCGAGGCCGGCACCGGGATGCCGATCAGGCCCACGGTGCCGTGCGTCAGGCTTTCCCACTTCTCGATCAGCAGGTAGATGATGTATCCGATGCACAGCGTGAAGATCGAGAAGTAATGGCCTTTGAGCCGCAGCGATACCACGCCGACGAAGTAGCCCACCACCATGCACACCACGCCGGACAGCACGAACGCCGCCCAGAACGGCACCTGGTGATCCACCGTGAGGATGCCCAGCGTATAAGCGCCGATGGCCATGAAGCCGCCGTGCGCCAGGTTGAGCTGGCCGGTATAGCCCGTGATCAGGTTCAGCCCCAGCGTGGCGATGGCGTAGATGAAGGCCAGCGTCATCACCGTCAGGTAGTAGCTGTTGGGCGTGACCAGCGGGAACGCGATGGCCAGCGCCAGCAACAGGGCCCAGCCGGTCTTGCCTTGCAGTGTCTTTGTCATGGTGCGCTCCTTATGCGGCCTTGCCGGCAAACAGGCCTTGGGGCCGGATCGACAGGATGAGCACCAGCAGCGCAAAGGCGATGATGTCCTTGTAGTCCGTCGAGACGTAGAAGCCGCCGAAGCTCTCGGCCATGCCGATGATCAGTCCGCCCACGATGGCGCCGGGAATGCTGCCCATGCCGCCGAGGATGATGATGACGAAGGCCTTGGTGATGACCAGGTTGCCCATGCTCGGGTAGACCAGGTTGATCGGCGCGTAGAGCGTGGCGGCAATGGCGGCGAGCGCGCCGGAGATGGCAAACACCAGCAGCGTGACACGCGTGGCGTCGATGCCCACCAGCGCCGCGCCCTCGCGGTTCTGCGCCATCGCCACGATGGTGGAGCCGGTCACGGTGCGCGTGAGGAACAGGTGCAGCAGCACCATCAGCCCGAAGGCGGCGGCGATGATCAGCAGCCGTTGCGCCGGCGCGGTCAGGCCCATCACTTCCACCATCTGGCCATAAGGCGTGGGCATGCGATGGAAGTCGGCGCCCCACATTGCCTGCGCGCCGGCTTCGAGGAACAGCATGATGCCGATGGCGGCGATCATGTCGTGCAGCTCCGGCGCGTTGCGCAGCGGATGGAACACCAGCCGGTCGGCCAGCATCGACAGCGCCGCCACCGCGATGGCGGCGGCGCCCATCGCCAGCCAGTAGTTCATGCCCAGCGACGTCATCAAGTAGTACGAGACGTAGGCGCCTGCCATGTAGAAGGCGCCATGCGCGAAATTGGGCACGTGCAGGATGCCGTAGACCAGCGTCAGGCCCAACGCCACCAGGCTATATACGCCGCCCAGCGTCAGGCCGTTGAGGACTTGTTGAAGAAACAATGTCACGGGCTTACCTCATGCGACTTTTCGAATCACGAACGAAGGCACGCAAGCCGCGCTGCGGGCTGCGTGGAAATGGCGGCGCCGCGCAAAAAACAATGCGGGGGCCACTTGGTCAGGCGGGGCGAAAGTCAGCCGCGGGGCGGTGCGGCCTGGTGAATGGCGTGATGCATGCTTGGTCTCCTGTGCGATGCGGCAATGGCCTGCCGTGCAGGCCCCGGGTGCGGTGTCGTCGTGTACCGTGAAGCGCTACGCATGTCTGCGTAGGTATGTTCCAGCACGATCGTTCGTTTTCATTGACTGTTGCATACGGCCTGAGGCACAGTCAAGAAATACGGAATAGTCTTCCGCACAGCGAAATAGCCGGCTTACCTCCGGCCCGCCATCTCCAAAGGCGGCCACAGGTCTGCTTCCCGCACCCAGTAGCCAAGCGTTATCGCCACGTATGAAGCGCACCTCGTCGATCCCGCTCTCGCCTGCCTCCTCCGCTTGCTTGCCCGGCGGCGCGCATGCCACGCCTGTGCGCGCCGCCGATGCGCCGCACCACGGTGGCGAACCGGACATCGACCGTGACGACCGCAATTTTGTCACCGCGCTGGCGCGTGGGCTGGACCTGCTGCGCGCCTTCGGCCCGCACGACGATTACCTTGGCAATGCGGAACTGGCGCGGCGCGCCGGCATCCCGCGTCCCACGGTTTCACGCCTGACCTACACGCTCACCAGCCTGGGCTATCTGATCTACTCGGCGTCGCTGGAGAAGTACCGGCTCGGCCAGGGCGCGATGGTGCTTGGCCAGCGTTACCTCGCCGGCTCGGGCATCCGCGAGATCGCGCAGCCGCTGATGCAATCGCTGGCGTTTGCCACCGACTGCACGGTGGCGCTTGCCACATCGGACCGCCATGAGATGGTGTACCTGGAAGTCTGCCAGCCGCGCGGCGCGCTGGTAATGCGGCTGGCGCCCGGCTCGCGCCTGCCCACCGCCACCTCCGCCATTGGCCGCGCGTGGCTGGCCGGGCTGGAGCCGGAGCGGCGCGCCGCCGTGCTGGCCGACCTGGAGCGCCACTACGGCGCACGCTGGCCCGCGATCCGCATCAAGCTCGAGCGCGCGCTGCGCGACTACGCCAAGCGCGGCTTCTGCCTGGCCCACGCGGAGTGGGACCGCACGGTCAGCGGCGCGGCCGCGCCCGTGGTGCTTGAAGACGGCGCGGAAGTACTGGCCATCAACATCGGCGGCGCGGCTACGCGGCTGACGCCGGAAATCCTCGACGGCAATCTTGGCCCGCGCATCCGCGAGCTGGCCGAAGCGCTGCAGAGCCGTCTGTGGCAGGGGCGTGGATAGCTGTGCCATGCGCGCCATCGATGCCATCGCCACGTATCGCTTTCTCACGGCCCCAGGGCCACACATCTAGCTGGCAATACAGACATAGCAAACAAAGGAGACAAAGATGGAGATTCGCAACAAGACCGTGGTGGTGACGGGTGCCGCCACCGGCATCGGGCGCGCGCTGGCGCTGGCATTTGCCGCCGGCGGCGCGCGCGGCGTGGCCGTGGCCGACCTGGATGGCAAGGGCGCGCAGGCGGTAGCCGAGGAAGTGGCCAAGGCCAGCCCGGACTGCCAGGTGTTCGCGCAGCAAACCGACGTGGCCGATGCTGCCGCCGTGCAGGCGCTGGCCGATGAGGCCACGCAACGCTTCGGCCAGATCGATGTGTTCTGCTCCAACGCCGGCATCATCCTGCGCAAGGGCCTGGATGCCAGCGCCGAGGAATGGCAGCGCATCTGGGAGATCAACGTCATGGCCCACATCCACGCCTCGCGCGCGGTGCTGCCGCAGATGCTGGCGCGCGGCGATGGCTATTTCGTCAACACCGTATCGGCCGCCGGCCTGCTGTCGCAGATCGGCTCGGCGCCCTATGCAGTGACCAAGCACGCCGCCATCGGATTTGCCGAGTGGCTGTCGATCACCTACGGCGATCGCGGCATCAAGGTCAGCTGCATCTGCCCGCAGGGCGTGCAGACGCGCATGCTGTTCGGCGAGGATGGCGAGCGCAAGGGCTTCCTGCAGGCCGGCTCGGTCACGCCCGAGCACGTGGCACAGGTCACGCTGGAAGGCGTGAAGGACGAGCGCTTCCTGATCCTGCCGCATCCGGAAGTGCTCGAGTATTACCAGCGCAAAGGACAAGATTACGATCGTTGGCTAAAGGGAATGCGCCGGCTGCACGATAAAGTGATGGCGGAGTTCGGCGGCACGGTGGTTTAAGCGTGGCGTGAAACCCCGCGCAACGTTCAGAACAGTCAGAACAGTCAGTTGAGTTACCGCTGCCGGCGCACGGGTGCAAGGCTTCGCCCCTTCGCCCCTTTGCGCTGGCCGCGTGCAAGATCAGTCCGACACCAGAATAAAACCGAACATCGGGAGACACACCATGCGTTGCAAACCTTTCGCAGCTGCCGTCCTGGCCGCCTGCGCCACCTTCGCCGTGCCCTCGGCCCATGCCGACACCTATCCTTCCAAGCCCATCCGGATGGTGGTGGGCTTTCCCAGCGGTGGCGCGCCCGACATCCTGGCGCGCATCTTCTCCGAAAAAATCTCACCCTCGTGGGGCCAGCCCGTGGTGGTGGACAACAAGCCGGGCGCAGGCGGCAACATCGGCGCCGAGGCCGTCGCGCATGCCGCGCCGGATGGCTACACGTTGGCGCTGGGCACGGTCGGCACGCACTCCATCAACGGCGCGCTCTACAGCAAGATGCCGTACGACATGGTCAAGGATTTCACCCCGGTGATCCTGGTCGCCTCCACGCCCAACGTGCTGGTGGTCAACCCTTCCGTGCCGGCCAAGAACGTGGCGGAGCTGATCGCGCTGGCCAAGGCCAAGCCGGGCGCCCTGACTTTCGGCACGCCGGGCATCGGCACCTCGCCGCATGTGGCGGGCGAGATGTTCAACTCCCTGGCTGGGGTCAAGCTCACCCACGTGCCCTACAAGGGCCGCGCCATGGCCATTCCCGATCTGCTCGGCGGCCATATCAGCATGATGTTCGACAACCTGCCGTCGGCGCTGCCGGTGATCAAGGAGGGCAAGGTGCGGGCGCTTGGCGTGACCAGCGCGAAACGCTCGCATTCGGCGCCGGATATTCCCACGCTGGCAGAGCAGGGGCTGCCCGGGTTTGATGCGGACTCGTGGTTTGCGATCTTTGCACCGGCGAATACGCCCAAGGATGTGATCGCCAAGCTGAACACCGAGCTCAACCGGATTTACCAGCTTCCCGATGTGCAAGCCAAGCTCAAGACCTTGGGGCTGGATCCTATTCTTGGTACGCCGGAGAAGTTGGCGGGTTATCAGAAGGTTGAGATTGCCAAGTGGGCGAAGGTGGTGAGGGATTCGGGGGCTAAGGCGGAGTAAAGGTGTTGGATTTTGGGGCTAGGGGCTATACGACGTCGCTCTGCGGGGTTGGTCGCTGTTTCTTTTGGCGGCGATGGTTTTTGGACCCGTGGGCCGTACGACATCGGTCTTTAGGGTTGGTCGTTGTTTCTTTTAGCAGCGTTGGTTTTTGCACCCAAGGGCCATACGACATCCCCCTGCGGGGGCTGCCGGTCACTCTTCTTTGCGTCGGCAAAGAAGACTAACGAGAAGAAAGCCGACCCTGCCGGGAGCAGAGCAATAAGGCTGTTCAGCCTCGGTGGTTTCGTCGTACGGCCCTGAGTGTTGGCTAGCCGATCCTACCGGCCCCAAGGACATCATTTCTGCATGACCCATGGGTTACGTGGTGATGCCCCTGACCTCGTGCGCGGTGACCATTCACACATCTGCCGTTCGCGGTGCGAGGGGCTGCGCCGTTTCGGGTGTGGCTGGTTTCGTGGTTTTGTCTCGGAGGACGAGCGCCGTGGGTGCGAGCGCGGCCCTCGCGCACGGGCCACGGTGCTCACCACGAAACCAGGGGGGCCGAGAGTAAGGCGCCGGTAGCGCCCGTACGGCAGGGCATCAAATACCCGGGAGAGCCCGCCGTCAGAGACAAAACCACGAAACCACCAAGGCAGGCAGGATCGTGGTGCTGCGCACCGCGAACGGCAGATGCCCGAACGCGCACCGAGCAAAGCGATCAGGGGCACCACCACGTGACCATTGGGTCATGCATTTTCGATGCCCTCCAAGCCGGTATGGCAAAGGCCAGCCAACACTCCGGGCCGTACGACGCAACCACCGAGGCTGAACAGCCTTATTGCTCTGCTCCCGGCAGGGTCGGCTTTCTTCTCGTTAGTCTTCTTTGCCGACGCAAAGAAGAGTGACCGGCAGCCCCCGCAGGGGGATGTCGTATGGCTCTTGGGTGCAAGCGCCATCGCCGATGAAATAAACAGCGAAACCCCCTGCTGGGCGATGTCGTATGGCCCCAAAATCCAACACCAACAAGAAAATCACAAATCCGCCTCAGCGGCCACGCCCACCCCCACCCGCACCGCAGGCCCACTCCCACTCCCACTCCGCAACCGGCTAAAACTAACCACTGCCCCCACAAGCGCCACCCCCGCGGCAACAAAAAGCGCCACCCGAGCCGCCCCGCTGGCATCAACACTAAACAACAACGCCACAACAGCTGTCCCGGTGGTCTGCCCCAGCAACCGCGTTGTCGCCTGCGCCCCGCTAGCGCCGCCACTGCGCGCCGGCGGCGTGGCGCCAATCATCGCGCGGTTGTTCGGCGACTGGAATAGCCCGAATCCCAATCCGCACATGGCCATGCGCCAGCACACGGCAAAGCTGGACGCTTCCGGCCCAAGTGTCGCCAGGCCGATCAGCCCGCTCCCGAGCAAGGCCAGCCCGATGCCGGCCAGGATGCTGGCGGGATAGCGATCGGACAGGCGTCCCGAGATGGGCGCCATGATGGCCACCATCAGCGGCCACGGCGTGATCAGCAGCCCCGTCTCGTGCAGCGTGCGGCCAAGCTGGTATTCGAGGTAGAAGGGCAGCGCCACGAAGGCCAGCATCTGCGCCATGAAGGAGCAGAACGACGTGCCCACCGCCAGCGTGAAGGCGCGGCTGGCGAACAGGTCCACCGGCACCAGCGGCGCATGCTTGCCGCGCTGCATGCGTACCAGCCACCATCCCAGCAACGCTGCCACCACCAGGCCGGCGGCGGCGGCGGGGCGCCATTGCGCGTGGCCCGCGCCGTCCACGCCCAGGATGAACAAGGCAAAGACCACGGCCGAGAGCAGCGCGCTGCGATAGTCGAAGCTGCGCGGCTGGGGCGGCGTCGCCGGCAGTGCGGTGCGGGCCAGCGCGAGCGCAAAGATTGCCACCGGCACGTTGATGGCGAACAGCCACGGCCAGCTCGCCACCGACAGGATCAGCGCGCCCACCGAGGGCCCCACGGCAATGGTGATGCCCACCACCAGCGCGTTCAGCCCGATGCCCCGGCCCAGCTTGGTGGGCGGATAGATAAAGCGCACCAGCGCCGTGTTCACGCTCATGATGCCGGCGCCGCCGATGCCCTGCAGCACCCGCGCGGCCACCAGCACCGGCAGGTTGGGCGACAGCGCGCACAACAGCGAGCCCGCCAGGAATATCGCCAGGCCGCCGCGGTACACGCGCTTGTAGCCAAGGATGTCGCCCAGCGAGGATAGCGGCAGCAGGCACACCGTGACGGTGAGCTGGTAGGCGTTGACCACCCAGATGGTGCTGGACGGGTCGGCCGCCAGCTCGCGCGAGATCGAGGGCAGCGCGATATTGGCGATCGAGCCATCGAGCACGGCCATGATCAGGCCGCAAAACACGGTGAGGATGGCCCAGGAGCGTTGGGGATAGGGTAAGCCTTGGTGTGGCTGCATGAGGGAGGGCGGCTGCTGAAGGAGTGGCGCGAGCAATACATTAGATGCTTGACGACACAATTATCGTCTCGCGGAGCGGCACTCGCAAATGATTGGAATGTGGTAAGGCAGCGCCGGCAGTGTTGTTTTTCGGTCGCAGAGAAATAGGGCGGAAAACCGGCCGTACTCCACCAAATGCCCTGCTGGCCCAGCGCTATGATCCCCGGCACGATGTCCCGGAAACCAGGTCGCGAACCGCACCTCCCATGGGGACGCAGCGTTTTCCGGACCGCCATTAGCCATGTCAACACCAACCACCCAGGGCTGCTGGCAGCCAGTCACCACTAGTCTCGATCCCGTCGACTGGAGCGCGCTGAGGGCGCAGGGGCACAGCATGCTCGACGATATGCTGGACCACCTCCAGGGCATCCGTGCCCGCCCGGTCTGGCAGCCGATTCCCGACGCGGTGCGCGCACGCTTCCGCGAGTCCCTGCCGCGGGAGGGCAGCGGGCTGGATCAGGTGCATGAGACCTTCATGGACAGCATCCTGCCATTTGCCGTGGGCAACGCGCATCCCGGCTTCATGGGCTGGGTGCACGGCGGGGGCACGCCGGTCGGGATGCTGGCGGAAATGCTGGCGGCCGGGCTCAATGCCAACCTGGGTGGGCGCGACCATATCCCGGTGGAGGTGGAGTGGCAGGTGCTGCGCTGGGTGATCGAGCTGTTCGGCTTTCCCGAGGATGCCAGCGGCCTGTTCCTGACCGGCTCCTCCATGGCCAACCTGTCCGGCGTGCTGGTCGCCCGGACCCGGGCGCTCGGGGCCGAGGTACGGTCAACCGGCATGGGGCAGACATCGCGGCCCCTGACGGCGTACACCTCCACCCGGGCGCATGGCTGCATCGCCCAGGGCATGGACCTGGCCGGCCTCGGCAAGGACAATCTGCGCTCGATTCCCGTTGACGAGATGGGGCGCATGGATATGGCGTGCCTTGCCGCCGCTATTGCCGTCGATCGCGCTGCCGGCTTGCAGCCATTTCTTGTGGTGGGCACCGCCGGCACCGTGGATACGGGCGCCATCGACGACCTGGCCGAGATCGCGCGCATTGCCCGCCGGGAGCAACTGCATTTTCATGTCGATGGTGCCTTTGGCGCCCTGGCCATGCTGTGCCCCCAACTGGCGCCGCGCCTGCGCGGCATCGAGCAGGCGGATTCGATCGCCTTCGATTTTCACAAGTGGCTGCAGGTCCCCTATGACGCCGGCTTCTTTGTGGTCCGCGACCGGCAATTGCACCTGCGCACCTTTGCCACGCACGAGGGCACGTACCTCAGCCGCGGCGAGCGCGGCATGGCGGCCGGCTCCCCCTGGCCTTGCGATTTCGGGCCGGACCTGTCGCGCGGCTTCCGTGCGCTGAAGACCTGGTTCACGATCAAGGTCTACGGCACCGAGCGGCTGGGCGGCATGATCGCCCACACCTGCACCCTGGCGCAGGAACTCGCGCGGCGCATCGAGTCCGAGCCGGAGCTTGAGTTGCTGGCGCCGGTATCGCTCAACATCGTTTGCTTCCGCTTTATCGGCGCGAATGCCAGCGCCAATGTTGATGCCGATGCGAACGGCGTCATCGAACAGCTCAACCGCGATCTTGTTGTCGCCCTGCAGGAATCCGGCCTCGCCGCGCCTTCGTCGACCGTGCTCGACGCTCGCTTTGCGATCCGGGTTGCGCTCTTCAATCATCGCAGCGCGCCGCAGGATATCGATGTCTTGCTGAACGCCACTCTCGCGCTTGGCCGGTCGCTGAGCGCCATATCACCCGTACCCGTTCGCGAAGCCAGCGGCCTACCACAATGAACGCAATTCTTGATTCCGCCAACATGACGCCGGCCCCTGACACCCTGATCGGCCTGCGCCACCTGCTGCGGGCGGCCCATCAGAACGAGGACCTGCGCCCGCTCGGCGCCGAGCTGATCAACCACCTGCAGGCGCAGCCGGACGATGCCAATGCGTTGATGGATCTCTCGCTGGTCCTGCAGCTCATCGGCGATCACGCGTTGGCCATGACCATGCAGGCCGAGGCGCTGCAGGCGCGCCAGCTCTATCACTTGCCGACCCTGCGCAATGGCGAAGCCCGCCTGCGCGTGCTGGCCATCATGGTGTCGGGCGACCTGATGGCCAACACGCCGCTGGAGTGCCTGCTGGGCAACTCCGACGTGGCGCTCGATGCGCTCTACGTCACGCCGGAGAACCCGCTGCCGCAGGCCGTGCCGGAGCACGACTTGCTGTTCATCGCGGTTGGCGAATCCGACCGTACCCAGCCCGTGCTGGAGCACCTGCGCGCGCTCGCGGCAATCTGGCCGCGCCCGGTGCTGAACCAGCCGGATCGCCTGCAACAGCTCTCGCGGGACCGGGCGGCGTCGTTGCTGGCCTCGGCGCCGGGCGTGTGCATGCCGCCGACGCTGCGGGTGGATCGCCAGGTGCTGGCAGGCATCGCCAGCGGGCAGGCAGCGATCTCGTCGGTGCTGGGCGAGGGCGCTTTCCCGATCATCGTCAGGCCGCTTGGCTCGCATGCGGGCAAGGGCCTGGAGAAGATCGGCGACGCGGCCGAACTCGCCGGCTACCTGGCGCAGACGGACGAGCCGGCTTTCTATGTCTCTTACTTCATCGATTACCGGAACGATGACGGCCAGTTCCGCAAATACCGGCTGGTGCTGATCGAAGGGCGCGCCTATGTGTGCCACGTCGGCATCTCGGAGCACTGGATGATCCACTATCTCAATGCCGGCATGGCCGAGAGCGCGGCCAAGCGGGATGAAGAAGCCGCCATCATGCGCGACTTCGACCACACCTTCGCGCTGCGCCACAAGGATGCCCTCGCACGGATCCAGGAGCGGCTGGGCCTTGACTACGTGGGCCTGGATTGCGCCGAGACGCCGGATGGTGCGTTGCTGGTGTTCGAGGCCGATACGGCGATGGTGGTGCACGATATCGATCCGGTTGACCTCTTCCCGTACAAGCAGCCGCAGATGCACAAGATCTTCGCGGCGTTCCGCGCCATGCTGATCAACGCCAGCCAGGCCCATGCCGACCGCGTGGACGCGCACGATGCCGCTGCCATCGACGGCTGACCTGCTGGTCAGCGGCGGGGACCACCGCATCGCGCTGGATCCGGAGACCGGCCGTAACAAGTACGGTTGCCAGCCGCTCGCCTCGACGGGGCTGGTTCCCTTTGGCTCCTCCACGTCCTCGGGGATTTCTCCCGCCGCGTTCGCCGAGGTGGACGTGCTGCGCAACCGGCTTGCCGCGGCGCTGCCGCACCAGAGCGCGGCCGAGCTGTATCGCCGCGAGCTGGACCGGCTGCGCGGCGAGTTGCTGGCGCTGTGCGGCATTGGCGATGCGCTTGGCACCGGGCTTGTCTTCTCGGCTTCCGGCACCGATGTGCACCTGCTCGCGGCGCGCGTTGCCGCGCGGGTGGCGGCCGATGGGGCCGGCAGCGATGCGGGCGATGCGGGTGTTCTTGGCGTTCAGGGCCGGCCGCTGGTGATCCTGGCCGGCGAGGCCGAGAGCGGCAGCGGCGTGGCCGCCGCGCTCGCCGGGCGCCACTTCAGCACGTACAACGCACTGGGCCGTACCACCATCCCGGGCGAGTCGCTGAGCCAGGCCTGCGCCAGCGACATCCTCGATGTGCCGATCCGCAATGCGGACGGCAGCTTGCGGGATGCGAGCGTGGTCGATGCGCAAATCGATGCGCTCGTCAGCCAGGCCGTGCAAGACGGACGCCAGGTGTTGCTGGTGCAGATCGACATCTCCAAGACCGGATGCATCGCGCCGAGCATTGCGTGCGTGACGGCGCTGCATCGCCGCTGGCCCTCGGCGGTGCAGGTCCTGGTCGACGCCTGCCAGTTCCGCATTGAGCCGGGTACGCTCCAGGCCTACCTGCGCAACGGCTGCATGGTGGCGCTGACCGGCTCCAAGTTTGTGACCGGGCCTTCGTTTTCCGGCGCCTTGCTGCTGCCAGCGGCCATGGGCAAGACACTACGCGAGCGCGGCGTCCCGGCGGAGCTGCGCCTGTACTCCGCGCGCGAGGAATGGCCGCAAGGCTGGGCAAGCGCGCAGGCGCTCGGCAGTTATGCGAACTTCGGCCTGCTGCTGCGCTGGCAGGCTGCGATCCACGAGCTGCGCGAATTCCTCGCGGTGCCGGCCGGGCAAGCCGCTGGCATTCTGCGGCGTTTTGCCAGTGCCATCCAGCAAAGGCTGGGCAGCGATCCCGCCTTTGCCGCGCTGGCGGTGCCGGCGCTGGACCGCACCGCGCTGAACGCGCCATCCCACTGGGACGAGATCCAGACCATTCACCCCTTCCTGCTGTACCGATGCCAGCCGGGAGGCGGCAGGGCCGCGCTCAGCCGGGAGGAGACGGCCGCCATCTTTCGCCGGGTCCAGGCGCCGGGGAGCGCCGACGCAGGCGTGGCCTACCAGCTTGGCCAGCCCGTGGACAGCGGCCACAGGGCAGGTGTCCCGGTCAGCGCCTTGCGGCTGTGCATGAGCGCCAGGCTGGTAGTCCAGGCGGCGCGAGACCCGGATCAGGAGCGGCACCTCATCGGCCAGGCCCTGGCATGCCTGGATATGGTCTCCGCCCTTGTGCATACCCCCACGCGCGACGTTGGCGTTGCGCCAGTGCTGGATACCGCCTTTTCATAAATACACTCGCGTTTTCTCGCGGACTACGGCGTCACGATATTGAAGTCAGGCTTGAATGTGTCGAGCATGCCCGCGAGTTCGTCGAATTTCTCGCCAGCGCCTTCCACCTTTGCCCCTCCCGCCTGCGACAGTTTGCTCAGTGTGGTCGCCCCGCCCAGCACGCTGGCCAGGCCGAGCTTGTTGGTTGTGATCGTGACATCCGCCTTGGGGAGCTGTTTCCCGACGGTATAGATCAGGACCGAATTGCGCAACTCGATCGCGTACTGCTCGTTGGTCTGCGGATTGATCCAGTTGACATTGAGCGTCTTCCCGGCTGCCTTCTTCCCATTCAGGCGGATGCCGGCGTAGTCCAGGATCATGTCGGCGGTCATCGCATTCACCGTATCCGCCGAGGCCACGCCGGCGCCCGGTAGCTTGACGGTGCCGCACCGCAATTCCAGGGCGCCCATCAGGAATTCGTTACGCCATGTGGGACTCTCGGTCTGGTAGGCGAGCTGCTCCAGCGCATCGGCGCCCAGTTCGCGCGCCTCCTTGTTATCCGGATCGGCAAAGACAACGTGGTTCATCACTTCCGCCACCCAGCGATAGTCGCCTTCCTTGAACGATTGCCGGGCCTTGTCGATGACGCGCTTCGCGCCGCCCATGAACGCCACGTAACGCACGGCTGCCTCGGTGGGCGGCAGCTTGTACAGGTTTGCGGGGTTGGAGTCATACCAGCCGAGGTAACGCTGGTAGACCGCCTTGGCGTTGTGATTGACCGAGCCATAGTAGTCCCGGTTGTACCATTGCTTGCCAATGCTGTCGGGGAGTTTCAGCATCTCCGCAATTTCCACCGGCGTGTAGCCCTGGTTGGCAAGATTCAGCGTCTGGTCGTGAAGGTACTTGAACATGTCACGCTGGTTCTCCAGGAATGGCACGATGGCGTCGCCCCAGGTCGGCCAATGGTGCTGGGCGATCACGGCCTTGGCGCGCACGCCATAGCGATTGGCCGCTTCGTTGACGGTCTTCCACCACTCCCTGGCATCGCGCACCTGGGCGCCGCGCAGCGTATAGAGGTTGTGGAGCGTGTGCGTGGCATCCTCGGCCATGTTGAGCACCTGGAACTGAGGCAGCCAGATCAGCATTTCCGCGGGCGCTTCGGTATTGGGCGCCATCAGGAACTCCATCTGCACGCCGTCAATCGTGCGGGTCTCGCCGGTCTTTGTCACCGAATCGGTGGGGGAGATCAAGGTGACCTCGCCAAGCGAGGTACTCTTGCCGAGTCCACCATCGACCTGGCCTTGCGGCCCGCGCGGCAATAGCGACCCATACATATACGTGGCCCTGCGGCTCATGGCGGTACCGGCGTAGATATTCTCGCTGACCGCTTCTTCCAGGAAGCCCTCGGGCGCCAGGATCCTTACCTTGCCAGCCTTGACATCCGCCTCGTTCACGACGCCCTTGACGCCGCCATAGTGATCCACGTGGCTGTGGGTGTAGATCACTGCCACGACCGGCTTGCGCGGCCGGTGCTGGTAATACAGGTCAAGCGCGGCTTTCGCGGTTTCCCTGCTCATTAACGGATCGATCAGGATCAGTCCGGTGTCGCCTTCGATCATCGTCATGTTTGACAGATCAAAGCCGCGTACCTGGTAGACGCGGTCGACAACGGCGAACAGCCCGTTGAACATATTGAGCTGGGCCATACGGTACAGGCTGGGATTGATGGTGTCGGGCGCCGTCTCGGCCTTGAGAAAATCGTATGCCGGCAGGTTCCAGGCCGCGTGCTTGCCATTGCCCGCCTGAATGACAAGGTCAGGTGTGGTGCCGATAAACCCGCGTTGGGCCGATTCGAAGTCGGTCCGGTCGTTGAACGGAAGCGCCTTGAGCACCGCGGCGTTGGCTTGCCGGGTCAGGTCAGTGGCAGGTTTGCCAGGCGCCGGGGCGGATTGCGCGCAGAGGAGTGCCGGGGTGCTCGCCAGGGCGAACGCCATTGCCAGCAGGCGTCGCCGGGGACCAAGTCTGTTCTTCATGTTTAACGCTTCTTCTTGTTATGGGTATTCACTGCAAGGATGTCGACTACTACCACGCGTGGTTGTAGCTGATGGAAAAGACCTTCACATTAGCGGCCCCTGCTGGCGTGCTGACGGTCTTGAGGAAGGAAGCCGCCACGGCATCCGTAGGGGTGAAATTGAAACTTCCGCTGACGCCAAGCTTGAGCGTGTTCTGCGCATTGTCTTGCTTGATGCCGTTGATTCTGGTCTGCCCCCCGTTGCTGTAGACCATGTCCACCGCCGCCCACAGCGCGCGGTTGAAGCTGTAGCTGTAGTGCGCTTCCAGCGTTCCTAACGGCGCTTGCTGTAGCTTTCCGTGACCATCCGGCTGGAAGTACTCGCCGTTCTCGGTGTAGAACGAGACATTGCCATTGACGGACAGCATCGACTTGCCAAAAGGGTAGTTGAATGCAAGCTGTGGCTTGATCACCCAACGATTTCCACCGAAATTGACGGGCTTGTTCCGGTCATACTGCCCGGTGGGGACGGTAAGGAAGACGGCCGAGGTAAGAAGCGTCTGCGGTGTGGCCTTTGCAAATGCTTCCTGAGTCAGTGCCGGCGCGCCAAACAGGTTGGCCGCGAGCACAACGGTCAGGTCGCCCGCGCCGTTCTTGCTGAACTCGCGCGACGCCAGCGGGGCCATGGAACTATCGACGTTGGCGCTCGCCCAGCTGTAGGGCAGCAGGAACTGGATGCCACCGGTCTTGCCTGCCACCGGAAAGGAATATGCATAGCGGGCCAACGCCATGTTCATGGTGGCGTTGACCCCCTGCACTGGAAGGGTCGTGTCCAGTTGCGTGTTGGACTGAACATGGTTGTAGTAGAGATAGACCAGATTCGTGTCGATCGGGAGATTCATCCAGTCCCGCGCGCCATCGGCAGCTGCAATACCAGGCAGCAGGCCAAACAACAACGCCGCGGCCGATGGGTTCAATCGAACGGTGTCGAGATGGCGTTGCCATGCGGGCCTGCGCGAAGTGCGTGCGGCCGTTAAGTTCTTGCCGCATTTCATTGCTTGTTTTCCCAGCGCGCGGCGTATGGAACGAACGGCCGGGGTAATGCTATTTCGCATGAATGCTCCCAATCTGATGCGAAGTGAAACGCAATAAGTGATCATCGGTGGATGACCGGCTGATTCAGGCGCGAGTGAAGTGCAACCAGGGATAGCGATAGCCGAAGCAGGCACATCTTTTGAGTCGGCGTTACAGGGGTCAAAAGCCGATCGGCTATGGCCCAAGACAGTCGTTCATCGGCGCGATTGAACGGATAGTCGGCCGTGCGAGTGAGTCGGAGCCGCAGGCAGGCCTCGGCGGCGAACCCGGCGCGCTTGCCAAGACGTTGATGCAGGAACTATTCAACGAGGGTCGATGATCTGCCGCGGCTCATCCTCCGCTCATGGCATCGTCGTCGTGAGGTCTTGTCCCGCCCTCCACTCGCGCGCCAGCCGCTCGGACTCGGCGCGCTGTTTGGCGGTCAGTTCCGCGGCCATTCCGGTGCGCAGCGTCATGTCCTCCGAACCCGGCTTGGCCTCGCGGGTCGACAGCAGCACCCAGGCGTAGGCCAGTACCAGGTTGCGCGCCACGCCCCAGCCATTCTCGTAGGCTGCCGCCAGGTTGTTCTGGCCGGTGGGATGGCCTTGCATGGCGGACTTGCGCAGCCAATGCACGCCTTCGCGCTTGTTGCTCAGGACCATGCCTTCGCCTTTGATCAACATGGCGCCCAGGTTCGCCTGCGCGTCCGCAAGGCCCTGCACGGCCGCCTTGCGCAGCCATATGACCGCCTCGCGATCATCCACCGGCCCGCCTTCTCCGAAGTGGTACTGGAGTGCCAGGTTGTATTGGGCCGGCCCGTAGCCTTGCTCGGCCGCCAGGCGGGTCCAGCGCCTCGCCTGCGCATAGTCCTTGGGCACGCCATCGCCCGTCGAATAGAGACTACCAAGCTCATTGCGCGAATCCGCGTCGCCCTGCGCGGCGGCCTTGCGCAGCCAGGCCACGCCTGCCTGCATGTCCTTCTTGACGCAGGCGCCGCGGACATAGGCAATGCCCAGATGGCCCTGGGCCGCGGCCACGCCAGCCTTGGCGCGCGCTTGCAAGGTGGCGGCGGCGGGCACGCACTTGCCACTGATCATCGCCGCGTACAGGTCCTGGGCCTCGCCAGCCCAGGCGCTGCCCGCGGCCATGGAAATGGCGGCGAGCCCGAGCGTCAAGGTACGGCGCGTTTCGTTGTGCTTCATTTCGCTTCTCGGTAAGGCAAGGCGCAAGCTTACTGGCGGCATGCCGTCAAGAGAATAGGACAAGTCCTAAAATGCAAGCGTCGGCCGCAACCGATCCCTTCGAGCGGAATCGATCGCTATGCCCGGGCCGGTCACTGCACCGACATCAATGCGAGAGAGGTTGCGGTGATTATGGAATTCGCCGCCTAAGCGATGCCTTATTGTAAGATCCATCTTCTAAATTTAGGATTTTTACTAAAAATGAGGGCCCCGGCCAGGATGCAGCAAGGTAAAGGGAACGCTCGCGAGACAAACACAAGATCATCGGGAAGTCGACCTGGATTGCAGCGGTTGTCGTGCTGAAGGTGGGGCCTGGACGCATGGCGGGCCCGGACGAGTACACATCAATCACACCGTAGCGCGAGCACGTCAGCAGGGATGGGGTACCTAAACTTGGCCTCCCGACTGCACGTCACGCGCAGGAGCATCGAACGTGCAGATCATCAAGCTTCGGCGTGAGCAATACTGGCACCCGGCAATCGTGCTGGCAGCCATGCTGATCCCCGCACTCGTCATGGTGCCGCTGGTATTCCTGCAGGGAAGGCAACGCGCCGACGGCGAAGCGTTGGTCACGGCGGTGTCGATCCAGAAGCAGATGGACAACATCCTCGGCGTGGTCACCGCCAATGTCGACAAATCCATGGCGCTGCTCGGCAAGCCATGCCAGGAGGTGATCGGCGAACTCACGCGGGCGAGCACCCTGAGTCCGTATTTCCGCTCGCTCATCCTGGTTCATGAAGAGAAGCTCTACTGCTCGCCGGTCCTGGGCAAGGTCAACGATATCCCGCTCACCCTGGCATTCGACGCGATGACCAGCTTGCCATTGGGGCCGCGGATCACCCCGAGCGCGGGCACCTCCCTGGTCCCGGACCGGCCCGCGGTCATCGTCTCGCGAGGCATCGGCAACGGCTCGGGCGTGCTGGCCGTGATCGACGGGCAGTACCTGCTGGACATTCAGGCAGCCGCCTCGTACAGCGGCCAGTTCCAGGTCCAGATCCTGCTCAGCGACTCGCTGCGCCAGTTGCCGACCGGTGCGCCGTTGGCGACGACAACCGGCCCGCGCTACCGGAACAGCATGAAGCTGGCCAAGTCCGCCGCCTTTCCCATCGAGGTGCGCGTCGCGGTCGCACCGGCGCTGATCACTGCCTACCGCCATGAGCTGTGGCGTCACTACGCGCCTTTCCTGGTACTGGCGGCGCTGCTCTCGGGATACCTGGCGCATCTGTTCTGCAGGCGGCGCTTGTCGCTGGTCAACGAGATCTACCGAGGCATGCGCCAGCGCGAGTTCCACATGGTCTACCAGCCGGTCATCCGGTTGGCCACGGGGGAGTGCAGCGGGCTCGAGGCCCTGGTCCGCTGGCACCGGCCCGGCCGGGGCAATATCCGGCCGGACATCTTCATCCCGCTGGCCGAAGACAATGGCCTCATCGGCGACCTGACTCGGCATATCTTTGATCTGGTGGCCGCCGACTTGCCAGGCCTGGGGCTGGGGCCGCGTGACCACATCGGTGTCAATGTCAGCGCTTCCCACCTGGCGACGCCCGGATTCGTCGCTGATGTGCAGCGGCTCCTGGGCAAGCTCGGCCCCGACGGGCCACTGCTGGTCCTGGAGGTGACCGAGCGCGAAGCACTGCCGAACGACGAGCAGGTGCAACGCAACATCGCGCACCTGCGCGCGCAGGGTGTGCTCTTGGCGCTCGACGACTTCGGCACGGGGCAGAGTTCGCTGTCCTACCTTGAACAGCTCCATGCCGATTTCCTCAAGATCGATCGCTCGTTCGTCATGGGCATCGGCACGGACTCCGTCAACGCCGTGGTGCTCGACACCATCATCGGCCTGGGCCAGCGGCTGCATCTGGAGCTGACTGCCGAGGGGATCGAGAACGAGGTGCAGGCCGCCTACCTGCGACAGCACGGTGTGCATTGGGCGCAAGGCTATCTGTTCGCTGCGCCGTTGGGGGCGGGGGAGTTGGCGGCGTGGCGCCACAACCGTCCCCGTGTCACCGAGGCCGCCCAGGAGACCATGCCGGACCCATTGCCGGCTTGAGCCTGCGGATTCGACCAGTGGGTGACACCACGCCGCTTGCTGGTTGAGACCTTAACGCTCCCCATTAACGCCCGCTTGCGCAACGCAAAGCGGCCCCGGCGCTACTTGGCCGAATTCCATAAAGCCTGCCCCTCTCCAGGAGGGGGGATATCTTCCGATTTCTTGCCGTTAGCCATTCTGCAGCGTGCTTCCGTATGCATTTGGAATTGTGCTGTTTAGGCCATAACAAGACGGCGCGACGCGAAGACGATCGCCCAGATCATCACAAATAGGAAAAGCGGGAACGGGATTGCAGCGCAACGGTTCGCATTGGCGATTCAAGCCATGACTCATGGACCATTCCGCAGCACCAACGTCCCAACGGGACAAGGGGATTAAATCGTGAATTTCAACAGCCTGACCATCAAGGGCAAGCTCGTGCTGAGCTTTAGCCTGCTAGCCGCCATCGCGCTATCCATTTCCGCTTTGTCGCTACGCGCGCTGAGCCAGACCACGGACGGCTTTTCCCGCTACCTGCATGGCATCAACGCGCGCGCCGAAGTCGCCGCGCAGGTGCGGACCGCTGTCGACCGGCGTGCCATCGCGGCGCGCAACCTGGCTCTCGTCACCAGGCCCGAGGACCTGACCCTGGAGAAGGCAGCCGCGTTACGCGCACATGACGATGTGCAGGCGCAGCTGGCAAAGCTCAAGGACATGGTGTCGCGCGACAGCGACGCCAGTGACACCGCGCGCAACCTGGTGCGCGAGATCGATCGCGTGGAGTCGCGCTATGGTCCCGTGGCCATCGCCATCGTCGACCTCGCGCTCGCCGCCAAGCGCGACGAGGCCATCCTCAAGATGAACGACGAATGCCGCCCCTTGCTAGGGGCGCTGGTCAAGGCGACCGATGCCTATACCGAGTTCACCAAAGGCCGCCAGGTCGATACGGTGCGCAGGCTGGAGGAGGACTATGCCGCGCAGCGCAACCTGCTGATCGTCATGTCCATTTGCACCATGGTGCTCGCCGCGGTGAGCGGCCTGCTGATCACGCGCTCCATCACCCGGCCCATGCAAACGGCCGTGGACGTGGCGCAAACGGTAGCGCGCGGTGATCTGGGCAGCCAGATTGCCGTAGTAGCGCGGGACGAGACCGGCCGCCTTCTGTCGGCCCTGCGCGACATGAACGCGCGCCTGACGGAGATCGTTTCCCGCGTGCGCGAGAGCAGCGCAAGCATCGCCGGGGCATCGGCGCAGATCGCCGCGGGCAATGCGGACCTGAGCCAGCGCACCGAAGAGCAAGCGGCATCGCTTGAGGAAACCGCCGCCAGCATGGAAGAGCTGACCACTACGGTACGCCTGAGCAGCGAGAACGCCCGGCAAGCCAACGAACTGGCCCGCGAGGCCGCCGATATCGCGCAGAGCGGCAGCACGGCGGTTGGCCGCGTGGTCGATACGATGCAGGGCATCAGCGCCAGCTCCACCAAGATTGCCGACATCACCGGCATGATCGAAGGCATCGCCTTCCAGACCAATATCCTCGCGCTCAACGCCGCGGTGGAAGCTGCCCGCGCCGGCGAGCAAGGCCGCGGCTTTGCCGTGGTGGCCAGCGAGGTGCGCAGCCTCGCGCAACGCTCGTCAAGCGCCGCCAAGGAGATCAAGGAACTGATCGCGGGCTCGCTCCAGCAGATCCAGGACGGCTCCACGCTGGCGGGCGAAGCCGGGCAGACCATGAGCTCGGTGACCAAGGCGGTCGCGCGCGTGAGCAGCATCGTGGAAGACATTGCCAGCGCATCGATGGAACAAAGCCGCGGCATCGAGCAGGTGAACCTGGCGATCTCGCAGATGGACCAGGTGACCCAGCAAAACGCTGCCATGGTGGAACAGGCCGCCAGCGCATCCCGGGCGCTGCAGGAACAGGGCCAGGAGCTCAACGAGGTGGTGGCGTTCTTCCGCCTGCCGGGCGCCGGCGGCGCCGGGCGGCCGCATGCGCCGGCGAGCGAACGGGACGCACGCCTCCAGCGCGCCGCCGCAGTGGCCTGATCGCGCACTTGCGTTCCCGGCATGGCTGGCGTGGGCCAGCGCCCCGGAGTCATCCCGGGTGCCGCTGGCACATTGGGAAAAATGATTTTTATCCTGGATTACGGTAATTAAATTATATGGTAATTACGGATTCTCATATGCTGGAGGACAAAGCAGCACATTCCACGTCGCGGCACGCCGGGGTACGTTGCGCTATTAAGTTTCTTCTTAATAAATATAAGTCCAGAAATCGAAATATTTTCGGTTTCGTTCTTTGCCAACTACTACGGGGATTGCCCAATTTCAACTTAGCCATCATGATGGTTTACTGTGCCGGTGGATGTAGAGCGTGTCAGGTGTCCGAATGGCCCTATCGACTGCATTGCGCAGTAGGTGAGCGTACGGGCAGGCCGAAATTCGGTCGCAGGGAGCCAGGAACTGGAGGCGTAGGTTGTGGCAACTGAACGATCCGTCATCTATCTAGTCGACGACGATGAAATTGTGCTTTGGGCGTACCACGAGTTGCTCCGTGGTCTTGGCGCTGACATAAGGACGTTTGTTTCCTCTCGCGAGTTTGTTGAATCGTACCGGCCGGCGCCAGTTGAATGCCTGGTCTGCGATCTGCGCATGCCGGGGATGTGCGGCCTGCAGGTGCAGGGAGCGCTGGCGGGCATGGGCATTCTTCCTCCTACCATCTTTGTTTCCGCTTACTCCGAGGTCCCTTCGGTGGTCAAGGCGATCAAGGCGGGCGCGCTCGATTTTCTGGAGAAGCCCGTCGATGGCGCCATGCTGGTGCAAAAAGTGCGGGGCGCGCTGGAACGCAGCCGCCAGATGCACGAGCAGAAGCTGGCTTGCGCCGACAAAAGCACGCGGCTTGCACGCCTGACCCCGAAGGAGCGAGTCGTTGCCTGGCACGTCACGACTGGCAAGACCAGCAAGGCGATTGCCAGGGAACTGGGGATCAGCGTTCGCACCGTGGAAAATCACCGGGCGCACTTGATGGAGAAACTGCAAGTCAAATCAGCGATTGAATTGACAACGCTGCTTCTCGATTGAGTCATCCCGTTTGGTCGCCATAAACGGTGATGAAAGCCAGAAATTTCGGTCGCGTTAGCTATTGGCACTGGTCCGGAATGCCGCCGCCGTTTTATAAGCCGAGAACCGTCGCAGGAAATCATGCTCAAGCGTTACTTCAGGAGTCTGCGAGGGGCAGCCGGTAGAGAAACCCGCCTGAATTTCATCATGACGGCGGTCGCCGTTGCCTTGCTGCTGGTCTTGAGCCATGAGGTGCTCCGGGGCCTTGAAAAGCAATTTCATCGGAGTGCCGAAAGCCGCCTGAAATCCGTGCTGCAGGCCATATCGGACCTGAACCGGACGATGGGAGAGGATTCGGCGGGGCGAGTCGGGACCATTGCCGAGAACCCTGCCCTGATAAAACTGGCGAAACGTATACTGGCCGATCCCGGCAGCGCCGATCTGCGGACTGAACTCGATCAGTGGATCCTGCCGATCTACAGGAGCCGGGGCTTCGATGGCTATGCCCTGATCCGGCCGGACCACACCATAGTCGCGGCGAGCAGCCCGCGCTATGTCAACGCCTCGGACCTGACCGAGCCGACCTTACGCACGTTGCGGGGGGCGCAGGAGCTCGGATTTGCCATTTCGCGCCCCACCGTCTCGACGCAGCCGCTCATGGTCCAGGGCATTGAGCAGCCGGCCGGGATGTTCTATCAGCTGGCGTGCGCACGCATCAACGCGGATGGATTGATCGTGGGCTTCTTGTGCCTGCGCATCGATCCCTATGTGAAGCTGTTCAAGATTCTCAAGGCGGGCCGGATAGGCGAAACGGGCGAGGCTTACGTGATTGACTCCTCCGCGCGCATTCTCTCCCCGACCCGCGCCTCGGAGCGCGATGCGGCGCCAGATCGTGCGCGGCGGGACGTTTCCGAGGCGCTGTGGGCGAGAGTGCCCGGCAAGCGGCTTGCGGCCGATTCGCTGGTGCGTGGCCGCATTGGCGATGCCCCGACGGAACTTGCGTTGCAACTGCTGATGGATAGAGGCGCGGAGGCGGTCGCCGCCGAGGGCTATGACGGCAATGACGGGCGCAAGGTCATCGGGGCTGGCCGATGGTTGGGTGACCAGGACATGGGGCTGGTCGTCGAGCTACCCGTTGACGAAGCCTATCAGTCGTACTTCCTGGTCCGCACGGCGATCGTGAGCCTTAGCGCGATCGCGATCGGGCTGATCCTTGCGTTGGCGGTGTTCCAGTGGCGCGCGCGCCGCGGCGTGTCCGAGAACGAGGAACGCATGCGCGCATTCCGCGAGAACGTGCCGACCGGGCTGGCTTACAAGAACCCCAAGGGTGTGGGCATCATGGCCAATCACGCCTACGAGCAAGCCATCGGGGTGCCCCAGGGCGCTGCCGTGGGATGCTGCGACTGGGACATCATCCCGAATCGCCATATCGCCCAGATCAGCCGCGATATGCACGAGCTGGTACTGGCCAGCGGGACATCCCAAAGCCAGGTGCATGCGATCAGTCCTCGTTACGGCTATGAACGCATTTTCCGCGTGGTCAAGTTCCCGGTGCCCGGGCCGGACGATGCCGGCATCATCGGCGTCGGTACGGTGGTCGCCGATATCACCGAGCAGGAACGCACCCGGCAGGCCCTGGAGGCGCTGACCAACACGCTGGAAGCACGCGTCGAAGAGCGCACCCTGCAGCTGACGGCAGCGCGCGAGGCGGCTGAGTCGGCAGCGCGCGCCAAGGCGAAGTTCCTGGCCAACATGAGCCACGAGATCAGGACGCCGCTGAATGCCATCATCGGCATGTCGCATCTGGCGCTCAAGCGCGAGCGCGCGGACAAGCTGGACCGCTATCTGGAGCGCATCGGCGCATCCGCGGCGCACTTGCTGGGGATCGTCAACGATATCCTGGATTTCTCGAAGATCGAGGCGGACAAACTCACCATCGACGCGCGCGAGTTCGACTTGTCTGAACTGCTGGATCGTGTCACTGGCCTGTTCTGGGAAACGGCGGAAGCAAAAGGCATCATGATGTCTATTTTCACGTCCCCCGCGATTCCGCCTCGGCTTGTCGGCGATCCGCTGCGGGTCGGGCAGATCCTGATCAATTTCCTGAGCAATGCGCTGAAGTTCACGGATCGTGGCGAGGTCTGCCTGCGAGTCAGGGAGACACTCGTGCGCGACAGCCATATCGGCTTGTCCTTCGAGGTCGAGGACACGGGCGTAGGCATTGCTGCGGAAGCGTTGCCGGAGCTTTTCACGCCGTTCCAGCAATTGGACGGCGCGCTGAACCGCCGCTTTGAAGGCACGGGCCTAGGGCTTGTGATCAGCAAGAAGCTGGCGGAACTCATGGGTGGGCGCGTCCTCGCGCGGAGCCAGGCCGGTGTGGGAAGCATCTTCTCGTTCGAGGTGTCGCTGGAGATTGGGCGGGCAGACCGGGCGGCCGGTCCGGGCTCCGGCCTTTCGCATGCGGCGATGGTGCCATCGGATTGCCGCTCGATCGCCGGGCCGGCGTGGCAGGCATTGCACGGGCGCAAGGTCTTGCTGGTCGAGGACAACCCGATCAATCAGGAGGTCGCGCACGATCTTCTCGTACTGGTGGGCATGGACGTGCACGTTGCCGGCGACGGTCAGCAGGCGCTGGCGGCGCTCAAGGAACACGCATTCGATATCGTGCTGATGGACATCCATATGCCGGGCATGGATGGCATAGAGACCACTGGCGCGATTCGCCACGACCTGGGCCTTTATGCCCTGCCGGTGCTGGCACTGACGGCAGACGCGATGTCGGCGGACCGCATCCGCTGCATCGAGGGCGGGATGAACGATCATATTTCAAAGCCGATCGACGCAGAGGCGATGTTCCGCACCATTGCGGCATGGCTGCCGCCCGTTGCCGCGCCGTGGGGCGCGACTCGTGGCTTGGCAGGCGCAGGGACTACGGTGGCGGTGACGGCGCAGGCGACGCCACCGGCGTCAGCGGTGACGCAGGCCCTGAAGGCCATACCGGGCCTGGACGCCGCCTCGGGGATCAAGCTCTTGTTCGGTCGCGAGGATCTTTACATCAATCTGGCCAGGCGCGTATGCGCAGAACGCGCGGACATGGCAACGCGGATCCATGAGGCCATCGGGGCCGGCGATGTTCGCCAGGCTGGCCTGCATGCCCATGGCATGAAGGCCATCCTGGGCATGCTTGGGGCGGCGCAGCTCGCGCAGGCCTGCGCGGCGCTGGAGCGCGGCTTGCAGGATGGCCGTGCGGATGCCGCGGCGCTCTCCACGCTGGGCCGGGACTTCCCGGCGCTGATCGCCAACATGCGCTCGGCGTGCGCCGTGGGCGCGGTATAAAAAGGGTCCAGAGCCAGCCCTGCGCGTGAATCTGGCGCTTCATCTGCAAGGGGGGGACACAGGGGAGTGCTGTTTCCCTGCAGAATCGGCCATGCTGGCAATCCTCACACGCAAAGCGGGCTCTGGACCGGAAAAAAGGGGGGGCGGCCATCGCGCCATCGCGTCGGTCGCCAGGACCCATCAACGTTTCAGCGGCTCTCCACACCGACCGGGGCGGCACACAGGTCGAGTCCGGCGGATAGCAACCTGAGTGTGAACAGTTCGACGTGGGTGAGTGCGCCGTCGATCGTCACCCATGGGTAGCGGACACCGGAGATCGTATTCTCGAAGGCGATCAATGTCGCATCGCTGTCGACGGCGCACACGAAGCGCCGGATGCCGATCCTCGGATGCCGGACTTCATAGCGTGCGCGATGCTGGAGCCGGAACTCGCACTTGCCTTCCCGGGTTGCTATCGATATGGCATGCTCCTTCAGTCCGGGCGCCAGGCCATTGAGAACGTGGCTTAACCAGTCGTCATACGCCAGCGACGTTTCCCCGCCGCCCACCGCCGTTATCCACTGGTCGATGCGCAAGGTATGGCGAACCGTTTGCTGATGAGATTCCATGCCTCATGATGGCTCGGCGATGGCCGCCGCGAAAGAGTGGAATTACTCAGGTTGCACACCCCGTATCCGCATCCGTTGCCAGGGGAAAATTGGGGGAGGGGGAGAGTATTCTTACTCTTTCCGATCTTGCGAGAGCCAATGACAATGCCGCCGTTGCTTCGATTCAGCGAAAGACGGGCCTTGATGCCTGCATGGACTCGCTGTTGGTCGGGCAACAGCCGGTGCGGTGCGTGGTGTGTGGCGGTGCCGGCAATGCGGACGCGTCTTTTTTTTGACGTAGTCGGCGTGCATTGAAGCGATCGCGGGGTGTCAGTGTCAATGCCATGTGACCGATGTCCGTTGCTCTTGCGAAAGCCCACTTCGGTGGGCTTTTTTTTTTGCCATGCCCGCCCGGAGCGGGGTTAACGGCAGCGGATGCCAAACCTTTATGCCCTCCGCAAGAGGGGGCTGAATTGCGACGCAAGATGGCCGTTATGGCAAGGCAGGGGCCGGGATGCGCCTGGGGTTGTTGCGTCCCGTGCAATCTGTGGCCTGGCCCGGGCGAAAAGCGAACCGGTGCGAGTAATCCGCTATGTCAACGCAATATGACGGTATGTCTTTCGAAGCGCGCCGGAAACGCCGTCATCTTGCCTGCCCGGCAAGTATCCCGACCTGAATCTCCCCATGCGCTCTGATAATTCCGACGCCCTGCCCACGATTCTTGTGGTGGATGATCTTCCAGAAAACATCGCGATGATGGCCGCATTGCTTCAGGATCGCTATCGGGTGAAGGTGGCGACCTCGGGCAGTGCGGCGGTGCGCATCGCCACGGCGGCGGCGCCAAGCCTGATCTTGCTTGACGTGATGATGCCTGACATGGACGGCTACGAAGCGTGCCGCCAGCTCAAGGCGAACCCGGCCACCATGGACGTGCCGGTGATCTTCCTGACATCCCGTACCGGCGAGCACGACGAGACGCGCGGGTTCCAGGTGGGCGCGGTGGACTACATCATGAAGCCGCTCAGCCCGTTGGTGATGCACGCGCGCATCGCCACCCATCTCACCCTCAAGAACGCCAGGGATTTTCTCCGGGACAAGTCGGCCTACCTGGAGCAGGAGGTGCAGCGCCGGCTGCGGGAGATCTCCGTGATCCAGGACGTCACCATCATGGCCATGGCATCCCTGGCGGAGACGCGCGACAATGAAACCGGCAACCACCTGCGGCGCACCCAGCACTACGTGCGCCGCCTGGCGCAGGCGCTGCGCCACCATCCGCGCTTTTGCGACGAGCTCAACGACGAGACCATCGAGCTGCTGTTCAAGTCGGCCCCGCTGCACGACATCGGCAAGGTCGGCATCCCCGATCGCATCCTGCTCAAGCCCGGCAAGCTGACCGCCGAAGAGTTCGAGGTCATGAAGACCCACACCACGCTGGGGCGTGATGCCATTGCGCACGCCGAGGCCCAGTGCGGCACCCCTAACTCCTTCCTGCGCTACGCTCGCGAGATTGCGCACTATCACCAGGAGAAATGGAACGGCAGCGGCTACCCCGACGGGTTGTCGGGCGATGCGATTCCTGTCTCCGCGCGCCTGATGGCGATCGCCGATGTCTACGATGCGCTTATCAGCCGGCGCGTCTACAAGCCCGCATTTCCGCACGAGCAGGCGGTAAGGATGATCAGCGAAGGACGCGGCAGCCATTTCGATCCGGACATGGTGGACGCGTTCCTGGCCATCGCGCCGGAGTTCCTGGCCATTTCGCAACGCTACGCGGACACCGACGCGGACCATGCACGCGAGGCGGCATTAGTGGCCGCCAACGGCTATCCCGTCACCACGCCGCAGGCATGATGGGCGCATCCGCCTCTGGATGGCTGGCTGCCTGGCGCAGGCGGGTGGCCACGCGCGCCGGTCTGCGGCGCTACGTCTATCCCGTGCTGCTGGTGGTGACAGTCTGCCTGCTGGCCGGCGGCGCCGCCCAGCTGGTGTACGAGAACGACCGGGCCAACCTGGGCGCGCGGGTAGAGTCGATGCTGGCGACGAACGCGCGGCTGCTGGGACTCTGGAGTGGCGAGCAACAGCGGCGCGCCGAGCGGATTGCGCGCCTGCCGGAGGCGCTCAGGCTTGCGCGCCCGCTGCTCTTGGCGCCAGGCCAGCCGTTGCCGGATGGCGAGGCGGTGGCCAGGTTCGAACGCTGGGTGACCCCGGTCTTCCAGAGCAGCGGCTACCTCGGTTATGTCCTGGCTACGCCGGACCTCAAGATCGTGGCGTCGGAGCTGCCCGGCCGCACCGGCCGCCTGCTCTTGCCGGAACCTGCCCGGACGGCCCGGCGGGCGCTGGAAGAGGGCAGCGCGGCCTCGCCGCCTTATCCTGCCCCGGAGCGAACCCGGGACCCATGGGGCACGCTGGTGGACCTGCCGTTCCAGGTGGTGTGCGCCCGGCTGCTGGACGCGGGACGCGCCATTGGCGTGCTATGCCTGCGGCTGGATCCCGGTGCCGTGATGCTGCCGATCATCGCGGCCGGCCAGTTCGGCCGCACCGGTGAGCTCTACGCCATCGACGCCCGGGGCCGGCTGGTGTCTCCCAGCCGCTTCGGCCCGGAGCTGGAGGCCAAGGGCCGGCTGGCGCCGGGCACCGCGTCCATGCTCAACGTATGGGCCCGGGTCCCCGGCCAAAGCGGCAAGGACGGGGGCAGCGCCCAGCCGGGCGGCCCGCTGACCCTGGTTGCCGAGCGCTTGCTGCGCGACCATGCCTCTGTGCTTGCCTACGACTATGCCGACTACCGTGGCCAGCGGGCCGCGGGCGCAGGGATCTGGGTCCCCGGCCTGGAGATGGGCTTGATCGTGGAGCAGAACATGGGCGAAGCGTTCGCCCCGTACCTGTTTACCCGCGACGTGCTGGCGGCACTGACGGCCATCATCCTGCTGCTGATCGGCACCGCCACGTGGATCGCGCGGCGGGACGGCAGGCGCCTGGCGGAGAGCCAGGAAAGGATGCGCGCGATGCTCGAGCACTCGCCCGCCATCATGTCGCTCAAGGACCGCGATCACGCCATGCTGGCCCTTAACCCGGCCATGC
Organism: Cupriavidus sp. GW822-FHT03E04; assembly: GCF_058801495.1. NCBI lineage: Bacteria > Pseudomonadati > Pseudomonadota > Betaproteobacteria > Burkholderiales > Burkholderiaceae > Cupriavidus > Cupriavidus sp. GW822-FHT03E04. The sequence goes on from NZ_JBXANI010000004.1 coordinate 308,468, forward strand.
AGGCGCTGCTCGGCGCGAGCGAGGGCGAAGTCCTGGGCAGGTCCGACTGGGATTCCGGCTCCAACCCTGAAGTCGCGCGGGTACGCCGGGACATGGAGGCGCGCGTGATGTCCTCGGGCAAGGCCGAGGAGCATGTCTATGCGCTTCAGACGCCCCATGGCGAGCGCCATCTCCAGGTGACGCGCTTCCCGGTGCGCAACCCGGCTACCCATGAGGTGGTGGGGGTCGGCGCGGTGGGCATCGATATCACGGAGCAGGTCGAGGCCAACCACCGGCTGACCTCGCTGTCCCAGACGCTGGAGCGCCGCGTCGAGGTACGTACGCGCGAGCTTGCCGAGACCAATGCCGAACTGGTCGTGGCCAAGCAGGCCGCGGAGAGCGCGGCGCATGCCAAGGCCAGCTTCCTGGCCAACATGAGCCATGAGATCCGTACCCCGATGAATGCGGTGATCGGCATGGCACATCTGGCGCTGCGCACGCGGCTCGACGACAAGCAGCGCGGCTACCTGGAAAAGATCCAGCATTCCGGCCAGCATCTGCTCGAGATCATCGATGACATCCTCGACCTGTCGAAGATCGAGGCCGGCAAGCTGGAGATCGAGCGGGTCGATTTTTCGCTGGAGCGGATGCTGCGCACGGTGTGCGACCTGGTGGCCGAGCGGGCCGATGCCAAGCACCTCGAGCTGATCGTCGAAGTCGCCCCGGACGTGCCGGACTCGCTGCGCGGCGATCCGCTGCGCCTGCGCCAGATCCTGATCAACTTCGCCAACAACGCGGTGAAGTTCACGCACCAGGGTGAAATCGTCATACGCGTCGAGCACCACGGCGACGGGCAATGCCAGCCCCGCATCCGCTTGCGCTTCGAGGTGCGCGACACCGGCATCGGCATTGACGCGGCTACCTGCTCGCGCCTGTTCCAGAGTTTCGAGCAGGCCGACGCCTCGACTACCCGGCGCTACGGCGGCAGCGGCCTGGGCCTGGCCATCTGCCGCCGTTTGGTGGAGTTGATGGGCGGCACCCTCGGGGTCGAAAGCACGCCGGGCAAGGGCAGCAACTTCTGGTTCGAGCTGGACCTGCTGGCGGGCAAGAAGCGGCCTGCCAGCGCCTTGGTCGCGCCACAGCTGGCGGGCTGCCGCCTGCTGGTGGCGGACGATCACGACTACGCCCGCCAGGTCATCATTGCCATGCTGCGCAACTTTGGCTTCCGCGTGGACGAGGCCGCCTCAGGCCGTGCCGCTCTGGCAAGGATTGCCCAGGCCGACGAAGCCGCCGATCCCTACCAGGCCGTGTTCATCGACTGGAAGATGCCTGGTCTTGACGGCATCGAGACCGCTCGCCACATCGACGCCATGCGCCTGTGCCACCCGCGCCCGCGCCGCGTCATGATTACCGCCCATGGCCGCGAGGAAGTCTTGCGCGAGGGCGAGCGATCGGGCTTTGACGCGACGTTGATCAAGCCGGTGAGCGCATCGCTGCTGCTGGAGGCGACGGTGCGCACGCTGTCCCCGGACAATGACGCGCCACCGGAGGCGGCGGAGCCGCATTCGGCGGCGCTCGATGCCATGCCGGAGTTGCCGAGCGCGCGCGTGCTGCTGGTAGAAGACAACGACATCAACCGCGAGGTCGCGGTCCACTTGCTGCAGGCCGCGGGCATCTACCCCGATACGGCCGAGAACGGCGCCGTGGCGCTGCACCTGCTCCAGGCCGGCGCTTACGACCTGGTCCTGATGGACGTGCAGATGCCCGTGATGGACGGGTTTGAAGCCACCCGGCACATCCGCGAGCAAGAGAAGTTCGCAAGCCTGCCGGTGGTGGCGATGACGGCCAACGCGTTGCCGGAAGACCGGGCGCGCTGCCTGGCAGCCGGCATGAACGACCATATCGCCAAGCCGATCAGCCCGCCGGCCTTCTATGCCATGCTGCGCCAGTGGCTGGCGGTCCCGGGCGGCGACGACGCGGCCCCGTCAGCCGGGTCCCGGCCGGCCTGGGTGGACGCGCTGGCAACCTCTGCGTATCTTGACGTCGGCGGCGGCCTGGGCCGCGTCAGCGGCCGCGCGGAAGTCTACCGGCAGCTGCTTGAGCGCTTTGCCAGCGGTTACGCAGACATGCCGGACCGGATCGGCGAGCGGCTGTCCCGCGGCGACCGCGACGGCGCGTTGTCGCTCGCGCACTCGCTCAAGGGCTTGGCCGCCAATCTCGGTGCCATGTCGATCTCGTGCGCGGCGGCTACGCTGGAGGCGAGCCTGCAACTTCCTCATGCGCCCGGGCGCCCCGACCCCGTCACGCTGCTGGCGGCCTTGCGCACCACCTTCCCGCCATTGCTGGCGACCTTGCGCACGCACCTGCCAACCGGGCCCGCAGCGTTGGATGGCGGCGCGCCGGATACGTCCGGCCCCCTTGCGGATCCCGATGTCACGCAGGAGGCTGTGCTCAAGCTCCTGCGCGAACAGCTGGAAGAGGGCGACAGCGCGGCCAATCACACCTTCGCCCGCTACCGGGACGTCTTTACCCGCCTGCTGTCCGCCGATGGCTGCCAGCGCCTGCACGCGCAAGTCGAGCGCTACGACTACCTGGCGGCGCTGGCCACGCTGGATGGCGGCGTCGCGCCCTAGGGGCGGCCTCGGCATCCCCGGATAGCGGGAATCGCTTCGGGTACTTGTGGCGGTGTACGCCGTGAGGCGTTTCGATCGCAAGAAACGGAGTTCTTGCGATCGAATCGAGGATTATAGTGTCCTCACACCAAGCCGTTCTTGGACGCGATCATGAATATAGATGCCAATATGCCAGGGGCTCCTTCGCTTGATGACGAGCGATGGGCGGCCGTGGAAGCGCGAGATCCTTCGGCAGACGAAAAATTTGTCTACGGAGTCAGGACGACGGGGATTTATTGTCGCCCGAGTTCCTCGGCCCGTCTCCCGAAACGGGAGAACGTCGAGTTCTTCGATTCCGCCGAAGCCGCGGAAGCCGCCGGTTACCGATCCAGTCGACGTGTCTCTTCGGACCGAAGTGCTGCGGCTGCCCAGCGTGCCGCCCTGGTCGCCGAAGCTTGCCGGCTTATCGACGTCTCGGAGGTCCAACCCAATCTCGAAGCGCTAGCTCTGCAAGCTGGCATGAGCATGTTTCACTTCCACCGGATATTCAAAGCCGAGACTGGTTTGACTCCGAAAGCGTACGCGAGCGCGTCCCGTGCTCGGCGGCTGCGCGAGGAACTCGCCGGTGCCGAGACCATTACGAATGCGATCTACGAGGCCGGGTTCAATTCGAACAGTCGCTTCTACGAGGCATCCGCCGGCATGCTCGGCATGTGCGCACGTGACTATCGGGGTGGCGGCAAAAACGCGGTAATCCGCTTTGCTGTCGGCCAGTGCTCACTGGGTGCCATCCTGGTGGCGCAAAGCCAACGGGGCATCTGCGCGATCTTGTTGGGAGATGACCCCGACCTTCTCGTGCGTGATCTGCAGGATCTGTTCCGCAAAGCAAGTCTCGTCGGCGGGGACGCGGATTTCGAGCGACTGGTCGCGAACGTTGTCGGCTTCATCGAGGCGCCGGCAATCGGGTTGAATCTTCCGCTCGACGTCCGAGGTACCGCGTTCCAGGAGAGGGTCTGGCAAGCGCTTCGCGAGATTCCGCCAGGTGCAACGGCCAGCTACGCCGAGATCGCAGCGCGTATAGGTTCACCGAAGGCCGTGCGGGCAGTTGCCCAGGCTTGCGGCGCAAATCATATCGCGGTGGCCATTCCTTGCCATCGCGTTATCCGGCGAGATGGCGACATCTCTGGATATCGATGGGGCGTTGAGCGTAAGCGGGAATTGCTGAAGCGCGAGGCATAGTCCCGCAACGCCAAAGCCGAACCACGAACGCGAAAGCGATAGCCGGCTTGGATTGGCCACGCTTGAGCGCCGAACGCGACCAAGAGGGATATGCCAGCGCTTGCTGGCGTCAGCATCACGATTGACGGACTGCGAACAACGAGGCTCTGTGTCTGACGACGTAAGAAGACGTAGGGAGACGTAAAGACCTCAGCGGACCTCGCGCGCCGACGCCCATAGGTCGCTCGCACCCACGCCGGCATACCAAGCCTCAAACTGCGATCGCCACTGTTCGAACGGCTCGCCCAGCGGATGCCTTGGGTCGCCGCTCAACGCGTACGCCATGCCTTCGATCAGCCACCCGGGTTGCGACGCCACGGCGATATTGCCCAGCATCTCTGCCTGCCGATGGTGAATCAGCTCGTGCGCGACATAGAACGCCTGCCACCCCCGCGGGGCTACCACTGTGCCGAAGTTCCCGATCGCCACCGCTGCACGCCGCCCCAGCCCGAAGGTATCGGCGCATGCCTGCGTCGAGCAAAACACCACACGCGGCGATTGCCGGAACGGGCCAACTGCGCTGGCCGCCTTCGCATACCCCTCCCGATACAGCGCCTGCGCGTCGGCGAGTCTGGCCAGGTCGTCGATGCAGATGCCTGGGAGCGGGCAGGCGACATCGGGCATCAGCGTGGGGGCGACCACTCGCAATGGCTTGATGACGGCAAGCGTGGTTGCCGGCAGCGCAACGCACGTCAGGGTGATAGCGAGCAATAGGTGTCTGAACTTCATGGGTTGATGCCGAAGAACCAGGCGTGGTTACGACGTTCGTTGATAGGTTGAATGTCCGCACTTGGCCCGATCGCAGCCGTCAGCGTCCGACCGTACTATACCGCCATCCATCGCTCCCGATTCGAAGGCGATAGGAGAACGTCCGGCGGTTCGGCAGGCATTGAAGGTCGAAACGACTGAACAGGTGGTAGATCGCGTCAGGCCAGCATTTCCTCTAGCAGCCCCAGCCCCAGCCCCAGCCCCAGCCCCAGCCCCAGCCCAAGTCCCAACAACATCAGGTGCGATTGATCGACACGCCTCCGTCAACCAGCAGCGCTGCGCCGGTCATGAATGACGAGGCGCCGGATGCCATGTAGAGGACCGACTGCGCAAGTTCCTCCGGTGTAGCGATGCGTTTGAGAGCGTGTAGTCCTGCTACATGAGCCATGGCTTCGGGCGACGCACTCATTGTGCGCCCCATGGGCGTGTCTACTCCGCCAGGAAGGATTGCATTGACGCGAATGGCCTTCGGCCCAAACTCTGCGGCGAGTGATTGTGTCAACCCAATCAATCCTGCCTTGCTGGCGGCGTAGGCTGCGACGCCGGGGAAGCCGACGGTGTACCCAACAAACGTCGAAGTGAAGATGAGGCTTCCGGCGCCACGAAGCACCATCGCGGGGATCTGATACTTCGCGCCAAAGAACGCGCTGGTGAGGTTGGTGTCAATGGTCTCGCTCCAACCCGTCGCCGAGACGACCGGTGTAGGCCCCATTTCGCCGAGTGTCCCCGCGTTGTTGAACGCGATGTCCAATCCACCGAAACGCTCAACAGCCGTCTGAACGAGAGTCCGAGCATATGCCTCCTCCCTGACGTCGCCTGCGACATATGTAGCCGTTCCGCCATTTTCAGTGATTTCCCTCACAAGGTCTTCCAGCTCAGCCTTGCGACGAGCGGCAACGATCACCGCTGCGCCCTCACGAGCGAAAAGTAGCGCGGTCGCGCGTCCAATCCCGGAACTAGCGCCGGTGACGATGGCGACTTTGTTTGCAAGCGTGTTCATTCTTCTTTCCGATGTTCAAATTGATCAGCCGTCAGTCTGCTCGCCTGTCGAGGCGCAAGAACTCCGTTTCTTGGCATCGAATTCAGGCGAAATGGAAAGACACGACAGCCGCCGGCCACCGATTTCAACAACGGCAGCCTCGCTCAGGGCAGTGTTGGAGAAAAAACGCAACTACGTGCACGGCTTCAAGAAAACCGTGTGGATACCGAGCCCTTGCCTCAGTGCCTCAATGCCTCAGTGCGAGTGCCGGTGATGCGTATCCGGATAGTGCGGGTGCTTGTGCACCAGCGGCTCGTGCCGATGCAGGTGCCGGTGCGGCTCCTGCCCGTCCCAGTCGAAGGCGTGCTCGTGCTGGTGGTGCGCATCGTGGCGATGCGCGTGGCTGTGCTCGGTCGCCTCGTGGCTGTGCTCGTGCTCATGATGCTCGCGCAGGTGCAACCACACGCCCAGCGCCATCAGCAGCGCCGCCACGTAGAACACCGGCTGCGGAGCCTGCGGCCACATGCCGAACGCGATCGCCACGCCGAACAGCGGCGCCACGGAGAAATACGCGCCGGTGCGGGCGGTCCCCAGCAGCCGCAGCGCGATGACGAACAGAGCCAGGCTCACGCCGTAGCCGAGGAACCCGATGATCATGGCCGCGCCCAGCGCGGGCAGCGCCGGCAGGTGGTTACCGCCGGCCAGTGCCAGCCCGGTGTTGCACACGCCGGCAACCAGCCCCTTGATACAGGCGATCAACATGGCGTCGTTGCTTGACACCTTACGCGTCAGGTTGTTGTCGATGGCCCAGCACAGGCACGCGCCGACGATCAGCAAGGCGCCAGCGGACAACCGCAGGCTGCCCGGCTGCCAGGACAACAGCAAGCCGCCCGCCACGATGGCAAGCATGCCAAGGACGATGTGGCGGCTGGCGTTTTCCCTGAAGACCACCCAGGCGATCAGCGCGGTGAATACCCCTTCCACGTTCAGCAGTAGGGAGGCCGATGCCGCGCTGGTGCTGGCCAGGCCGGTCATCAGCAGGGCCGGCCCCGCCACGCCGCCGGCCAGGATGGCACCCAGCAGCCATGGCGCCTCCTGGCGCGGCACGCTGAGCGGGCTTGCTGCGGCGCCGCTCATGCTGCGCCGCAGCGCCAGCAGGATGCCAAGCCCCAGCCCGCTGCCCAGGTAAAGCAGGCCGGCCAGCAGCAATGGCGGGATCGACCCGGCCAGGGCCTTTGCAAGTGGCGTACTTGCCCCAAACAGCAGGGCGGCGGCCAGGGCGGGGGCGGCGGTTCGGATGGTCATGGGCAAGGCAGCAAGGCGTGGCAATGCCGTATTGTCGCGCCACGGCGTGGTGGCGGGGGATGCTATATATTTCAGCCTTGGACGCCATGCCGGGCATGGCGGTTTCCCCTCTGGAATGCTATGAAAACCACCTCGCAATACGTGGGCGGCTGGCTGATCTGTGCGGCTGCGCTGCTGATGCTGCCAGCCTGCGCCATCCTGCAACCGGTGCAGGAAGGCCAGAAACTGATCGGCGCCCCGGAAAGCGCGGTGCGCGCGACCTTCGGTGAGCCCACCAATATCTACCGGCTGGCCGACGGTTCCGGGCGCTGGATCTACTCCAAGCAACCGCTGGGCTATGAGGCCTACGCGGCCGATTTCGATGCCAGCGGAAAACTCACGAACTTCCGGCAGATGCTGGTCACTTCCGAGATCTACCAGGCCAAGGTCGATAGCTGGACCAAGCGCGACGTGGAAGAGCATTTCGGCAAGCCGCTCGAGCCGGTGCAGTACTACCCGCTGATGCAGCGCGACGTCTGGTCCTATCGCTTCCGCCAGGAGGGCAACCTATCCTCGCTGTTCAATTGCTACTTCGACAAGCAGGGCATCCTGAGGCAGGTGCAGATCACCCTGGATCCGCTGGGTGGGGATTCCAGCAGGGCGCCCTGATGCCCTGATGTGGGCTGGCTTGGCCTGCAATCCATGCTTCGCCACAAGCTGAAACGTTCTCCCGCGGCACGCGCCCACAATGGCGATGAGCCCTTTCAGAGAGAACGCCATGCCAGCCCTGCCCAGCGCGGATGCACGCGCCAACCACGCCCAAGGCGCCAGCGGCCGCGCGCTGGACATGGTCCTGCTGCTGGCTTTGTCCACGCTCTGGGGCGCGTCTTACACATTCATCCGGCTTGGGGTGGCCACGATTCCCCCCGTCACGCTGATTGCGGCCAGGACGTTGATCGCCGGTGCGCTGCTGGTGGCGTGGATGGCGGCAAGAGGCATGCAGATCCCGCGCGGTGCGGCAGTCTGGCGCCGCTTTGCGGTGCAGGCCATGCTCAACAGCGTAGTGCCGTTCACGCTCATTGCGTGGGCCGAGCAATCGGTCCCGGCGGGGCTGGCGACGATCCTGAACTCCGCGTCGCCGGTGATCGCCGTACTGGGCACGTGGCTGGTCACGCGCCATGAGCGCATCACGGCGCGCAAGCTGTTCGGCGTGGTGGCGGGGCTTGCGGGCATCTGCCTGATCGTCGGCACCAGCGTGCTGGGCGGGCTTGGGCAGCAACTGCTTGCGCAACTGGCCATCGTTGCCGCGACCGTCTGCTACGCCGGCGCGGCTATCTACGGGCGCTCGTTCAAGGACCTGCCCGCCGCCGCGCCCGCCGCGGGCTCGATGATCGTCGGGGCGGTGGTGCTGGTGCCGGCAAGCTTGGCCATCGACCGGCCCTGGACGCTACATCCGTCGCTGTCATCGCTTGCGGCGCTGCTGGCGTTATCCGTGTTCTCGACCGCGCTGGCCTTTGTCATCTACTTTCGCCTGGTACGTACGCTGGGGCCGGTGGGCACCACGGCGCAAGCCTATCTGCGCGTGCCGATCGGCGTGGCCATTGGCATCGTGTTTCTTGGGGAATCGCTGGCCGCGGGGGCTTGGGCCGGCCTGGCGTGTGTCGTCGCGGGCGTAGCCGCCATGACAATGCCTGCGCGGCACCGGCCAGTCGCGCAACGGGAATAAGCCGCGGCCAAGGTATATTGTGGTTCGCGCCAGCCAGGCACTCCGCCCGGCACTCTTGCCCACAGCATGGAACGCTTCACCATTTCATGATGGTCGAGGCTGACGCCGGCCACACGCACCGGCATTCGCACCCGCACCCGCATGCTTGAACCCGCTTAGGGCGCCTGGCGCTGCCGATGGCATCCGGGCCGCGGCCCTTGGCTCAGAACCCGGCCTTGTGCACCGGGCCATCCCAGCCGTCGAGGTACTTGGGCAGGGCGTCGTCGACTTCCAGCACGCGATGGCGATAGAACAGGTGCATGGCCGGCTGCAGCGCATCCGGCAGCGCACCGCCGCAGGCCCGCGCGAAGAGGGTGTTCGGGATCACCGACATGCCCAGCCGGTTGATGCCAAAGAGCGTCTCGCCGCACTGCGGGCAAAACTGGCGTTGGAGCTGCCGGGTCGCATGATGATAGGTGGCCAGGTGCTGCGCGCCGCGCGCCACCACCACGTTGGCCGGCTCCCAGGCCGTGGCGGCGAACACCGGCGTGGCATAGAAATCCCGGCAGGCCTGGCAATGGCAATTGGCTCTCGCCACCGGTTCTCCGGCGATGCGCAGCTGCACCTGGCCGCAAAGGCACTCCAACGTAGCGGGAATCTGCATAGGCGTTATCTCCTGTTGTTTGTGTTTCCTGAATGGCGGGGTGCATTCTACTTGGCTGCGATGCAGGCTGCAGGGCGTGCCCTCCGGGCGCCTATCCCGCCACGGCCGCATCCAGCATGGCGCCGAACAACCCGATCAGCAGCGCGATGGCCGAGGCGATGAACCAGCGCACCGTCTTGCGGTACTCGGGCACCTGGTCGTCCTCCACCCGCAGCGAGCGGAACAGGGCGACGATCTGCAGGCACACCGCCGCCACCAGGGAGGTGGCGGCGAACAGCGCCTGGACACTCCAGTGGCCGGGACTCTCGAAGCCCCAGAAGCGCCAGAACGCCAGCGAGAAGCCCAGCAGGACCGTGATAGCGGTGATGATGCCTTGCCGGTAGCCGGCCGGCACGACCTGCGGCGGTGCGCCTGCCGCCTTGGGGACGGGCGGCGGCGGGGCCGCGGGGCCAGGATCGGGATCGGCTTGCGAGGCGGTCATGGGCTGTCCTCCTGATTGGTGCCGCAAGGCCATGGAAGTGATGCAACGAGTATAGGCACCGGCCGGGCGCGGGTCGCGGCGCGAACGCTCCCGCCTGACCTCTGTATCCGACCATCCGTTGCTGTCATCCACCCTTGCGGGCATTACAATGCGGCTGCAAAGCCGCCGCGTTGCCCGCAAGGCTGGCCGGTCTGTTTTTTCCTACGCCTAATCCCCTACCTCCTTATGTCCTCGCTTCCCCCCTCAGGCAATCGCATCTGGTTCGATGGCGCTGCCGGTAGCATCGAAGCCCTGGCGGATGCGCCGCAAGGCCCGATCCGCGCGATCGCTGTCGTGGCGCACCCGCATCCGCTGCTGGGCGGCAGCGCGGAACACAAGATCCCGGTGGCGCTGGCCAGGATCTTCCAGGCGCGAGGCTTCCTTGCCGTGCGGCCGAATTTCCGGGGCGTGGGCGGCACGCAAGGCGGCCACGATGCGGGGGCGGGCGAGACGGACGATGTGCTTGCCGTGGTCCGGCAGATCCAGGCAGCGCACCCGGGCCTGCCGCTGGCGCTGGCGGGATTCTCGTTCGGCGCCTATGTGCAGACGCGCGTGGCGCAGCGCTTGCTGCAGAGCGGCGAGCCCGTCGCGTACCTGATCCTGGCCGGCATGCCGGCCGGGCCAGCGGCCGGCGGGCGCACCTACGACACGCCCACGGTGCCGGCCGAAGCTTTTGTCATCCATGGCGAGAACGACGCCAATGTGCCGCTGCAAGCGGTGTTCGACTGGGCGCGCCCGCAGGAGCTGCCGGTCGTGGTGGTGCCCGGCGCTAACCATTTTTTCACCGGCAAGTTGCCGGTGTTCCAGCGCGCCGTGGCGGAGTACCTTGATGTCCGGCAGCGAATCGCCGGGGCCGCCAGCTAAAGATTAGCTAAGAGGTTGTTTCAAAATGAAGCGAAGCGGTTCTGGCTAGGCGCGCGGCCGCAGACAGTACAAGTGGATCGGCCAAGGCTGCGCAACGACGCCAGCATCTTTTGGAAATGAAAAATGAAAATATTATTCATCGCTTCGCTAGGAATCTTGTCGCTAGTTCAAACATCACTATCCTTCGCGGATAATTTCAATGGGAAAAATCTCTATTTACAGAGATGTGCCATGTGCCACGGAATGGATATCAAAGGAACGGGACCATTGGCTAATAAAAGCAATCCTCCTACACCTGATCTTACAACATCCGCTTTCAAAAAACGACTAAATGATTATCCTGGTGTTATTGTATCCTCGATAATACTTCGTCCAAACGGAGACTTGATTCCCAAAACTTTGCAAGAGAATGGTGTAAAGCTATCGCCGTACCCTTGGAGGATTAAGGATCTGCGCGATTTAAATCAATACATGAGTGGTGTGATTTCAAAAAATCGATGATTTTGCGATGAGAGGTGGGCACAGAAATCCAAGAGCCATTTCAGGGTTGGTTACAAACAAATTCGCCAGCACATCGGCCGCAAGGACGGCGCCGAGAACGCCACCGTTGGGGGCAAGACGCTGCCGCTGTTTGCCGATGACGCCGATTTGCAGGGCTGGCGCTAGAAGGCCATGCTCACCGATCTGCAACTTCCCGCGCTGGAAGTCTGGCGCCTGTACCGGGGCAGGGCCGATTGCGAGAGCCGCATCGAGGAGCTCAAGGCCGACTTTGGTTTGAGTCGCTTTGTGTTACGCGACTTTTGGGCCACGGAGGCAGCGCTGGGCGTGGCGATGCTCGCTTACAACCTGATGAGCGTGTTTCGCCATGCAGTGATGCGTCAGAAGGTGCATCACACCCTCTGCACGCTTCACCATCGGGTACTGGCCGTGGGCGCCCTGCGGGATGACGATGCAGGAAATGTCAAGCCAGTCTTGCGCCTGGCCGTGGCGCGAAAACGAAGACCGTGGTTTGAGGGCTTGTGGGGCAATGCCGATGAGCCAGTCGACCTCTCGCAGGCACATCGCTAATGAACAATCTCGGCTAAAAGCGCGTCAATCCATGGCCGCATGCGCCACGGCATCGTCCTCGACGTGGCGCGTGGGCTTGATCAGCAGGATGAGCGGCACCACCAGCAGCGTCGCAAGGAACATGACCTTGAAATCGTTGAGGTAGGCGATCATCGCGGCCTGCTGGTTGATCGACTGGTTGAGCATGGCCAGGTCATAGCGCGAGCCGCTTGCCAGCAAGGATTGCAGGGCCGGGTTGTACACGCTCACATTGGCCGCCAGGTCGGCGTGGGCCACCTGCGTGTTGCGCGTCATCAAGGTCTGGATCACGGAGATGCCGATGCTGCTGCCGATATTGCGCATCAGGCTGTAGGTGGCCGTGCCGTCCGCGCGCAGTTCCGGCGCGAGCGTGGAGAACGTCAGCGCGCTCAGCGGCACGAACACCAGTCCCAGGCCAAAGCCCTGGACGATGCCGGGCCACACGATATCGGATACCGACAGCACCACGGTGTACTGCATCATCTGCCACAGCGCGAAAGCGGAAATCAGGAAGCCCGCAAACAGCAGCACCCGCGCGTCGATGCGCTTGAGCAGGCGCCCGGCCAGCAGCATGGAGAGCATGGTGCCGGCGCCGCTTGGCGCGGTGACCAGCCCGGTGGTGGCCACCGGATAGCCCATCAGGTTTTGCAGCATCGGCGGCAGTAAGGCGCGGGTGGCGTACATGACCGCGCCGATCACGAAGATGAAGCAGGCACCGGTGGCAAAGTTGCGGTCCTTGAGCAACTGGTACCGGAAGAATGACCTGGGCCCGGCCGTGGCGGTGTGCGCCAGGAAATACAGAAAGCTGACCCCCGCCAGGATGGCCTCGATGCGGATCTCCAGCGAGCCGAACCAGTCGAGCTGTTCGCCGCGGTCGAGCATGGCCTGGAGCGCGCCGATGGCCAGGCCAAGCGTGATGAAGCCGAACGCATCGAACTTCAAGGCCCGTGCCGGCGCCCGGTTGGGCAGGAAGGACAGCACGCCGAACAACGCGAATGCGCCAATCGGCACATTGATGAAAAACACCCATCGCCAGTTGTAGCTATCGGTCAGCCAGCCGCCCAGCGTCGGGCCCAGGATGGGCCCCACCATCACGCCCATGCCCCACACCGCCATCGCCTGTCCCTGCTTCTCGCGGGGGTTGATATCCAGCAGGATGGATTGCGACAGCGGCACCAGCGACGCCCCGAATATGCCCTGCAGCAGCCGCGACGCCACGATCTGCGCCAGCGTGTCGGACATCCCGCAGAACGCCGAGGCAATGGTGAAGCCGGTGATCGAGATGGCCAGCAGGCGCTTGACGCTGAGCCGGTCGGACAGCCAGCCGGTGAGCGGCGTGGCGATCGCGGCAGCGACGATGTACGAGGTCAGCACCCAGGTGATCTCGTCCTGCGATGCCGACAGGCTGCCTTGCATGTGGGGCAGCGCCACGTTGGCGATGGTGCTGTCGAGTGTCTGGATCAAGGTCGCGGCCATGATCGCGATGGTGATCATGGGCCGGTTGAGCGGCATTTCTACGCGCCCGGCTACCGCATCGGAGGACATGGTTTGAACAACCTGGAGGGGTGGGGTTGAATAATAAGCATGCTTATTATACGGTCGCGCCAAAGCATGGCAAGCCGCTTCTTGCTGGCGTGGCGGCGTGCCTGAGGGAGATCTTTGTACAATCGCGCCATGGAAACGAAACTGGAAAAGCGCTTTGGCTTCCTGGTCTCGGACGTTGGCCGCCTCAACGGCAAGCGGTTCGATGAGCTGGCCAAGTCGTCCCTCGATCTCACCCGGGCGCAATGCCGCGCACTCGCCTACCTGTCGCACTATGGTGAAGTCAACCAGGTGCGGCTCGCCGAGCTGCTGGAAGTCGCGCCGATTTCGGCGGGACGCCTGCTTGACCGGATGGAAGAGGGCGGCTGGATCGAGCGCGTGCCCAACCCGGAAGACCGCCGCGAGCGCGTGGTGCGCATGACGCCCAAGGCGGAAAGCGCACTGGACAAGGCCCGGCGGGTCGGCGACGAGGTTGCGGCGGAGGCGCTGGCCGGCCTCAGCGAGCCGGAGCGCGAGCAACTGATCGGCCTGCTCCAGCGCGTGCGGCAAAACCTGGGCACGATCGTCGATCGTTGACGGCGGGCAGCAAGCCCATCCAAATCCCTGAAGTGCTCTACCCCGGCGCCCCTTTGCTTCGCCCCTTTGCTTCGCCGCCTTGCTTCGCCGCCTTGCTTCGCCGCCTCACTTCGCCGCCTCACTTCGCCGCCTTACTTCGCCGCGCCCCCCGCGCGCCGCGCCATGGCCGGCTTGGGCTTTGGCGCCTCGGTGGCGCCGCCAAAAGCCGTTTGATAGATCTTGCCAGCCTCCTCATACAAGCGCGCGCGATTGTCCGCCTGCAGCCCGATCTGCTTGCCGCCGATCTCGATCTGGACCAGCCTGTCCTGCGCGGCCATCTCCGCGCCGAACTGCTCGTAGAACGCCGTGGTGGCCTGGCCCGATACGCTGTAGTACTGCATGGCGGCCTGCAGCGCCATGGTGTTGCCCATCTGGGCATTGAACGCGCCCGCGCCCGAGAACGCGCCGCTGGCCATGCCCGCCCCGGCCATGGCGAAGGCGCCGGCCATGGACATCATCTGTTGGCGTGCCCCCTGCTTTTCCTTGGCTAGCCGCATCGCGCGAAAGCTCTTGCCATAGGCGCCGTCGAGCAGCTTGGCCACCAGGGCGCGGTCCTGCGCGGCGACCCATTTGCGTTCGGCATCGGCAAGCTGCGAGATCAGCTTCAGCTTGGCCTCATCGCCGGGGGCCGGTGTGCGTGCCGCCAGGCGCTCGGCCAGCGGCTTGTCGTAGCGCGCGACATAGGCGTCGAATGCCACGCGGGTTGCCTGCGCTGCATCGATCCGCGTGAGTCCGTCGGCCACCACGCGCGCCAGGTTGTCCAGCGTTTCGTTGCGCAGCTTGCCGTCGGCATCGAAATCCGGTGCCGCGGAGGCTTCGTAGTACGCCTTGCTGAACGGCTCATAGGTCTGCGGGAACGCCACGGCTGCATCCGGCGCGAGTGGCACGCCCGCCTTGGTCGGGATGGGGGTACTGTAGTCCCAGGAGTCGCCCGCAAAGCCGTAGATCACATCTGGATGGGGCACGTCGCGGGCCTCCAGCGCGGGGCATGCTGCGGCATCGAAGGCCGGCATGATGTTCAGCGCCGGCTTGTAGGCCAGTACCCCGCAGGTCTTGGCCGACGCTAGCCCGCCCGTGGACACGCTGGCGATGACCTGGGCCGAGCCATGCGTGCTGCCCTTGTGGGTCAGCGGGACATCCCACAGGTCCACGACCATGCGCGCCGGGAAGCGATTGCGCACCAGCGGACGATAGACCAGCTTGCCGTTCTCGGCATCGAGTATCAGCGGCTCCAGTGCGATGTCGGCGGACGGGATGTAGTGGCCAAGCAGGCGGGTGAACTCCGCCGCGTAGTAGATCGAGCCGGCGGGGATGCCCTGGTAGGCGTCGTGGATGCCGTCGAAGCCCATGATGGACACCGGGTTGTTCCACACGAGATCGTTATAGCGGCTGACCCAGTTCGGCTTGAGGAGCGCCTGCGCGGACTCCGTGATGGCCTGCGGCCAGCGTACGACCACTAGCGCGCTGCCCGTCAGCGGCTGCACGGCGGCTACGGTGCCTTGCTGCTTGTACGCGGCATCCATGCTGGAGAAGTTTGTCGTGCTGCAAGCGCCCAGGCAAAGCGCGGCGGCTGCGACGGCGACGCCGCGCAGCAGGGTTCGGTTGGTTTGGCTCAAGGCAGTTTCCTCGTCGTGGCTGGGTTCGCCTCTGTGGCGGGCAATTTGGTGATGGGTGGGCAAGACGCCTGTGCCGCGCTGGCGGCTTGCGCGGCGCGCGCCCGGCAACCCGGGATGCCGGCGCCGGCCGCTTCGGCACGCACGCCGGCGGGCAGGTCGACCTGGCCCAGCAAGAAGCTGCGCATCGCCTCGCCGGACACCGGCGCGAGCGCATCGCCCTGGGGGGCCTCCCGCGCCATCTCGGCAACGCGCCCCTGCCCTGCCCCGGCGATCTGCGCGATGTCCGCGCCCATCGTCGCGGCCTGCTGGCTCATGGACCCGCTCATCGCCATGGCGGATTGCCCTAGCGCGGCGCGGCGCTGCTGCAGCTCCGCCGCCTTCTGGCGGGCGAGGCGTTCGCGCTCCTGGGCCTCCTGTTCCGCCCGGCGCTGCTGTTCGGTGCGGCGCTGCAGCTCGACCCGGCGCTGTTCCTCCAGCATCGCTTGGCGCTGCTGCGCGGCGACGCGCTCCTGTTGCTCGCGCTCGCGGGCCGCCTGCTGCGCATTGCCCCGGCTCAGGTCCTGCGATGCCGCTTCGGCCTTGCGCTCTGCCTCCCGCTCGCGGGCTTGTTGCGCCTGCTGCTGTTGCAACTGTTGCTGCAACGCTGCCTGCTGCCGCAGCTCGGCTTGCCGTTGCGCCGCCAGGCGGCGTTCCTCTTCGAGCCGGCGTGCCCGCGCCTGGCGTTCCTGCTCTTGCGCCTGCTCCTGCGCGCGCCGCGTTCGCTCGATGTCGGACAGCTGGCAACGGGCGCCGATAGCCGGCGGGTCCGCGTCCTGCACCAACGGGCCAAGTGCCTCGTTCCAGCTATTGCCAGGGACGTTGTTGATGAAGACGGAGCCCTGGCGCGTAAAGCCTGCCGTGGTGCGGACCTGCCAGTCGAGCTGGCAGTCGACCGGATCGTTGGTCTGGGCGAGCACGCGCAGGATGTAGCGATCGCCGGAGATGCGATAGCTGGTGACGACGGCGTGCGCCGGCAGGACCAGTGCCAACGCGCTCACGCCGATGGCGGTGCGAAATAATTTGTGCATTCTTGATTGACTACCGACGCATCACACGTTGGCTTTTCCCGTGATGGCGATTGTATCGACCGGGAAATAAGGTGCCCACCTCCGAACGGGTGAGAGATGCCGTGACGTTGGCTCTTTGAATCCCCAAGGTGGCTTGCCGCTGCTGGCTAAGGGGGCTTGCGGCTCCACGGCGGGGAAGGATTTATCCCATGAATATGGGATGCGGCGCCAAAAGGCCTATGGGAAACTCCCGCCGGGAAAATACCATCTATCAGAATTCTTTAAAGAATTCTATTTGAATCAAATCCAATTCGCATGACACGCCGGCGTAGCGGCACGGTTTGCAATGTCTTCAACGTTGAGGCCGCGCCTTGTGTAACGGCCGTCGCGGCCGCAGCCCGGCCGCCGGCGTCTCAGACCAGCCGAGCCACGTCCTCCACAGCGTCATCCAGTTGCAGCTTCAGCAGCTTGAGCAAGCAGTACAAGCCGTAAGCCGCCTCCGTCTTCTCGCTCTGAAGCTCCGCCAGTTGCAGCAGGCTATCCATCCCGGCGCTGACGCTTTGCAACTCCGCGCAACCGTTGGCGATGCGTTCGCGCAGGCCGCGATCCAGCGTTTCGATCCGGTCGATCAGTGCGGATACGAGGGGCTGTTCCTCGGCATTGGCGGGACGCGTCATGCCGATCAGCTCGGCGATGAGATCGCCTTGCCTGCTGATGGCGAGGAGCGGGTCGGCGGGACTGCCGCCGCGCGTGATCGAATTGGGGCCGGCTCGGGCGCTAGGATGCATGCAAGCTCCTTAAAGAGGGGGAGGCTATGGGGGCAAGACCAGGCCGCCTGCTTCAACGCGAGCGTGGCGGACTCGTAAAAGCATACTGCTTCCGCGGTCGCTCACCTTTAAGAAATTTCTGGATTTTCAGGCAGGGCGCGCCGTGGCGCTCAGTGCAAGGCCTCGCCCGCCTGGCGGGGGCGCCCATGTTCGAGCGGATGAGTGCTGGTGAAACGCAGTCTTGCCATCTGTTCCGCCGCATCCGATAGCAAAGCGCTCGCGTTGGCCATGGCTTGCTCGACAGTGATCGGGCCGGGCGCCAGGGAAAAGCAGCCCGTGAAATGCGTCCCCAGGGCCGGCAGCGCGGCGGGGTCGATGGCGCCGCAAAGCAATGAGGCGGGCACTCCGCAGGCATGGGCGCGCTGGCAGGCGATCAACGGCGCCTTGCCGCTTAGCGTCTGCACATCGCTGCGTCCCTCGCCGGTGATCAGCCAGTCGGCGCCCGCGAGCGCGCCATCGAGGTCTACGCAGTCCGCCACGATGTCGGCGCCCGGGCGCATCTGCGCGCCAAGCATCAGCAAGGCGTAGCCCAGGCCACCGGCCGCGCCCGCACCCGCGGCGTCCACGGCGTGGCGCCCGAGCGCCGGCTCCAGCAAGCTCGCATAGCCGGCGAGCGCGGCATCGATGGCCTGCACATCCTGCGCTTGCACGCCCTTTTGCGGGCCGAACACGGCAGTGGCGCCTTGCGGCCCGGTCAGCGGGTTGGTGACATCGCACATCGCTACCAGCCTGGTGGAAGCCAGCCGCGGGTCGAGCTGGCTGGCATCGATTGCCGCCAGCTGGGGCAGCGCGGCGGGCGTTGGCGGGATGTCGCGGCCCTGCGCATCCAGCAAGCGCAGCCCCAGGCCATGCAGCAGGCCGGCGCCGCCATCGTTCGTGCTGCTGCCGCCAAGGCCGACGAAGATCTCGCGCATGCCCAGGTCGAGCATGGCCTTGATGGCATCGCCGAGACCGGTCGTCGAGCGCTGCGCCACGGGGCATGCCATGCCTGCCGGATCGGTGATGCCGACGATTTCCGCGGATTCGATCACGGCGCGGTCGCCCGCGAGCAGCGCTACCGTGGCGATGCGCGCGGCGCCGTCCGCGCCGCGTACCTCGATGCCGGCGCGCTGGCCGCCTGCGGCCAGCATTGCGTCGATGGTGCCTTCGCCGCCGTCCGCCATCGGGCGTTGCCGGATCGTCGCCCCGGGCAGCGCGCGCTGGATCCCGGCGGCGATGGCGGCGGCGACCTGGTCGGCCGCAAGGGAGCCCTTGAATGAATCGGGGGCAATGACGATAAGGGGATCGGGAAGGCTAGGCATAGGGCGAGGCGGGGGTGAACGGCGCTCACCGCAGGGCAAACGCCATACCGAGGAAAGGGGAAAAGTGGGGAAAGGCCATCGGGCGGCAGCGGGTGCTGCCCGATGGCAAAGACTGCTGGCTAAGTCGTGCCCTCAATCCTTCTTGGCCGCGACTTCATAGTTGGCCATCAGCTCAAGCGCGCGGACCAGCGCGGAGTGATCCCAGTCCGAGCCGCCATGGCTTGCGCAGGCATTGAACAACTCCTGGCAGGTGGCCGTGTTCGGCAGCGACACGCCCATCTCGCGCGCGTTCGACAGCGCAAGGTTCAGGTCCTTCTGGTGCAGCCCGATGCGAAAGCCCGGGTCGAACGTCCGCTTGATCATGCGTTCGCCGTGCACTTCCAGCACCTTGGACGACGCAAAGCCGCCCATCAGCGCCTGGCGCACGCGCGCCGGATCCGCGCCGGCCTTGGAGGCGAACAGCAGGGCCTCGGCAACCGCCTCGATGTTCAGTGCCACGATGATCTGGTTGGCCACCTTGGCGGTCTGCCCCGCGCCGTTGTCACCCACCAGCGTGATGTTCTTGCCCATTAGCTCGAACAGCGGGCGCACGGTCTCGAACGTCGCTTGCGGGCCGCCGACCATGATCGACAGCGTGGCGTTGCGCGCGCCGACCTCGCCGCCGGACACCGGCGCATCCAGGTACTGGCAGCCAAGCGCATTCACGCGCTCGGCGAAGCCCTTGGTGGCGATGGGCGAGATCGAGCTCATGTCGACCACGATCTTGCCGGCGCTCAGCCCGGCGGCAATGCCGCCGTCATTGAACAGCGCGGCCTCCACATGGGGCGTGTCCGGCACCATCAGGAAGATCACGTCCGCGCGTTCGGCCACTTCCTTGCCGGAGCTGCAAGCCACGCCACCGCTGTCCAGCAGGGATTGCGGCACGCCGCTGCGGCTGGACAGGCTCACTTCGTGCCCCCCGGCGATCAGGTTGGCGGCCATCGGGGTGCCCATGATGCCAAGGCCAATAAATCCAAGCTTCACTTTCGTTCTCCGTTAGTCGATCTCAATGGCATCGCTTGCCGCCGGACGCCTGCGCAGCGGGCACCGCGATGCCGGTGCCTCAAATCTCTTGTCTCGATCTTGTCTGAAATGCTTGTCCCGAAACGGGGCCGGCTCAGTACCGGCTCAGTATCCCGATGTTTCGCCGCCTGCCGCCTGCCCGTCGCGCATCTGCGTCACCACCTGCCGGGCACCGGCCGCCATCAGGCGCGCATCGGAGCCAACGGTGACGAACTGGAAGCCTTGCTCGATCCTGCGCAATGCCGCTTCCGGCGCACCGTTGTGGATGCCGGCGACCACGCCGTGCGCCTTGGCGCGGGCCACCACGTGCGCGATCGCCTCCGCGACGGGTGGGTCGACATCGTCGAATGTCGGGCGGCAGCCGAGCGCGAGCGACAAGTCGGACGGGCCGATATAAACCGCATCGAGCCCTTTGACCGACAGGATGTCGTCCAGGTTATCCAGCCCCTGCCTCGTCTCGATCATCGCGAAGACGACGATGGTTTCGTTGGCGCGCTCGGGATAGTCGGGGCCGCCATACAGCATGCCGCGGATCGGCCCGAAGCTGCGCGTGCCCATCGGCGGGTAGTGGGTGGCGGCGACTAGGCGCTCCGCGTCTTCGCGCGTGTTGATCATCGGGCAGATCACACCGTACGCGCCGGCGTCGAGCACCTTCATCAGGATGCCTGGCTCATTCCAGGGCACGCGCGCCACCGGCATGGTGTCGGTGGTGGAGATCGCCGTGAACAGGCTAAGGGCGTCGCGGTAGTCCAGCGCGCCGTGCTGCAGGTCCACCGTGAGCGAGTCCCAGCCCTGGTGGGCCATGGTCTCCGCGGCAAAGCTGCTGGGGATGGACAGCCAGCCATTGACGACGGCTTGCCCGTTCGCCCACATGTTCCGTATCCGGTTCTCGCGCATTGTGTCTCCTGTGGCTTGACTTATAAGTTATCGTACAACATGGGGCAAGTATAACCCGCGCAGGCACGTCGTCAAGCGAAGCAGCAAGGTTAAGGCCGGTTTGAGGAAAGTTAGTGCGCTCGGCGTGGCCCGAGGCAGGCGGGAATCGTGCTGAGGCCATGACATGGCTCGCGGTGAGCCATGTCATCGTATGTCTTGCCAGTGCAATGCGTCTTAACGCTTGCCCACGCGGAAAGCGATCTCGCCGACACCAGCCACACCGGCGGTCACTTCGTCGCCGGGCTGCAGCGCGCCGACGCCGGCCGGCGTGCCCGTGAAGATCAGGTCGCCAGGTGCCAGGGTCACGCTTTGCGACACATAGGCAATGACGTCGGCCACGGGCCAGATCAGCTCGTTCAGGTCGCCTTCCTGGCGCGTCTCGCCATTGACCTTGAGCCACACGTGGCCTGCGCCGGGATGGCCGATGCTGGCCACGGGGTGCAGCGGGCCGCAAGGGCCGGAGGCGTCGAAGCCCTTGGACCAGTCCCACGGACGGCTCATCTTCTTGGCGGTGTCCTGCAGGTCGCGGCGGGTCAGGTCCACGCCTACGGCATAGCCCCACACCAGGTCGAGTGCTTGTTCGGGCTTGATGTTCGCACCGCCCTTGCCGATCGCCACCACCAGTTCGACCTCGTGGTGCAGGTTTTCCGTGAGCGGCGGATATGGCACCGTGCCCTCGGCGGCCACCACGGCATCGGCCGGCTTGGTGAAGAAGAACGGCGGATCGCGGTCCGGGTCATTGCCCATCTCGCGGGCGTGCGCGGCGTAGTTGCGGCCCACGCAAAACACGCGGCGGATGGGAAAGCGGGCGCTGCTGCCGGCCACGGCGACGCTTGCCTGTTCGGCGGGCTGGATTACGAATTCGGTCATGTCTGGGTCCTTCTGTGACGAAAGCGTGGAGGGATTACTTTGCGAAGACCTGGCTGATGTCGCCAAAAGCCTTGAACTCCAGCGCGTTGCCCGACGGATCCAGGAAGAACATCGTCGCCTGCTCGCCGACCTGCCCCTTGAAGCGCACATGGGGCTCGATCACAAACTGCGTATTAGCAGCGCGCAGCTTCTCGGCCAGCGCTTCCCAGGCATCCATGGAGAGGATCGCGCCGAAGTGGCGCACCGGCACCTCGTCGCCGTCGACGGCGCTGGTGGCACGGTGGCCGCACTCTTCCGGCGCGAGGTGGGCGACGACCTGGTGGCCATAGAAATTGAAATCGATCCAGGCATTTGAGCTGCGGCCTTCGGGGCAGCCGAGGAGCTCGCCGTAGAAGCGGCGGGCTTCTTCCAGGTCGTTGACGGGGAAGGCCAGGTGGAACAACGGGGTTGCGCTCATCAAAGGGGCTCTTGTCTCTTGTGCGTGGGGGTTGTCGGTGTGTTGCCGTGTTTGATTGTAATCAGCAGAAGTCGTAATATGAAACGAATGATTTCTGTGCTCAGCATCGAAAATTTCAATATGAGTCACGCCATCCCGCCTGTGATTCGCACATGACCCCCAAATGACCCCCAAATGACCCCCACATGACCCCCACATGACCCCCACATGATCCGTTATTTCCGCACCTTCCTTGTTGCGGCGGAGACCTCGTCCTTTTCCGCCGCCGGCGCACGCCTTGCCCTCACCCAGTCAGCGGTGAGCACCCAGATACGCCGGCTGGAGGAAGACCTTGGCTGCACGTTGTTCGACCGGGCCGGCAAATCGGTCGCGCTGAGCCAGGAGGGCCGCAAGCTGCTGCCTGAAGCCATGCGCTTCGTCGAGCTATACGAGTCCATGAAGGGCCGCGCGCATTCCGCCTCCGACACCACGCCGCTGGATCTTGGCGCCGTCTCCACCGTGCAGGCCGCGCTGCTGCCCGGGGCCATGAAGCGCTTTCGCGCCGGATTTCCCAAGACACACGTCAACATCGTCCCCGGCACATCTACCCAATTGCTGACCCAGGTCGATGCCCGCGAGCTCGACGTGGCGGTGCTGATCAAGCCAAGGCTAGGCATTCCGCAGGAACTCAAATGGGTACCGCTGATGCGCGAGCGCTTTGTCGGCGTTGCGCCGGCGGGCTCGCCGCGCGACTTGAAGGCGGTGCTGGCGGCCATGCCCTTCATCCGCTACAACCGGCATTCCATGGGCGGGCAACTGGTGGACCGCTATCTGCGCCGGCACCGGCTGTGGGTCGAGGAGGGGATGGAGCTGGACGAGCCCGCCGTGATCCTGCGGATGGTCGATGAAGGACTGGGCTGCGCGATCATTCCGGCCGCGCTGGTGCCGCTGCGGGCCGCGCGTCACGTTGTGGAGATACCGTTGCCCGGCGAACCCATATTCCGCGAGATCGGCGTGCTGGTCAGGCAGTCGTCGCTCAAGCGCGCGTCCATGGCGGCGCTGATCGATGCGCTGGTCGCCGAGACCGCGCACGCGGCCGGTTGATGTTCCTCCCCGGGCCGCGCGCCGCATTGCCGCGGCGCGCAAAAAAAAGCACCCCGCGCGGCGGGAGCACACGCGGGGCGACCAGGACGACTTGGCAACACCCGCATGGGCGCGGCCGGGCCAGCAAATCTTCAATTCCTCAGCGTTTCGGGTTCAGCCGCACCTCGTCGTGTTTCGTAAGGTGCGGCGGAATATTAAGCAGCGGGAAGGGGGATCAATGCGAAGAGGAGCAGGGCCATTGCGGCCTTATCCCGGCTTTAGGAACGAAGCGGGCCCGCCATGGGCGCAAGAACTGCCGCGTGCATCACCCGGCAGCGGGATGAAGTGTCAATTCGTGATACATCGCGCACATCGCCGTCATGCATTTTCAATGTGCAGTCATTCACTCTGCCAGGCCGGCCAGGAAGATCTGTCGCCGGGCAACCACGGGCGCAACCCATTGGTCCGGCGTGTCGCCGTTGCCGGCGGCGACGGCCTGCATGATGTGAAGGGGTCAGGCAACCGGCGGCTGGTCCTGGAGAAAGCGCGCCGGGATGGCGTCCTTGATCGGGAACATGGAGAAGTAGGGGCGGGCCTCGGCCAGCACCTGCGCAACCGCGGGACGGGCCACCAGCCGTTCGAAATAGGCGGCCAGGCGCGGATGCGTCGGCGCGAAAGGCACTACCGCTGCCGCGTAAAACAGCGCCGGTTCCGCGGCGCAGTCCGCCAGCGTGAAGTGCTCGCCGACCATCCAGGTGCGGCTGGCCATGCGCTGCTCGATCATGTCGTAGGCGGTGCGCAGGGCGGCTTGCGCGTCCGCCACGCCGCGCGGGTCGCGCTCTGCCTCCGCCCGCAGCCGGTCGCCTACGATCTTCTGCATCGGCAGGTGCACGTAGAGATCGAAGATGCGATCCCACAGCCGCGCCTCGCGGCGCTCGTCATCATCGGTCGGCAGCAGCGCGCGCGCGCCGGGGTAGTGCCGGTTGAGGTAGTCGATGATGATCGTGGTTTCCGGGAGCGTCACGTCGCGGCTGTCGTCGCGCAGCACCGGCATCTTGCCGATGGGCCAGAGCGCCAGGAACGCGGCGCGCGAGTCCTTTTCGCCAAGGTTCACCACAACGCCGGAAAATGGCGTCTGGTTTTCGTAGAGCGCGATCAGCACCTTGTGGCAGAACGAAGACAGCGGATGGTAGTGGAGAGTCAGTGCCATGATGGTTGCTCCTTGCCGTAGCGCCCGCCTACGTGGTCATCAGCTGCGGCGGCCGCGGGCGCGTGGCCACCGCAAAGGCAATCTGCGCCAGCCCGGCGGCCAGCCCAAGTGTCACTCCGGTCTGCCACGCCAGGGTGTAGGAACCCAGCGCATCGTAGACCAGGCCACCCCCAAACGCGCCGACGAAGCTGCCGATCTGGTGGCTGAAGAACGCCACGCCGCCCAGCATGGCCTGCCAGCGCAGGCCGAAGGTCTGCGCGATCCAGCCCGCCACCAGCGGCGCCACGCCCAGCCACAGGAAGCCCATTATGGCGGCAAACACCAGCGTGCTGCCCGGCGTGGGCGCCGATGAGAAGTACCAGGCCAGCGCGAGCGAGCGCACGCTGTAGATGATGCCGAGCAGCACGAGCTTGTTGACCCGCCCGCCGGCCCAGCCGAAGAACAGGCTGCCCAGCACATTGAAGCCGCCGATCACGCCGAGTGCCTTGGCGCTGAGCATCGGGTCCATGCCGCAGATGTCGAGATACGAAGGCAGGTGCGTAGTGAGGAAGACCAGTTGCATGCCGCACACGAAATACGCGGCGCCCATCACCAGGAACGCCTTGTTCCGCAGCGCCGCGCCAAGCGCCTCGCGCGCATTCTGCTGCACGGCGCCGGGCAACGTGGGCAGCGGCAGGCGATCCACCTTGCCCGCGTACCACGCGGCGGGCAGCATGACCAGCGCAAGCAGGATAAAGGCCGCCAGCCCCACGCGCCAGCCGAACGACTGCGCCACCACCTGCCCGATCGGCGCCGCCACCAGAGCCCCGAGCGAGCCGGCGCCGGACACAATGCCAAGCACCGCGCTGCGCAACGCCGCCGGCACCGGCCGCGCGGCCACCGCCATGGCAATGGCGCTGCCCGTGCAAGCCATCGATGCGCCGATCGCCACGCCCGCGCCGAGCGTCACGCCTGCGATGCCGTGCGCCGTGGCCAGCAGCGCCAGCCCCAGCACATAGAGCAGCGAGCCGCTCATCATCAACGGCCGGAACCCCACCCGCGTGGCCCAGGCGCCGGCCATGGGCTGGAGCAGTCCCCAGGCCAGGTTCTGCACCGCAATCGCAATCGTGAAATCCGACACCGAGATGCCGATGTCCCTGGTCAGCGGGGGCATGAAGATGCCAAGGCTCTGGCGCAGGCCCATGGCCAGGCTCAGCATGACGGAAGCGCCAATCAGGATCGGCAGGACGGGGCGGAGGTCGGACAGGCGAGGGGGCACGGTGGAACGGTCTCTGTCTTTGTATTGTTGTTATTGTTTTCTTCTTTGTCGTGACCTGATTGTCACACTACGGGCAGCCGTGAAGTCACGCAGCCGTGAAGTGATATCGATAGGGATATCGGTATGCGGGCCGATCGGATAACCCGGCCGAGGGTAAGTCCGAGCGCAAGCGCTGTCAATCTGGATATGGCAAAGGCTGGGTTTCGCTGGCGGGCGAGGTCAGGGCTTGCGCGCGGTCTCCCACAGCCCCTCCATCATGACCGGGTAGGCCACTGGCCTGAAGGCAGAGAACTGGATATCCCGCACGTGGGTGAAGCTCGACCACAACAGCCGCGTCCCCTTGAGCCAGCGAGACCCCTTAACCCTGGCTTCGATCAACTGAAGCTCTGCGGCCGTTGCCGGGCGCAGCGGACCGACAGTGCCATAGAGGCGTACCCCAGGCGGCTGGTGAAAGCGGCCGCGCAGCAGCGAACGCAACCAGAATCCTTTGCCAGAGTCGATGGCCATCAGGCAAACGTGGTCGTTGTGCGCAAGGTTGGCGGCCAGCGTGCTGGTGTAGCGGTCGAAGAAGAATGCCGTCTGGTCCGCGCGCGCGAACACGGTCCCGATGGGCGTGACCGTAGGCATGCCGTCGGCGCCGACGGTGGCAAGGGCGCAATAAAGGGAGGATCGCTGTCCGCGCTCGATCAGCGCGCGGATGGTGGGCCAGGCATCGGCAAGGGAAGGCGTCCGCATAGGGATCCGTGGAGGTTGTCGGGACGCGCCGGGTTGCGCGCGCCCCTCTTTTATACGGACCACGGCAGCCGTATGTCAAACTTCAGGACATTGACGCGGCCGCCCTGGCCGCCGGGGCGAAGCGCTTGCGCAGCATCTCATCGGCAGCGCGGTGATACCCGGCCTCAAGCGTGGCGATGATGTCCGCCACGTGCTCGCTCGCATCGATGGAGCCGCATCCGTGGCCGGCGCCGCGAACATCGCGCCAGACCTTTACGTTGCCGTCCCCGGCACTGCGGTACTTGCTGGTTTCCTCGCTGAACGGCGGCAGGTTGTCGGGGTCCAGGTTTGCCTTGACCAGGCTTGCCCGCAGGTAGTTGCCGTACACCCCGGTAAAGGTGTTGCTGTAGACGATGTCGGCCGCCGTGCTCTGGATGAGCTCTTCCTTGTAGACATCGCTTACGCATGACTCCTGCGCGGCGAGGAAGCGCGTGCCCATGTACGCGAGATCAGCGCCCATGGCCTGCGCGGCCAGCACGTCGCCGCCCGTGGATATGGCGCCGCCCAGCACGACGGCGCCATCGAAGAAGCGCCGCACCTCGTTGATCAGGGCGAACGGGCTGCGGTCCCCGCCCTGGCCGCCGGCGCCGGCGGCCACCAGGATCAGGCCATCCACGCCCATCGACGCGGCTTTCCTGGCATGCCGCACATTGGTCACGTCATGCAAGACCAGGCCACCGTAGGCATGCACTTCCTGGATGACTTCCATTGGGGGGGCCTTCAGGCTGGTGATGATAATGGGAACCTGGTGCTCAACGATGGTGACGAGGTCTTGCTCCCAGCGTGTGTTGAGCTTGCTCATGACCTGGTTCACGGCGAAGGGCGCGACCTTGCGCGCCGGGTCAGCCCGCCGCGCGGTAGCCAGGCGCTCGCGAATCTCCGCGATCCAGTCGGCAAGCTGCGCCTGCGGGCGCGCGTTGAGCGCCGGGAAGGCCCCCACGATGCCGTTTATGCATTGCTGGACCACCAGTTCGATGCCCGAGCTGATGAACATGGGTGACCCGATGATTGGCAGGCGAAGCGCATTGTTCAGCGCCGACGGAATGGCCATGGAATTTCCTTGTGGGATGGAGGGGGAGCGTGCTTCAAAAAACTATACGAGCCGTGCGCCGGCCGCGTCCAATGCGCGTTCGGGCTTTAATGATGCGAACCTCGCATGAAACGCTCCATGCCGTCTGCCCCGTCTCTTTCGCATTGATTCCACTCTCACATCAATAAACCCGGAACCGTCATTGGACGCTCCCGGGTCGATATGAAATAGTTTGCGGCAGGACATCTCGCCGGACGCGATGCTCCCACGGATCAGAACAATAACGATGGCAGGAGGAGATTTCGAGCATGAAGCAATCGCTTTTCGCGTTGGCTGCATTCAGCCTGTTCGCTGGTGTGGCGCAGGCCGATTCCAGTGTGACCTTGTACGGCGTCGTGGATACCAATATCGAGTACGTCACCAATCTTTCCGGCGTCACGCCGTCCGCAGCCAATGGCTTTGCCGCCGGCCCGGCCAGCAACGTGGCACGGATGACGGCAGGTGGGTTGTCCGGCTCGCGCTGGGGCCTGCGCGGCGTGGAGGAGCTCGGCGGCGGCATGAAAGCCTTGTTCGTGCTGGAGAACGGCTTTGGCTCCGACGATGGCAAGCTGCAGCAAGGTGGCCGCCTGTTCGGGCGGCAGGCCTACGTGGGCCTGGAGAGCGCGCG
This sequence comes from Cupriavidus sp. GW822-FHT03E04, assembly GCF_058801495.1. Lineage (NCBI taxonomy): Bacteria > Pseudomonadati > Pseudomonadota > Betaproteobacteria > Burkholderiales > Burkholderiaceae > Cupriavidus > Cupriavidus sp. GW822-FHT03E04. The sequence continues at coordinate 336,480 of NZ_JBXANI010000004.1, forward strand.
CTTCGGCCGCGTTACCTTCGGCCGCCAGTACTCCACGCTGTTCAGCATGCTCGCTGATTTCTCCCCCACGGGCTACGCGAGCCAGTACGAGCCATTCGTGGCGTTGCTTGGCCTTAACGTCAGGTCGGACAACGCGGTCAAGTACAACGGTGTCTTTGGACCTGTCACGGCCATCGCGCACTGGAGCTTCGGCAACGGCGTTGCCGGTGGTGGCGAGGTGCCAGGGCAATTCCGCCGCGATACCGGCTACGGGGCGGGCGTGTCCTACGCAGCCGGCCCGTTCGGCGCGAGCCTTGCCTATGACCAGTTCAACCCCACGCTGAACGCGGCGGGCGGCACCGGCACGTTCAAGAAGGTCGGCGCCGCCGCTAGTTATACCGTGGGTGCCGCAAAGCTCATGGGCGGCTACCGCTGGGGCAAGAACACCGACGCCAGCGGCGCTGCGATCCTGCGCGACGACTACTACTGGCTCGGCACCAACTATCAGGCCACGCCGGCGCTTGGCCTCACGCTGGCCTACTACTACGACGACGTAAAGAGCCTGGGCGGCGCGAACATCAAGAACCCGTGGCAGGTCTCATTCATGGTGGACTACAACCTGTCCAAGCGCACGGATGTGTACCTGACCACGGCCTATGCCAAGAACGCCGGCCTGGATTTCGATACCTCGGCGATCAGCTTCGCCAATGGCTACTTCCTGGGCGCGGGCAAGGACAGCATGCTGGGCGCGGCCGTCGGCATCCGTCACAAATTCTGATGCTGCGCGCATCCCAAGAGGAGTGTATGAATATGATCACGAATAGCCGGTTCCCAGCTTTGTCATGGACGCGCCGTGCGCGGCTTGCGGCAGCGCCTGCCGTCTTGCTGGGGCTTGCGGCCCTGGGCCCAGGTGCGTCGGCGCAGCAGCCCGATGCATTTCCATCGCGTCCCGTCCGTGTCATCACGCCGTTCCCCGCGGGCGGGTCCACCGACAATTTTCTTCGCCCGCTTGCCATCCGGGTCGCCAGGATCCTGGGCCAGCCCGTCGTGATCGAGCCCCGGCCGGGCGGCAACACGATCATTGCGACCAGCGCCTTGGCGAAGAGCCCCGCCGATGGCTACACCCTGTTGATCGCCGTCAACACGCTGCTGACCAACTCCGCGCTCTACCGCAAGCTGCCCTACAACACGGCAACCGATCTGGTTCCCGTCACCTACCTGGGCGAAGACGGCTTCGCGGTGGCCGTCAGCGGCACGCTGCCCGTGACGAACCTCGCGGGCTTTCTCGCCCTGGCCAGGACCAAGCCGGGTGGCCTCACCTACGGGACATCGACGGTAGGCGGCACGACGCACCTGGGCCCGGTGCTGCTCGAACAGATGGCGGGGATCAAGCTGATGCAGGTTTCCTACAAAGGTGGGCCGACCCTGCTCAACGACCTGGGTTCCGGCGTCATCGACATGACCTTCGACGGCTACACCGGGATGGCGTCGCTGCTGCCTACCGGCAGGGTCAAGGTGATCGCGCAAACGGGCCCGCACCGCAGTCCTTCCATGCCAGACATACCACTGGCCTCCGAAACACCGGGCATGGAGAAGTTCTCCCTGAAATTCCACGTAGGCCTGTACGCGCCGGCAGGTACGCCGGTGGCGGTCCTGCGCAAGCTGAACCTGGCGTTTCGCGAAGCGGTCGACGAAGAGATCAAGGCGAAGTCGCTGGCTTACAACCTCCAGCCGCTCAACCTCAGCGTGGAGGAATCCGCGCGGTACTTCCAGACGGAGCTGAAATTCTGGTCGGACGCGGTTCGCCATTCCGGCATCTCGATCGAAGAATAGAAGCCATGCAATCCGCAAAGGCACCAAGCCGACTAGCCAACTGAATCATGCATCCATCCCTTTTTGGAAAGACCGCGCCGGAAGACGTGTGCGCCATTTTTGCAGACGACAATTCTTCGTTGACGTATGGCGAGCTGGAGCGCAGAGCCAATCGCGGCGCACGCTTGTTGATGAGCCAGGGACTTCGTGCGGGTGATACGCTGGTCTTCTGCCTGGAAAACGACGCAGCGTTCCTGGCGGTCTGTCTCGCAGCGCAACGCATCGGCGTCTACTTCACGCCGGTTTCGACACGGGCGACGGCGGAAGAACTTGCGTACATCGTGGCGGATAGCGGTGCCAGCGTGCTGGTCATCGCGGCCAGCAAGGTTGCGGCAATGCCGGGCCTGCCTGGCCTGCTCGATCCCGGTGTACACCGCATTGCCTGCGCGGGAGAAGTGGCAGGTTACCTGGACTGGGACCGCGCCGCCGCGGGATTTGACGACAGCGAACTCTCCGACCCGGCCTGCGGGGAGGTGTTGCTGTATTCGTCCGGCACCACGGGCAAGCCCAAGGGCGTCAAGCGTGCCACGATGACCCGCCCGTACGACAGCGCCGATCCTCGCCTGGCAGCGCTGATGCAGACCTGCACCCGCGACACGGTCTTCCTCTCCACGTCGCCGCTCTACCACAGCGCGCCGTTCCGGTATGCGTGCGCCATCCTGGCAACGGGGGGAACGCTGATCGTGATGAAGCGTTTCGACCCGGAGCAGGCGCTGGCACTGATCGAACGATACCAATGCACGGCCAGCTTGTGGGTGCCAACCATGTTCTCCCGCATGTTGCGCCTGCCCGATGCCGTGAAACGGCGCTACCAGCTCTTGTCGATGACCTTCGCGGTCCATGGCGCCGCGCCTTGTCCGGTCTACGTGAAGGAGGCCATGATCGCGTGGTGGGGCCCGGTTCTCTACGAGGTGTATGCGGGCACCGAAGGCGTCGGCGCATGCGGCATCACGTCCGAGGAGTGGCTGCTGCACAAGGGCTCGGTCGGGCGCTCCACGCAGGCACCCATCCACATCCTTGACGACGAATGGCATGAGTTGCCGGTGGGGCAGGTCGGCATGATCTTCTTCGAGGGCACGGGCAATTTCAGTTATCACGGTGACGCCGCAAAGACCGAGAAGGTGACGAGCCCGCAAGGCTGGCGGACCTATGGCGACCTGGGTTACGTCGACGCTGAAGGCTATCTGTACCTGACGGGCCGCAAGTCATTCACGATCATTACGGGCGGGGTCAACGTGTATCCACAGGAAGTGGAGGATGTGCTGGGTGCCCATCCGGCGGTTGCGGACTGCGCGGTGTTTGGCATTCCGGACGAGGACCTCGGCGAGCAGGTCAAGGCGGTGGTGCAGACCGTCACGCCGCACGACGCGGGCCCCGAGCTTGGTCGGGAGCTGATCTCATGGTGCCGCAGCAAGCTCTCGGCGATCAAATGCCCCAAGACGATCGATTTCGATCCCGCGCTGCCCCGTGAGCCCAACGGGAAACTCTACAAGCTGCCGCTGCAACAGCGGTACGCGAGACGCTAGTTCTACTAGTTTGACCCATCCCAAGGAGGCATATGTCAGATCAGGTCGTGTTGTATGAGGAGCGGGATCGGGTCGCGATCATCACGCTGAACCGTCCAGGCAAGAACCTGTTCAGTGATGAGGTCGTGCAGGGGCTGCACGACTCGCTTTGCCGGCTCAACGAAGGCAGTGCGCGGGCAGGCGTCATTTGCGCCAACGGCGAGAACTTCACGATGGGCGCCGATCTCCGGGCCTTCCCCAAAGATATCGCTCGCAGCATTCCCGGCGCGGGCGCACCGTCTGGCAAGCCGCTCGTGGTCGCTGTCAACGGCTGGTGCCTCGGTGCAGCGATGACACTGGTCCAGATGTGCGATCTGTGCGTGGCCACGGAGACGACCAGGTTTATGTACCCGGAAGCCAAGCTGGGCGTGTCGATGGGCATGATCGCCGGTCTGGCCGCGCGGATTCCGCACAAGGTGGCGATGGAGGTGATGCTGCTCGGCGGCGTGCTGCCGGCCCGGCGCGCTTATGAGGTCGGGCTGGTCAACCGGCTGGTGCCCGAAGGCGAACAGCTGAACGCAGCGCTCGAGTATGCGAGGGCATTGGCGGACAACTCGCCGCTGGTCATCGCGCGGCTGCGGCGGCTGGTCAGTGCGGTGGTGCCAGACAGCCCAGCCGTGCAGGCCTATCGCCTGCAGAAAGAGCTGTCCTTCATGCTGGAAAGCGATGACCTGAAGGAGGGCATGGGCAGCATCACGGAGAAACGCAAGGCGAATTTCGTAGGACGATAGGAGCCGTGGGTGCGGGCGAAGGCCTGCACTCACGCCTTCGCCGCAGCGCCGTCGCAGTACCGCGTGAGCATGCTGACCATGCTGCGAACCAGGGGCGACGTGGTGGATTTTCGCCACACGAACATATTCTCCAGGCAGAGCGTCAGGTCATCGATCTCGCGCAACGTCACGCCTCTGGGCAGCAGGTAGTTCTCGGCCAGCGGGTGGATGCCGACGCGGCGGTTGTCGATGATGTCCCGCAGGACCAGATCGATGAAGTTGGACTCGTAGGCGACCGCGCCGAGCAGGCCGCGTTGCGCCAGCAACGCATCCAGGTTCTCGCGCACCCGCGGCCAGGTCTTGGCGTTCACCAGGCTCAGCCCCTCCCCCTCCAGGTCCGCCATGGCCAGCGACGCGCGCTGTGCCAGCGGATGATCGTCAGGCAGGAGCGCGCGGTAGCGGATCTGCTCTATCTGGATGACCCCCAGGCTGTCGTCCTCGATCGGGCCGCCGCAAAAACCGACGTCCAGATCGCCGTTGCGCACATAGAACACCACGTCTTGCGAAGGCATCGACTCGATGCGGCCATTCACGCTGGGAAAGGTCTGAAAGAACAGGTCGCTGAACTTCTGCCACTCGCCAAACCGGGAGGTGGCGCTAACGCCAATCAACAGCGAGCCGGCCAGGTCCGCGTCCGTTGCGCCAATCTCCGCAAGCCCCGCTTGATAGCTGACCAGCGCCTCGCGCCAGTGGCGCGCCAGCACCATGGCAGCGCGGGTAGGGCGGACGAAGCGGGTGGTGCGCTCGAACAGCCGTTGGTTGACCCGTTCCTCGATGGCGCTGATCTTGCGCGACAGGCCTGACTGGGTCAGGTGCAGTTTCTCCGCTGCGGCGTTGAAGTTGCGCTGCTCCACCAGCTCAAGGAATGCGTAGATGTGATTGATATTTATCATGTTGAGCGGGCGGTATTGGTTGACTGGCCACCTGACAGACCGAACGCGCACGTTCGCGATCATTGTGCCATGGCACACGCAATTGGCCTCTTGGGGAAAACCGTCATGAAATCAAAGCAGGTATGCTTTGCCGGTGGCCAACTTTCCTGCATCCCCATGTCGAAAGTCCGCAAGTCCGCCATCCCGCCCGGTGCGCTCTGCGTCCTGGCGCTTGCCCTGTCCGGCTGCATATCCCACTATCGGGTCGAGACCGGCACGCCCGCCGCCCGCATCCGGCTGGTGACCAATACGGACGACAACACGACCTTCAGCGTGGTGGACGCCACCCGGTGCCCGAAGCCACCCAAGCCGCTCCTGCTGGGCGGCACGGGCAAGCAGCTGCCCGCGATGGGCACGGAGCGTGACCTGGCCATGGTGGGGATATCACCGGAGCCGCCCGGCCACACGCGCGAGCGGTGGCTGGTGGCTGGCCAGCGCATCTACCTGACGGCAGCTGCGGTTGCCGCTGGCGAGCAGCCCTATCGGTGCTCGGTGGGGGTTTCCTTTGTGCCGCTGCCGGGCTGGCAGTACGAGTTGCGCTACCAGCGCAACGCGGCGGCGAAGAGCTGCACCGGGCAAGTGCTGCGGCTGGCCGGCAAGGACGGCCGCGAGATCGAGCCGCAGCCGGATCCCACGCAGCTGGTCTTTCGCGGGTTCGAGGCCGATGCCGTCTGTGCGGCGCGGGGTCCTTAGGGCTTGGCGGCCTGCGCAGCCGGCATGATGCCCACATAGGGCGCATCGGTCAGCGTGCGCAGGAACGCCACGAGATCGTCGATTTCCGCTTCGGTCATGGCCGGCTTGGTGCCCGCGCGCCGGTTCATCGGCGTCGAGTTGATATTGATATTGCCCCGATACGCCGCCGGCACGTCATCGAAGGTCTTGCCGCCGCGATACCACTTGCCCGGGTCGGTCGAGCGCGTGTTGTAGAAGGCCACGGCATCGCGCAGCGTGGTGAATACGCCGTTGTGCATGAAGCTCTGGCGCACCGCGACATTGCGCAGGCCGGGCGTGCGGATATACCCGCACCATTGCTCCGGCTCGGGCCAGCGCAGGCGGCGGGCGGTGTCGCACAGGCCATTGTCGAAGCGCTTGGGATCACGGTTGGCGGCCAGCGCCCGGTTGCGGGGCACGGCAATCGCGTCATAGCCGAAATCCGTGAACAGCGAGCGCTCTGGGCGGCTGGCGGTATCCGAGAGCGTGTGGCAGGTCATGCAGTTGCCCTTGTCCGGGTTCTTGAACAATGCCAGGCCGCGGGCTTGTGCCGGCGCCAGCGGCGTGCGATGGCGCAGGTAGTCGTCAAAGCGGGAGCTGAACGGCGCCATCTCATCGCTCTGCAGGTAGGCCTCCAGCGCCTTGCCGAGCGCCAGCAGCATTTGCTCGGGATCGGTCTGCACGGCGGGGCCGAAGCGCGCCGCCAGCACGGGCGCCAGCTCTGTCGCCTTGACCTTGCGCAGCAGGCTGGCCGGCGTGCCGTTGTTCATCTCGTTGGGGTCGAGCAAGGGGCCGCGCGCCTGTTCGGCAAGCGTATCGGCGCGGCCGTCGGCGAACAGGCCGCCGAAGGGCGAGGCGTAAGGCGCGTCGTCGTCCTGGTAGAAATGCCGGCGCGGGATGTAGCGCACGTACAGCAGCGAGGGCGCGTTGCGCAGGCTGAAGCGGCCGGGCCGGCTGCCCTGGGGCACGTGCGGGCCTGCCAGCGACGCGGGCGATAGTGTCGGCGCGAAGGCGCGCGCGGGGTCGTGGCAGCCGGCGCAGGACGTGCCGCGCGGCTCGGACAGGCGCGCATCGAAGAAGATGCGCTTGCCCAACGCGGCCAGTGCCGGATCGGGACGGAACACGGCGGCGGTGGGGTCGACCTTGGCGGCGACCTTGGGCGTGCCCTTGCCGATGGTGTCCACCACGCTGGCGGGCGGGGCGCCGGGCATCAGCACCACGCCCGGCGCGGGCGCGGCAAGCGCCGCGCCGCCAGCGCCAGCCGCGAGACAGACGGCGGCGCTGGCGGCAATGGTGGCGCTGGCGGCGCGCAGGGCCCCGATCACGGCGCCAGGAAGCCGGTCTTGTCGCAAGCCAGCGTATTGGAGGTTTGCACGCAGGTCGCCATCAGCTTGCCGGCCACGCTATACGCCTTGAAGGTCCAGCCGGTGGCGGGCGACGCATTGCGCTCCATCATCACGAAGCCAAAGCTTGCGCTGTGCGTGATCTTGTCGATCACGGTGCCGGGCGCGGGAATCGTGCCGGGCGGCAGCGGATCGGGCAGCGCTACGTCCAGGTTGTCGCTGCCGTTGCCCGACACGATGGTAGCCGGGTGGCTGGAGGCAAAGTTGATGGCCTGGAAGTCATGCACGTGGCCGTGCAGCGCCACTTGCACGCCGGGCGGGTAGTAGGCCTGGGCGTTGGCATTGCTCATGACCGATTGCAGGGCCAGGTTGCCCGGCGCCGGGTTGCTGCCCGCCACCGGCGCAAAGGCCAGGATGGGATGGTGGTTGGTGAACATGGTGGTGGTCATGCCCGGCTTGGCGGCCAGCCAGCCTACCGTCTGGAACTGCTTCTGGTAGGCGACGAACTGCGGGTCGGTGGTCGGCAGCGCGGCCTTGCCGGCCTTGGCCGAGTCGAACACGATGACCTGCGAGCCGGTGCCCAGCGCAACCGCATAGGGCTCCGAGTAGTTGGCGTTGCTGTCGTTGGCGGGGTCGTTGCAGGAGCGCGCGTCCGAATATGGGCGCGGATCGAGGAAGCGGAACCAGCCCTGGCCGGCACGGGCGCATTCCTCATGGTTGCCGCGCACGACCACCCACGGTGCCTTGGCCATGAGTGCCGCGGCGGGCTTGAAGAGATCGGCCTGCCAGGTATCCCAGCCATAGCCCCACGGCGTGCCCTGGCAGCCGGCGATGTCGGGCGGGCAGAGGTTTTCGCGGTAGTGGTAGTCGCCAATATGCAGCACCAGGTCCGGGTTCATGCCGGCGGCGGTGGTGGCCAGCGCGGCAAACGGCCAGGCGGTGCCATCGCTGCAAGGCTGGTAGGCGTTATCCGCCTTCTTCAGGCGGCAGCCGGTGTCGGCCAGCACCAGCACGCGTTGCGGCTGGGCCTTGGGCAGCGGCAGCGTCTGGCCCGCCACGCTGGCGGCGGCGGCGCCGGCTGGCAGCGTGGCCTCGCATACGGAGACCGGGAAATCCGACGGTTTGGAGTCAGCCGCGGCGCTGGCCGTGGTGCGCTGCGCCATCGTGCCGGCGCCGGCCCGCAGCGCCATGCGTTGCTGCACGCCGTCCACCGTCAGCAGCGGGCAAAGGGCGTTCGAAGGCAACGCGCTGCCTGCGGCGGCGGTTGGCGCCGCATAGTTGGTGATGACGCGGGCGATGGCCTGGTTGCTGTCGCCGATCTCGACCCACGCGGCCTGGATGTTGGCGCTGGCGCTGGGTGCATCGCCGGACGGCGTGACCGGCGTGACCGGCGCGGCGGCGGCTGGCGCCGCGTCCGTGCTGTCGCTGCCGCAGCCGTGCAGCACGGCGGCCGCAGCCAGCATGGCGAGGATGGCACCAGCGCCGAGGCGCATGGCGGGACCGGCTTGCCGGTTGGTGTTGTGGTTACCCATTCTTATATCTCCCTGTTATTCCTGATTGCGAGGCGGAAATATACGGATGGGATGTTTCTGCACGATGAACGTTATGTGTCAGCCTGACCGGCGTGGCGTTGCTTTGGTCTTGCGGGCGGGGCGCGGTGCGGCCCGGATGGCTTCGGCGGCGGCCAGTTGCAGCTCGCGTGGCAGCGCGGTGATGGCTGAGACGAAGAAGCGGCGCTCCGCCGGGCGCAGCTTGCCGAGCAGCTCGGCCAGGCGCTCCACCGTGGCAAACGCGGCAGGCGTGGCGCCGTGCTCGAAGGCGTGGAACCAGCTGGCTTCCAGCAGCAGGTTGGCGAGCGGCAGGGCGCCGTAGTGCACGTGACCGGTGTCGTGCTCGTCGAGCGCAAAGCTGGCCAGCGACGACCAGCTGATAAAGCCCTTGGCTCGCGCAAAGGGCGCATGGAAGGGGCGCAGCGCGTCCACCGCTTCATCCAGCAGCAGCGGCCGTTGCGCGCGAAACGCCTGGAGCGCCCCGCCGCCGTCCTGCGCGCAGTTGCCGCGCGCAATGCGTAGCAGGAAGATGATGTTCCACGCCGAGCCGCCGCCCACGCCAAAGCGGTCGCAGATCCATTCTGACAAGCCCAGCCAGCGCACGGCCTGGCGCTGCACCTGGCCCGCGGGCCAAGCGCGCCGCGGATCGATCAGCGCGTGGTTCCAGAACAGCCACAGGCAAAGGCCAAGGTTGGCCGCCACGTGCTGCGCGGCATCCACCGAGTCTGCCTCATAGGCTGCCTGCAGGGCGCCGGAGAAGCCTGCCACGGCCGCTTCGGCCGCTTGCCGCGCCGCCTCTGGCTGCGTTGCCATGTCGCGGATCGCCACCGTCTTGTAGATCAGCGCACCGAGGTTGAGGGTCTCGAAACGCACGCGCGGGTTGTAGCGCACCACGGGCTGCAGCGCCGGATCGGCGGCAAGGCCTTCCAGTTCCGCCTGCGCCGCCTCCATCTGGTTGCCTGCATAGCGCTCCCAGGCCCGCACCACGCGCGCCATGGCGGCGAAGGTGGGCACCGCCGTGTCCACGGTGCCGGTGCCCACAATGCGGTCAAAGCGCTGGAGCGCCGCGCGGCTGCGCGCAAGGTCGTCGCCGCGCCGCCAGGCCAGGCTCTCCTTGAGCAGCGCGAAGGCGTGCTGGAAATCGTCGGTGGCGCAGCGCTGCGCGGCGCGCAGGGCATCCGCTACCCCGTTGCTGGCGCCACCACCCGCAACGCCGGCAACGCCCACACCGTCCTGCATGCCGCGCATGGCTTGCGTGAGATGGCTCCAGTAGCTGATGTCGCGCATCACGTAGTCGACCGCGGGGTGGGCCTCGTCTGCCTGGCGGGCGGCATGCTTCGCGGCGGCAGTGCCCAGCCCCACGAAGCGCGCCAATGCCGCATCGCCAGCGCTGCGGCCATCCACGGTGAAGCGCACGCGCTTGCCGTGCTCCGGCTCGATCCAGAACGGCCCGCGGCTGCGGCGCGCCGGGTTGAGGCCCGCGATGCCCTGGCCCCGGTCCGGTCCCCAGCCCACCGGCACGCCCCAGCGTGCGAAGTCGGCAAAGGCGCGCGAGACCATCATGCGGATATTGGCGGCATCGGGGAAGCGGGTTTGCAAATGCACCGCCGGCAGGCTGGCCCCGCGGTTGCGCGCGGCCGCGCAGACGGCGGCGAGCAGCCACAGGCTCTGGTAGCGCGCGGGCTCGCCGTTGACGAGATAGGGGGCGGATAGCTCGATGGCAAGGGCGGGCTGGCGCATGCGGGACGGTTGTGTGTGGGGCGTTGATGCAGGACGTTGATGCAGGACGTTGAAACGGGCCTTTGCGGCGGCACTTTCTAGCGGTAATTTGCAGCGGGACGTGTGGGAATTGTGCCATCAGCGCGTGTGCCGAGGGTGCTATGTTACGCAGGTTACAGCCAGCGGGCTTGGCGTCATGCCGCCGCGCTCCTATGCTCCGTTTCGTGCGCCGGCCTGGCCGGCCAGATCGATCGCGCTCATAAAAATCACGGAGATCATCTTGAAGCCAATCGCCATCTTTGCCGCGCTCTGCGCGGCGCTGTCCCTATCAACCGCCCGTGCCGAGCTGACGTGCACGGTCCTTGCGGATGCCAGTAGCGGCAAGCTGCTTAAACAAGAGGGCACCTGCGACCAGCGCGTGACCGCGGCATCGACATTCAAGGTCCCGCTCAGCCTGATGGGCTTCGACGCGGGGCTACTGGCGGATGAACACGCGCCAGCCATGCCGTATCGTGAGGCGTATCGTGAGAGCAACCCGTCCAAGCGCGTCACCACGGACCCCCAGCGCTGGATGAAGACCTCGGTTGTGTGGTACTCGCAGCAGTTGACGCAACAGCTTGGCCAGGCGCGCTTCGGGCGGTACGTCAGTGCGTTCCAGTACGGCAACGGCGATATCTCTGGCGACCCCGGCAAGCACAACGGGCTGACGCGCTCATGGCTCAGCTCGTCGCTGAAGATCTCGCCGCTGGAGCAGGTTGCGTTTTTGCAAAAGGTGGTCAATCGCAAATTGCCCGTGACCGCGCATGCCTATGAAATGACAAGCCGGATCATGGCGCTCGGCGCGTTGCCAAACGGATGGGCCGTTTACGGCAAGACGGGCACCGGCGCCCCGCGCCTGGCCAATGGCACCGAGGACTGGAGCCACGGCTACGGATGGTTTGTCGGCTGGGCGGCGAAGGACGGCCGGAACGTCGTCTTTGCGCGCCTGATCCAGGATGAGAAGAAGGAGCCTGTCAGCGCAGGATTGCGCGCGCGCGATGCGTTCATGCAGGCGTTGCCGGGACTGTTGGGATCACTCTGATGCAACCGCTTAATCACAGGAAAGGACCGATGACACATTGCCCCGTTCGCCGCACGCTGCTGCTCGCCGCCGCGACGGCCCCCTTTACCGCCGCCTGTACGCCGTGGGCCGGCAGGACCGAAGGGAGCGTCGCGGCGCAAGACCGCCTGGCCGCGCTCGAATCCGCAGCAGGCGGGCGCCTTGGCATCGCTGCGCTGAACACCGCCAATGGCGCGCGGCTCAGTCACCGTGCAAACGAACGCTTTGCGCTGTGCAGCACATTCAAGGTGATCGCCGCATCCGCCGTCCTGCAGCGCAGCGCAACGCAGGCCGGGCTGCTGCAACGGCGCATTGCCTACAAGAAGGACGAACTGGTTGCCTATTCCCCGATCACCGAGAAACACGTCGGCGACGGCCTGACGGTAGCCGAACTGTGCGCGGCCGCCCTTCAGTACAGCGACAACACGGCCGCCAACCTGCTGATGAAGCTGCTCGGCGGCCCCGCCGCCGTGACCGCGTTTGCCCGTGCGATCGGCGACGACCAGTTCCGGCTCGACCGCTGGGAGACCGAGCTCAACACCGCGTTGCCTGGCGACCCGCGCGATACGTCGACTCCGGCGGCCATGACAGCTAGCCTGCAACGGCTCACGTTGGGCGATGCGCTGGGCGGGGCAGAGCGCGAACAGCTGGTGGCATGGATGCGCGGCAATACCACTGGCGCCACGCGGATCCGCGCCGGCATGCCGGCGGACTGGCAGGTGGCGGACAAGACGGGCTCCGGCGACTACGGCACGGCCAACGACATTGGTGTGGCATGGCCGCCCGGAAAGCCGCCCATCGTGCTGGCGATCTATTTCACGCAACCCGGCAAGGACGCCGCCTATCGCAACGACGTGCTGGCCTCTGCGGCGCGGATCGCGGCCGAGGCGCTAAGCTAGGGCTGGCTCGCGGCCGCGAAGGTCAGGCCGAATTTGCCGAGGTACTTGGCCAACCGGTCGCTGTCGTTGCTGCTGCTCTTGCCCAGCCGCGACACGGCAAACAGCGTACGCCCGGCCTCGGCCTGGCTCTTGCTCCGGCGACACACGCTCAGCACATAGTCGAGCTGCACCAGGTCGAACGGGTCCGTGGCGGCTCGCACGGCGGGATCCAGGATGGCCAGCGCCTGGCCCTGGGCTACCGCCTGCTGAGCGCCGTCCTGCCACGAGTCGTTCAGCCGCGCGATTTCCGCGTCCACGACACTGGCATCGATGCGGCCGCTGTCGGCCAGCGTCATCATGCGCGTCACCGACGCGGCGAGGTCGCGGAAGTTGCCGCGCCAGCAGGCCTGCGGCGATACCGCAAAATCCAGCCACGCCTGGCGTGCTTCCTTGTTGAAGCGCACCTGGCTGCCGAGCTCGCGCGCCTGGCGCACGAGCTCGTAGTCCAGGTTGGGCTCCACGTCCTCCGGGCGCTCGGCCAGTCCCGGCAGCCGGTAGGTCCACAAGTTGATGCGGGCAAACAGGTCCTCGCGAAAACGTCCGGCGCGCACCTCGGCGCGCAGGTCTCGGTTAGTGCCGGCGATCAGCTGGAAATCGCTCTGCACTTCCTTGTCGCCGCCTACCGGAAAGAAGCGCTTTTCCTCGATGGCTTTCAACAGCATCGCCTGCTCGTCCAGCCCCAGCTCGCCGATCTCATCCAGGAACAGCAAGCCCTGATGGGCCGAGCGCAGCCAACCCGTGCGCTCGCCCTGCGCGCCGGTGAAGGCACCCTTGACGTGGCCAAACAGCGCCGACATGGCGCCGTCGCCGCGGATGGTGGCGCAGTTCACTTCCACAAAGCCGCCGCTGAGCTGGTGGCGGCCTTTCTTCAGCTCGAACACGCGCCGCGCCAGGAACGACTTGCCGGCGCCGGTCGGGCCGGTCAGCAGCACCGGCGCGCGCGAGCGCAGCACTACGCGCTCGATCTCGTCGATCATTTGGTTGAAGGCGGCGTTGCGGGTGGCAATGCCGGATTTGAGCAACGACACCGCATCCTGCTGCTCGCGCGAGAAGCGCGCGGCCAGCTGGTCGTAACGGGACAGGTCGAGATCGATGGCGGCGTAGTGGCCCGGCTGGCCGCTGGCCTGCCGCAAGGGCGGCGAGGTCTGCAACAGGCAGGCCGGCAGGTAGCGCGCCTCGGTCAGCAGGAACAGGCAGATCTGTGCCACGTGGGTGCCGGTGGTGATGTGCACCCAGTACTGCTCGCGCTCCGTATCGAAGCGGTAGCCGCGCGTGAACTCATGCAGCGAAGCATAGACCTCGCTGAAATCCCAGGGATCCTCCAGCGCCAGCAGGTTCAGCCTGACCTCCGTCTGCGGCGAGACCTTGGCGATGTCGGCCGCGACCTGCTCGGCCAGCGCCCGGTGGCGGCCGGTATAGAGCAGCTCGAAGCGATCCAGCAACAGGTCTTCGTGCTGGCACAGGGCTACGCTGGGCCGCCATTTTTCCCAGCGCGCGGAGCCTTTACCCCGGTCGAGTTGTGTGCCGATGAAGCCGATGACGACCTTTTTCATGTTCTTCATATTTATAGATAGCTATACAAATATATAGATATTAGGTGTGGCAAACAAGCAGGAAATTGGTGCGTTTCTTGAGGGGGTCCGATAGAAGTCGTTATAAATCATTGGGTTATGTGTTTGTTGCTGCTTACCTGCGGCCCCCTGGCACGCCGTTTGCAAAATAGAGACCATCGAATACGACGCAACCTTGTCTCCTTGGGAGAATGCAAATGGCAAATACCAATCTGTTCCAAAGCCTGCGTGGCCGCTTCCTGCCGCCGGCGGACGCGATCAACGAGGCGGGCGGCACTGCCTATGCCCTGGGACGCGAACATCGCCTGGCGCAGTACGCGGCAACGGGTTGCCTGAACGGCACCTTCTACGCCAGCGCCGAAGCGCAGCTCGACGCCGTGATGGCGCTGTGCGAGGACGTCGATCCGGCCTTTATCGCCAAGACCGCCGTGTATTGCCGCGAGCGCGGCTATATGAAGGACATGCCGGCCCTGCTGTTGGCCGCATTGACCGTGCGGGGCTCGCAGTACCTGCCGGCGGTGTTCGGCCGCGTGATCGACAACGGCAAGATGCTGCGCACCTTTGTGCAGATCCTGCGCAGCGGCGCGGTGGGCCGCAAGTCGCTGGGCACGCGGCCGAAGAAGCTGGTGCAGCAATGGCTCAACACGGCCGATGAGCGTGCGTTGCTGTCGGCATCGGTGGGCACCAGCCCGTCGCTGGCCGATGTGGTGAAGATGGTGCACCCGAAGCCGGCGCAAGCCTGGCGCGCCGCCTTCTTTGCCCGGCTGATCGGCAAGCCGTATGACGTGTCTGCGCTGCCACCGGTGACGCAGGCCCTGGAGGCCTACAAGCTGGCGCGGGCCGAAGGGCGGCAGGCGCCGGTGCCGGCGGTGCCGTTCCAGATGCTGGCATCGCTGGACCTGGATGCCCAGGCCTGGGCCGAGGTGGCACGCCATGGCGGCTGGCAGATGGTGCGCATGAACCTGAACACCTTTGCGCGCCACGGCGTGTTTGCCCTGCCGGGCATGGCGGACGAGATCGCGGCAAAGCTGCGGCAGCCTGAAGCCATCGCGCGGGCCCGGGTGTTTCCGTACCAGTTGCTGGCCGCGTACCACGCCGCCGGGGAAGACATGCCGGCGGGCGTGCGCGAGGCCTTGCAGGATGCGCTGGAACTGGCGCTGGCCAATGTGCCGCTGGTGGAGGGCCGCATGGTGGTTTGCCCTGACGTGTCGGGCTCCATGCACTCGCCGGTGACGGGCTACCGTGCGGGGTCGAGCAGCGCGGTGCGCTGCGTGGACGCCGCGGCGCTGGTCGCCGCAACCTTCCTGCGCAAGCAGCCGGACACGATGGTGCTGCCGTTCAAGGAGGAAGTGGTGAAGCTGACGCTGAACCCGCGCGACACGGTGATGACCAACGCGCAGAAGATGGCGGCGATCGGCGCGGGCGGCACCAACTGCAGCGCGCCGCTGGCGTGGCTGAACCATCGCCGCGTGAGCGCCGACGTGGTCATGCTGGTGTCGGACAACCAGTCGTGGATGGATGCACGCCATGGCGAAACGGCCACGCTGCGGGAGTGGGAGCGTTTCAGGCAGCGCAATCCCAAGGCGCGGCTGGTGTGCCTGGATATGCAGCCCTACGCGTCCAGCCAGGCGCCGGAGCGCGACGACATCCTGAACATCGGGGGCTTCTCCGACTCGGTGTTCCAAGTCGTCGCAGCCTTCGCCGCCGGGCAGTTGCAGGCCGGCCACTGGGTGGGCGAGATATCGGCCACGACGCTGTGAAGGTTTGAAGTTCTGAAGTTGTGAGGTTCGGCGGTGACTGGCGAATGCCGGGCAGACTACATCCAAGGCCTGTCTGTCCTATCCCTTGTCGCTGGTTACCGCCCCCGAGCCGGCATACCCCAGCCGCCGCGCATGGCGCCTGCGGTATGCGGACTCGCCACGAATGCTGGCCAGGATTACATCTGGTGATTGCCGGTTCAATTCCGGCCGCTGCGGCATACGCAGCGTAAATCCTGCCGATCCTTGTCGTGGCGAGGCCGCATTGCCCTACGATTAGAGCGCCGGTTCCACAACCACTAGTCGCCCACCTTATTTGGTATCTTGCTGGCCAACGCCAGCGTAGTCCCGCCGCAAGGCAAAGAGAGAAGAAGACATGAGCAAGGAGAATTACGACGTATTCCAGTCTGGCACCGGCCGCCCGGTCAAGATGTGGACCCATGGCGTGCCCGTCGATGACGGCGCGCGCGCGCAGCTCGCCAACACCGCACAGATGCCGTTCATCTTCAAGCACCTGGCCGTGATGCCGGACGTACACCTGGGCAAGGGTTCCACCATCGGCTCGGTGATTCCCACACGCGGCGCCATCATCCCGGCGGCGGTGGGCGTGGATATCGGTTGCGGCATGATCGCCGTCAAGACCACGCTAACCGCCAGCGACCTGCCCGATAGCCTCGGCCCGCTGCGCAGCGCCATCGAGAAAGCGGTGCCGCACGGCCGCTCCAACAACCGCAGCGGGCGCGACAAGGGTGCCTGGGGCGAGGTGCCGGATGCGGTGGATGCGAGCTGGGCCGCGCTGGCAGGTGGCTTCGAGCGCATCACGCAGAAGCACCCGAAGCTGGCGCGCACCAACAACCGCAACCACCTGGGCACGCTGGGCACCGGCAACCACTTTATCGAGGTCTGCCTGGATGAGAGCCAGTCGGTCTGGTTCATGCTGCACTCGGGCTCGCGCGGGGTGGGCAATGCCATCGGCAACACCTTTATCGAGCTGGCGCAAGCGGATATGCGCCGACACTTCATCAACCTGCCCGACCGCGACCTGGCCTACCTGGTGGAAGGCAGCGAGCACTATGAAGACTACGTGTTCGCGGTGGAGTGGGCGCAGCAGTACGCGCGCCGCAACCGCGAGACGATGATGGCCAACGTGCTGGACGCCGCGCGCGCCGTGATCGGCAAGCCCTTTGCCACGGAGATGGAGGCTGTGAACTGCCACCATAACTACGTGCAGAAGGAGCGCCACTTCGGCGAAGACGTGCTGGTCACCCGCAAGGGTGCGGTCAGCGCCAAGGCCGGCGAGCTTGGCATCATTCCGGGCTCGATGGGCGCGCGCTCCTACATCGTGCGTGGCAAGGGCAACGCGGAATCGTTTTGCTCCTGCAGCCACGGTGCGGGCCGCACCATGAGCCGCTCCGAAGCCAAGCGCCAATTCTCGGTGGAAGACCAGCGACTGGCCACGCAAGGCGTCGAGTGCCGCAAGGATGCCGAAGTCATCGACGAGATCCCGATGGCCTACAAGGACATCGACGCGGTGATGGCGGCGCAGTCCGACCTGGTCGAGATCGTCCACACGCTCAAGCAGGTGGTGTGCGTGAAGGGCTGAGGGCAGCAACCGCCGCCGGGGACGAACCTGTCCCTGGCGGCGCTGGCATAACAACAAGAACAGAAGAGTATTCCGTGATGATTGAAATCGACGGTGCCTACGGCGAGGGCGGGGGCCAGATCCTGCGCACCGCGCTGTCGCTTGCCATGGTGACCGGCACGCCCGTGCATATCGCCAACGTGCGCGCCCGGCGCAGCAAGCCCGGGCTGATGCGCCAGCACCTGAGCGCCGTGGTGGCGGCGCAGGCGATCAGCGGCGCGCGCACCGAAGGCGCAGCGATCGGCTCGACGGCGCTGACGTTCGAGCCGGGGCCCGTGCGCGCCGGCAACTACGACTTTGCCATTGGCTCCGCCGGCAGTTGCACGCTGGTGCTGCAGACCTTGCTGCCGGCGCTGTGGTCCGTCGCGGGGGACGACGGCTTTACGCTCACCCTGTCCGGTGGCACCCACAACCCCATGGCGCCTTCAGCCACCTTCCTGCGCGACGCCTGGCTGCCGCTGATGGCCCGCATGGGCGCGCCTGCCGAGCTCGCGCTGCGCCGCCACGGCTTCTATCCCGCCGGCGGCGGCGAACTGACAGTGAGCGGACGCTCCGGCGCGGCCTGGCGCCCGCTGGCGCTGGACACGCGCGGCGCATCCGGCAGGCCCGATGCACGCGTGCTGATCGCCGGCGTCCCGTTCCACGTAGCTCGCCGCGAGCTCGACCTCGTCGGCGAGCACATGGGATGGGACGCCAGCCAGTTGCACGTGGGTGGCTTGCGCCATGAGGAAGGCCCCGGCAACGCCGTGCTGCTGACGCTGCCGCACGAGCACGTGACCGAGGTCTTCTGCGAGTTCGGCGAGAAGGGCCGCCCCGCGCAAAGCGTAGCCGCCGCCGCCTGCCGCCAGGCTAGCGCCTATCTGGCTGGCAAGGGTGCGGTGGGCCCACACCTGGCTGACCAGCTCCTGCTGCCAATGGCCCTGGCGGGCGGCGGCAGCTTCACCGTGGATGAAGTGACCAATCACGTGCGCAGCAATGCCGAGGTGATTGCCAAGTTCCTGCCGGTGGATATCGGGTTTGAGGCGCAGGAGGGGTGTACGCGGGTGGTGGTTGCGTGAGGGGGGCTGGGCCGAGGGGCCGAGGGGCTGAAGGGCTGAGGGGCAACGCTGCAATTCGCCCGTGGTGTCCCGCGGCCGTGCGCGCTCAGCGCGGCGCCGTGCCCCGCATCTGTCCGGGTGGCAACAGGTTCCACTCGAGAATGGCGATGAATCCGCCCGTGCAGGAGACGACGAAGCGCTCGCCATCGACATGGTCTACCACGCCCGGTGGCAGGTTATGCGGTTCGTGCCAGGCGTGGGCGTCGATGACGTGGACCACATTGCCGTTGATGCGCGCCAGGCATTCATGGCGCCCGAAGGCGCGCAGCATCGCGTTAATGCGCTCGGGTGTCAGGGAAAAGTCGATCGTACGGTCGGCGTCGGTCCAGAAGGGGATGTAGGAGCCCGCACCCTGCGGCACGGCGTTCTTCCACAGGGCATCGAGATTGAAGGCCACTTCGTGGGCCAGGCGCGAGGTGGCGCGCTGCGTTTTCAGATCGAGGCTTTCATGCGTTTCGTCGGAGGCAAGGTCGAACTGGCGCTGGGCCAGGATGTCGCCCTGATCGAAGTCCCTGCTGATCTTGTGGCAGCTCACGCCCCAGGTGGCGAGACCGTCCAGGATGGCCCGTGGCAGCGGATAGGGGCCGCGGCCCACCGGCAATGGCGAGGGGTGGAAATTGATGGCCATCGGAATCCGCGAGGCCCAGTCTCCGATGCGCCACGCGTAGCTCGCCACCACCAGCAAGTCACACCCGAGATCGCGCAAGCCGTCGAGTGAGCGGTCATTCATGGGCGAGAGCTGGATGTCGATCTTGCGGGCTTCCGCGCGGCCGAGGATGGCGTCGGTGCGATGCATGCGACCGTCGACGCGGGCGGTGAACAGCTTCACCGGTTCCCATCCGTGCTGGACGAAGGCGTCGAAGACGCCAACATAACGGTCGGACGCGGTGATGGCGAAGCGTTTTGGCGTGGCGGGTACCGCCGCGGGGTGCACGGCGGCGGGGCCGAAGCCGGCGTTTGCACCGGTGTCGAGGGAGGCAGAGAGGGTGCTCAACGATCGATTCCTGAATCGTCGGGCGGCCCTGCTTGTAACCTATGGATGCCGCTTCAGCAGGGAGCAAAAGGACCCTGGCTGGAACCGCGGCCGCCGACACGTCACTGTACGGCACCGCCGCGCGACGCTGCCAGAATCAATTTGAAACGGATTCTTAAAGCTCCGGGCGGGTCTGCCGAGACCTGACCCTCACCGCCCAAACTGCCCCAACACCGTCGCCACCGTACTCAACCCGCCCTCGATCAGCCGCGCCATGAAGGTGCTCATCTGCGGCATGATCAGCATCATCATCAGGATGCCGCCGCCCAGCGTGACCGGGAAGCCGACCGCGAAGATCGACAGTTGGGGAGATGCGCGGTTCAGGATGCCCATGGCAAGGTTGAGCGTGAGCAGCGCGGCGATCAGCGGCAGGGCCAGCAGCAGTCCCGAGGAGAACACGGTGGCGCCGGAGGCGGCCACCGCTGCCCAGCCGGCGCCGGTGAGGGGCTGGGCGGCGATGGGCAGGCTGGCGAAGCTATCGGCGATGGTGGCCAGCAGCATCAGGTGGCCGTCCATGGCCAGGAACATCAGCATGGCGACCACGTTGAGAAAGCGCGCCAGCACCATGGTCTGGCCGCCGGAGGAGCGGTCGTAGAAGGAGGCGAACGACAGGCCCATCTGCAGGCCGATGGTTTCGCCGGCGAATTGCACGGCGGAGAACACCAGCCGCATGCTGAAGCCCATTGCCAGCCCGATGCCTACCTCGTTGAGGATGATCAGGAAGCCTTCCAGCGAGTACACCGGCACCAGCGGCAGGTGGTCGATGGTGGGCGAGATGATCACCGCCATCAGGGCCGCCAGGCCAACCTTGGCGCGTCTCGGGATGGTCGACTCGCCAAACAGCGGGGCGGTGCCGATCAGGGCCAGCAGGCGGAACAAGGGCCAGAGGAAGGCGGCGATCCAGGCGTAGAGCTGGGCGGAGGTGACGGAGAGCACGGCGGCTGTTGCGGCGGATACGGCTGTTGCGGCTATTACGGCTATTGCGGCGTTAGATGTTGCCCAGCGCGGCCAGGTGCGACGCCAGGCTTATCCGACGCATCGGACGCATCGGACTCAATGCACCAGGGCGGGAATGCCCTGGAACACTTCGCGCATGTAGTCGACAAAGGTGTTGATCATCCACGGGCCGGCCAGCACCATGGTGGCGAACAGAGCCAGCAGCTTGGGGATGAAGGACAGCGTCATTTCATTGATCTGCGTGGCGGCCTGGAACAGGCTCACCACCAGGCCGGCCACCAGCGCCACCAGCAGCAGCGGCGCGGACAGCATCAGGGTCATTTTCATCGCCTGGGTGGCGATGCTCATTACGGTTTCCGGCGTCATGGCGAAGGCCTTGGATGGGGCTAGCGCCCCGTGATCAGTTCAGGAAGCTCTGCGCCAGCGAGCCCAGCAGCAATTGCCAACCGTCCACCAGCACGAACAGCATCAGCTTGAATGGCAGCGCGATGGTGGCCGGCGGCACCATCATCATGCCCATCGCCATCAGCACGCTGGCTACCACCAGGTCGATGATCAGGAAGGGGATAAAGACGGTAAAGCCGATCTGGAACGCGGTCTTGAGCTCGCTGGTGACAAAGGCGGGCACCAGGATGTGCATCTGCACGTCTTCGGGGCCCTGCATCTCGGGCACCTTGGCCATCTGGGCAAACAGCGCCAGGTCCTTCTCTCGGGTCTGCTTGAGCATGAAGGTCTTGAGCGGCGCGGCGGCCTTGGCGGCGGCGTCTTCCAGGCTGAGCTTGTTCTCGGACAGCGGCTTGTAGGCGTCGGTGTAGATGCGGTCGAACACCGGCGACATGACAAAGAAGGTCAGGAACAGCGACAGCCCCACCAGCACCTGGTTGGGCGGGGAACTGGCCGTGCCCAGCGCATTGCGCAGCAGCCCCAGCACGATGATGATGCGGGTGAAGCCCGTCATCATCAGCATGGCCGCGGGCAGGAACGACAGCGAGGTAAGCAGGACCAGCGTCTGCACCGACAGCGACCAGGTCTGGCTGCCGCCCGGGCCGGCCTTGCTGGTCAGGCCGGGCAACGCCTGCGCGTGGGCCATGGCAGGCAACAGCACCAGCGCAAGGCAGGCGCTCACCAGCAATGCCGCGAGCGCAAGCCGGCAGGGTTGGCTGGCGCATTCGCGCACGGACCGGAGATGGCGTTGCAGGTGGTGTTGCAAAGTGCGCCGGGAGGCGTCAGGCAGGAAATTCATGACTTCAGGTTGTCTTGCATGGCGCGCAGCAGCTTTTGTCCAAAGCTGCCGGCCGAGCCCGGGGTTGCCGCGTTGCCGCTGGGGTGGTCCGGCTTGTGCGCGGCTTGCGCGGGCAAAGTGTGGAGCGTGCGAATCTCGCCGGCGCTCACGCCCAGCACCAGGCAGGTGTCGCCCACTTCCACCATCACCAGGCGCTGGCGGGGGCCGAGCATGGTGCTGCCTACCACCTTCATCTGGCCGCCCTGGCCGTGCCGGACCAGGCCGGCGCGGCGCGCCAGCCAGGCCAGCAGCAGGATCAGGGCGATGACGGCGAACAGGCCGAGGCCGGCTTGCGCCAGCCCCGTCGCGCTGCTGACCGGGACATGGCTGCCGGCCCCGGCGTTGCCGGCGATCGTGCCGGTACCGGCAGGGCTGGCCGCCGTGGCACTGGCTTGCGCGTACGCGCTCGCCGCATGCGCCAGGCCCACGCCGGCGGCAAGCGCAGCGTTGGCGGTCCGGCGCAGGCCGGCTTTCATCGGTTGAGCTTCCGGATGCGTTCGGACGGCGTGATGATGTCGGTCAGGCGGATGCCGAACTTATCGTTCACCACGACGACTTCGCCCTGGGCGATGAGGTAGCCGTTGACCAGCACATCCATCGGCTCGCCGGCCAGGCCGTCGAGCTCCACCACGGAGCCCTGGGCCAGCTGCAGCAGCGTCTTGATCGGCACCTTGGTGCGACCAAGCTCTACCGTGAGCTGGACCGGGATATCGAGAATCATCTCGATATCGTTGTGGAAGCCGCTCGGCGTTTCCTTCTCCAGCGGCTGGAAGACCTTGGAGGCGGCTGGTGTGGCTGTGGCAGGCGTGGCGGCGACAGCCTGGGCAGGCGCGGCGGCAGCGGCGATTTCCTCGGCGCTGGTCTGCTCCGCCAGGGCGCTGGCCCAGTCGTCCATCGGGTCGGCCGGCTTGTCGTCTTTGCCGTCAGTCATGGTCGGTTTCCTTGTTGGAATCGATTTCTTGGTGATTGATCATCCGTTCTACCCGCAACGCATATTGGCCGTTCATGGTGCCAAAGCCGGCCTGCAGCACGGGTACGCCATCGACCTTGCCGAAGACCTGCTCGGGCAGCTCGATGGGGAGTACGTCGCCGACGCGCAGCGCCAGCACTTCGGCTACGGTGCTTTCCACGTGGGCAAATTCGGCCACCAGATCCACCTCCGCCGAGCGAATCTGCTGCGACAGCTGGGAGATCCAGCGCTTGTCTACTTCAACCTCGTCCTGCAGCGGGTTCATCAGCAGGTCGCGCACCGGCTCGATCATCGAGTACGGGAAGCAGACGTGCAGCTGGCCACCCACCGCGCCAAGCTCGATATGGAAGGCGGTGGTCACCACCACCTCGCTGAGCATGGCGATGTTGGCAAACTTCGTGTGCATTTCCGAGCGGACATATTCCAGTTCGATCGGATGCACGGCATTCCAGGCCTGGCCGTAGCTGTTGAGCGCAAGGTCCAGCAGGCGCCGGATGATGCGCTGCTCGGTCTGGGTAAAGTCGCGGCCTTCCACGCGGGTGTGGAAGCGCCCGTCGCCACCGAACAGGTTGTCGACCACCAGGAACACCAGGTTGGGGTCGAACACGAACAGCGACGTGCCGCGCAGCGGCTTCATGTGCACCAGGTTCAGGTTGGTCGGCACCGGCAGGTTGCGCACGAAGTCGCCGTACTTCTCGATCCGCACCGAGCCAACCGAGATGTCGGCGCCGCGGCGGATGAAGTTGAACAGCTGGGTCCGAAGCTGGCGGGCAAAGCGCTCGTTGATGATTTCGAGCGTGTGCAGCCGGCCGCGCACGATGCGCTCTTGCGTGGCCAGGTTGTACGGGCGCACGCCATCCTCGGAGACCGGCGCGGCGACCTCGGGCGTATCGGTCTCGCCTGACACGCCTTTCAGTAATTCGTCTACCTCGTCCTGCGAGAGAAACTTGTCGTAGGCCATCTAGTGTCCTGCCCCTTGAGTGCCGTGATGAATGAAAGCGACCATGTACCGATCAGCCCGCGCGCTGGCGTTGGCGCACGCGCTGTGAGACAGGCAAGGAAAACAAGGACGAATTCATTTCGGAGTTGCTGGTGGGGCAGGGCAAAGCGCTTACTGCACCACGAAGGAAGTAAATAGGACGTCCAGGATCTGCTGCTTGGGCAGGTTGGGCGCGAACGGCTGGCTGATGACACTCTGGATTTCCTGGGCCAGCTTGCGCTTGCCGTCCACCGTCGCCAGATCGGGCGGTTGCTTGGCCGACAGCAGTAGCAAGATGCGGCTGCGGACTTCCGGCAGGTACTCGGTGATGCGCGCCTGGTCCTTCGCGTCGGCCACCTTGAGCGACAAACCGGTGTGCAGGAAGCGGTCACCGTCATCGCTCTTCAGATTGACGGTAAATGCTTCCAAAGGCACAAAAATCGGCGGCGGTACAACAGGAGCGGCAGGCGCGGCCGGTTGGCGGTTGCTCAGGATGTTGCCCAGAAAAAAGCCCCCGGCACCCAGCGCCGCGACGAGCACGACGCCGAGCACCAGCAGCAGTCGCCCGCGCTTGCTCGTGTTGCCGTCAGCCTGGGAAGAAGTGAGCGTATTCGCCATGAGATGCCTGTATCGGAATGCCTTGCCATTCTTGAGGGAATGACCGGCAAGCAAAGGGCCGAAAAAAAGGGTGAAACCCGCTCAGCTTGGCCCTTTGAGCCGAACAGGTCTTGTCATCCGAGCTACGCGGATGGTCTTACAGGGGTTAACGAATGACGGGCACGGAACTTGAGTGGATGTTTGACTAAAAGCCGCGCGGGGTACCGGATAGCGGGTGACGGACCAGGAAACCGCCATGATTTGCCGGGTTGGCGAGAGGGCGGCAAGCAGGCGCAGGTGGCCGCCAAGGGCATGGAATTGGCGTTGACGATGGCGCCGCCGCTTGTCGCGCCGATTTTCTAAGTCATTGATTGGATTGCGGATTAAATCCAATGGTGGGACGGCGCGGAGAACCGCGTGCCGCGGGCGCCAGGCGCCACGCCGCGCCTGGCGGGCCGTGCGAGCCGGCTGCGGACCGAGAAATCCGCATACCCGGGTCCACCCATGCGCGAGTGGTGTTACCTGTCCGAGGCGGCACAGAAATATGCGCTTAAAGGCATATTTTTTGAGGTGGCGAATACGTTGTGCGCCTCGCCATTCAGGGCATCGCCCCGAAAACGCAGCTCCCAACTGCTTCGTGCAGAAAAAACACGAAAATGTGAAGCGTCAGTCTGCCGGGAGGGCGCGAGCCGGCGTCGTCGCAGCTCAGCCGAGGTCGCCGCCGCCTACGGGCAGGACGGTGCCGGTGATGTAAGAGGCCTCATCGGACGCCAAAAACAGAATCGCGCGCACCTGTTCGTCGATGGTGCCGTAGCGGTGCATCAGGCTGGATGCCATGGTCTGGTCGACGATGCTCTGGTACCACGCGGCTTCCTGCGGGGTCTGCTCCGCCGTGTTGCGGGGCACTTTGCGCGGCGGCGCTTCGGTGCCCCCGGTGGCGATCGCATTGACGCGGATGCCGTCCTGCGCGTGCTCGAAGGCGAGGCTAGCGGTCAGGGCATTGACGCCGCCCTTGGCGGCCGCGTAGGGCACGCGGTAGATGCTGCGCGTGGCGATGGACGAGACATTGACGATCACGCCCTGCTTGCGCTCGATCATGCCGGGCAGCACGGCGCGGCAGCACCACAGGGTGGGAAACAGGGAGCGGCGGATCTCGGCTTCGACCTGCGCTTCCTCGTATTCCTGGTAGGGCTTGGCCCAGATGGTGCCGCCCACGTTATTGACGAGGACATCGATGCGGCCATGGGCCTGCAGCGCCGCGCTGGTCATCAGGCGGGCGCCGGCATAGGTTTCCAGGTCGGCCTCCACCGCCAGTGCCTGACCGCCGTTGGCGAGGATTTGCGCGGCGGCCTCGTGCACCAGGGCCGAGCGGTCGACCAGCACCAGGCTGGCGCCCTCGGCCGCGGCGGCGAGCGCCACGCCGCGTCCAATCCCCTGCGCCGCGCCGGTTACCACGGCGATTTTCCCGCTAAAGCGCGCGTTGTTGTTCATGGCGTGTCTGTGATCCGTGGAAGGTGGGTCAGGCAGCGTTGCTGGCCGAGAATTTTTCGTAGTGGAAGCTGGCCGGCGTCACCCCGGCGTCCTGCAGCCAGGCGCGCACCGCATCCACCATGGCAACGGGGCCGCACAGGTAGATGTCGACATCGCCGCCGTTGAGCCAGTCCTGCTCCACGTGCTGCGTGACATAGCCCTTGCGGGTTTCGCCGCTGACGGGATCGAGCACGCAGGTGCGGTACTCGAAGCCGGCGAGCTTGTCCTTTGCGCCGTCGAGTTGTGCCAATGCCACCAGGTCGATCTCATGCGTCACGCCGTACACCAGGCGGATGGGGTGCGGGCTGCCGTTCGCGGCCAGCACGTCCAGCATGGACAGGAAGGGCGCGATGCCGGTGCCGCCCGCCAGGAACAGTACCGGGCGGGTCACTTCGCGCAGGTAGAAGCTGCCATAGGGGCCGGCGAAGGAAATGGGCTGGCCGGGCAGTGCCTCCTTGCTCAGGAACTCGCTCATGCGGCCGTTGGGCACGTTGCGCACCACGAACGAGGTGCGGGCGGCGCCGGGGGCGGAGGAAAACGAGTACGAGCGGGTCAGGCCGGTACCCGGAATTTCCACGTTCACATATTGCCCCGCCAGGAAGGTCGGGGCGGCGGTCGCGCCAAGCTCGATCGAGAACCCGATGGTGGAGTCCGACAGCTTGTCCACCGCCGCCAGCTTGCCCTGGTAGCGGGTCACGCCGGTCTTGCAGGCGGCCGACGAGGCCGGCACCTTGATCACGCAATCGGAGCGCGGGCGGGTCTGGCAGGCCAGCACGTAGCCCTTGGCGGCCTCCTCGGGCGTCAGCGCGTCCTCGATATAGCTCGACGCCGGCAGGTCGTACTCGCCGGATTCGCACAAGCCGCGGCAGGTGCCGCAGGCGCCGTCGCGGCAGTCCAGCGGGATATTGATCTGCTGGCGGTAGGCGGCGTCGGACAGGGTTTCGTTGGCGGCGCAGGTGATGAAGCGGGTAACGCCGTCTTCAAACTGCAGAGCGATGTTGTATTCCATGGCGTGGTTCCTCCGGCGCGTCCGCTCAGATGTGATAGATGTCGATGACCTGGTGGATGTAGTCGTTCTTCAGCACGACGTACTTGTCCAGGATCTGCGCTTGCTCGCCGGCGAAGTCGATGACGTAGCGCGACATGCCGAAGTAGCTGTAGTTGGTCTTGTAGCGGTGGCTCAGCGTGTGCCAGTTGAAGCGCACCGTGCAGGCGCTGCCTTCCTGGCGCTCCAGTTCGACGTTGCTGATGTTGTGGCTGGTGCGCGTGTCCGGCATGGTGGCGCTCGAGCGCTCGGTCTTGATGCGGAACACGCGGTCTTCCAGGCCTTGGCGGTTCGGGTAGTAGATCAGCGAGATCTCGCGCTGCGGATCGGTCACCAGGGTGTCGTCGTCGTCCCAGGACGGCATCCAGAAAGCGGCATCCGGGTGATAGCAGGCCAGCCATTCATCCCATTGTTCGTCGTCAAGCAAGCGGCTTTCCCGGTAGAGGAAGGCCTGGATTTCGGCAAGGCCGATGGGTGCGGTCGTTGGGGTCGTGCTCATGCTTCGCTCCCGGCGCTGCTGATCTTGCTGGCTTCGGCTCCCGTGGCCTTCTTCATTACGTCCAGCCAGTAGCGGTGCTGCACCGTGTACAGGCCTTCGTCCTCGGTCTTGACGCCGCTCATCAACGGCTTGAGGCCAATCTTGCGGGCGGCCTCGTCGGCGCCTTCCACCCAGTGCGTGGCGCCGCGGCACATGTCGTTCCATGCCACCGCGCTGCCGGCATAGCCTTGCTGGCAGGCGCGGAATTCTTCCAGGTCGTCGGGCGTGGCCATGCCGCTGACGTTGAAGAAATCCTCGTACTGGCGGATGCGGCGTGCGCGCGCGTCGTCGGCTTCGCCCTTGGGCGCGATGCAGTAGATGGTGACTTCGGTCTTGCCAACCGACAGCGGGCGCAGCACGCGGATCTGCGAGCCGAACTGGTCCATCAGGTAGACGTTGGGGTACAGGCACAGGTTGCGCGAGTTCTGGATCATCCAGTCCGCCGTCTCGGCACCGCAGCGCTCGGCGAATTCCTCGCGCCGGTTGAAGTTCGGCCGGTCCTCCGGGTTGGCCCAGCGCGACCACAACAGCATGTGGCCGTGATCAAACGCGTAGAAGCCGCCGCCTTGCCGGCCCCAGTTGCCAGCGTCCATCGCGCGGATCTTGTCCTCGCGGGCGTTTTCCTGCTTGCGGTGGTTGGTGGTGGCGGCGTAGTTCCAGTGCACGGCGGAGACGTGGTAGCCGTCGGCGCCGTTCTCGGTTTGCAGCTTCCAGTTGCCTTCGAAGGTATAGGTGGACGCGCCGCGCAGCACTTCGAGCCCGTCGGCGGACTGGTCCACGATCATGTCGATGATCTTGGCGGCCTCGCCCAGGAAGTCCTTGAGCGGCGCCACATCCGGGTTCAGGCTGCCGAACAGGAAGCCGCGATAGTTCTCGAAGCGCGCCACCTTCTTCAGGTCGTGCGAGGCTTCCTTGTTGAAGCAATCGGGGTAGCCGGCGCCCTCCGGATCCTTGACCTTGAGCAGCTTGCCGCTGTTATTGAAGGTCCAGCCATGGAACGGGCAGGTGTAGGTCGCCTTGTTGCCGCGCTTGTGGCGGCACAGCATGGCGCCGCGATGGGTGCAGGCGTTGATCAGCGCGTTGAGTTCGCCCTGGCGGTTGCGTGCGATCACGATCGGCTGGCGGCCCATGTAGGTGGTGTAGTAATCGTTGTTGCCGGGGATCTGGCTTTCGTGCGCCAGGTAGATCCAGTTGCCCTCGAAGATGTGCTTCATCTCGAGTTCGAACAGGGCCTCGTCGGTGAAGGCGCTGCGATGCAGGCGGTGGTCGCCGGTCTCGCGGTTTTCCACCAGGTAGTCGTCCAGGCGCGCGAGGGCCGGGCTGTGGTCCGGGTAAATGGGGATCATGCGGTGTCTCCTGCATCCGTGGCGGATGCGCCGGGCCGTGAGGGATCCTCAGGTCGGCCCTGATGTTGCTGCGTCGTTGCTGATGCGGTGCGGGCGCCTGAGATGCCTCGGGCGCCGGGGCTTACGCGGCGGCGCGCGTGCGCTCCACTTCCGGTGCCGGCGCTGCCGCGCAATCTGCGTACAGGCGGAAATCGAAATCGATGGCGGCAAACGGCTTGTCCAGGCCGTGCTCGGCCAGTGCCCGCGGGGACTCGACGTGCCTGAGCGCTGGCACCAGGCCCTCGCGGCTGGCAAAGGCAAAGTCGTCCCACAGGTATTCGTCGCCGTCGATGTTGATCTGGGTGGTCAGCTTGCGATGGCCGGGCGCGGACACGAAGAAGTGGATGTGCGCGGGGCGCCGGCCATGGCGGCCCAGCAGGTCCAGCAGGCGCTGCGTGGTGCCTTGCGGCGGGCAGCCATAGCCCATCGGCACGATGCTGCGGAACTGGTAGCGGCCCTCGCTATCGGTCGTGATGGTGCGGCGCAGGTTGAAGTCGGACTGCGTCTTGTCGAAGAACGAGTAGTTGCCGAGCAAGTTGGCATGCCAGACCTCCACCGCGGCGCCGGGCAGCGGCTTGCCGTTGGTGTCGAACACAGTGCCCTGCATGAACAGGACTTCGCCCTGGCCGTCTTCGCTGCCGTCGTCCAGCCGCGCGAAGCCTTCGCTCGCGGGCGCGCCGGCCACGTACAGCGGGCCTTCGATGGTGCGCGGCGTGCCGCCGGCGAGACCGGCCTTTGCCTCGGCTTCATCCGCGCGGATGTCCAGGAAGCGCTCCAGGCCCAGGCCGGCGGCCAGCAGGCCAAGTTCCGGCCCGGCCTCGGCGAAGTACTCGATGCCCTTCCAGACTTCGCTGGCGCTCAGGTCCAGGTCTTCGATCGCCTTGAAGAGGTCGGTGGTCAGGCGGACCACTACGCTTTGCACGCGCGCATCGGCCTTGCCGTTGGCGGTGTCGAGGATGAACGCTTTCACCAGCGCTTCGATTTCCGGATGCGTCATTTGTCTGCTCCTTGTCTCGGGTTTTCTATGTGGGGGTCCGTCTTTGCAGTGGCATTCCGCCAGGGCCGCGTGATTCGAACTAAAATGCCATAAAGGTATAAAAAGTCGTTGTCACAGCCTGATGCGAAGGATAGGAGTGCAGAAATTGGCGGTCCAACACTGTTTTAGTATTGGCTGAATACTCAAAAGGTATAGTCGTGGACTTGCGTCACTTACGTTACTTTGTCGCCGTCGCGGAGGAGCTCAACTTCACCCGGGCGGCCGAACGGCTGCATATCGCCCAGCCGCCGCTGAGCCGGCAGATCCAGCAACTGGAAGAGGGCCTGGGGGTGCAGCTCTTCGAGCGCAACGCGCGCCCGCTCAAGCTGACCGAGGCCGGGCGCTTTTTCTACGCGCACGCCCAGCAGTTGCTGGCGCAAGCCGCGGAACTGGAGTCGATGACACGGCGGGTGGGGCAGATCGAGCGGAAGATGTCGCTCGGCTTTGTCGGCTCGACCCTGTACGGCATGCTGCCCAAGATCATCCGGCGCTTTCGCGCCGAGCACCCGCAGATCGAGCTGAGCCTGGTTGAGATGACCACCATGGACCAGATCGCGGCGCTCAAGCAGGGCACCATCGACGTGGGGTTTGGCCGCATCCGGCACGAGGACCCGAACGTGCGCCGGGTCGTGCTGCGCGAGGAGCGGATGATCGTGGCGCTGCCGGTCGGGCACCCGCTCTCGCTGGCCAAGCCCGTGCTGGCCCTGCATGACCTGCTGGGCGAGAACCTGATCATCTTTCCCAAGGCGCCCCGCCCAAGTTACGCCGACCAGGTGCTGGCAGCGTTTCACGACCGGGCCTTGCAGCCCGGGCGTATCCATGAAGCGCGCGAGCTGCAGATCGCGTTGGGGCTGGTGGCGGCCGGGGAGGGTATCTCGATCGTCCCGAGCAGCGTGCACGGCCTCAAGCGGGACGACATCAGCTACCGGGAGCTGGACGATCCCAACCTGGTCTCGCCCATCATCATGAGCATGCGCAGGCTCGACGAGACCGAGGAGATCAGCGCCATGCTGGACATGATCTACCGGCTGTATGAGGAGGAGAAGCTGGTTTTCCTGCCGCCGAGCCAGGAATGATGGCGGGTGGCCTGATGGTGCCGGGGGAACTCTTGCATGCGGCATGGCCTTGATTTTATTGGGTTTTCTGTTTCTAACTCTTATATAAGATATAAGACGTTTGACCCAAGGGTGCACTTTATTTTACAATCGCGGCACAACCGGTTTTTGCAACCCTATCACCCGCAGGTTCCCATGCTTGAAAACTATCGCGCCCATGTAGCCGAACGCGCCGCGCTCGGCATCCCCCCTCTGCCGCTGACCGCCAAGCAGACTGCGGAGTTGATCGAATTGCTGAAGTCCCCGCCGGCTGGCGAGGAACAAGTCCTGGTCGACCTGATCACGCATCGCGTGCCGGCGGGCGTGGACGACGCCGCCAAGGTCAAGGCCTCGTACCTGGCCGCCGTGGCGCTGGGCAAGGAAGCCTGCACGCTGATCTCGCGTGCCAAGGCTGCCGAGCTGCTGGGCACCATGCTGGGCGGCTACAACATCGCCCCGCTGATCGAACTGCTGGACGACGCCGAGATTGGTCCCGTTGCGGCTGAAGCGCTCAAGAAGACGCTGCTGATGTTCGACGCCTTCCACGACGTCAAGGAAAAGGCCGACAAGGGCAACGCCATCGCCAAGTCCGTGCTGCAAAGCTGGGCTGACGCCGAGTGGTTCACCAGCCGCCCGGAAGTGCCGCAAAGCCTGACCGTGACCGTGTTCAAGGTCACCGGCGAAACCAACACCGACGACCTCTCGCCGGCGCCGGACGCCACCACCCGCCCCGACATCCCGCTGCACGCGCTGGCCATGCTGAAGAACGCGCGCCCGGGCATTACCCCGGAAGAAGACGGCAAGCGCGGCCCGGTCAAGTTCATCGAATCGCTGAAGGAAAAGGGCAACCTGGTCGCCTACGTGGGCGATGTGGTCGGTACCGGTTCCTCGCGCAAGTCCGCCACCAACTCGGTGCTGTGGTTCACCGGCGAAGACATCCCCTTCGTGCCGAACAAGCGTTTCGGCGGCGTGTGCCTGGGCAGCAAGATTGCCCCGATCTTCTACAACACCATGGAAGACGCCGGCGCACTGCCGATCGAGCTGGACGTGTCGCAGATGGAAATGGGCGACGTGGTCGAGCTGCGTCCCTATGATGGCAAGGCCCTGAAGAACGGCCAGGTCATCGCCGAGTTCACCGTCAAGTCCGACGTGCTGTTCGACGAAGTGCGCGCCGGCGGCCGTATTCCCCTGATCGTTGGCCGTGGCCTGACCGCCAAGGCCCGCGAGGCGCTCGGCCTGGCCCCGTCCACGCTGTTCCGCCTGCCGCACAACCCGGCCGACACTGGCCGCGGTTTCACGCTGGCCCAGAAGATGGTTGGCCGCGCCTGCGGCCTGCCGGAAGGCAAGGGCATCCGCCCGGGCACCTACTGCGAACCGAAGATGACCTCGGTGGGCTCGCAAGACACCACCGGCCCGATGACCCGCGACGAGCTGAAGGACCTGGCTTGCCTGGGCTTCTCGGCCGACCTGGTGATGCAGTCGTTCTGCCACACCGCCGCTTATCCGAAGCCGGTCGACGTCAAGACCCATCACACGCTGCCGCAGTTCATCAGCACCCGTGGCGGCATCTCGCTGCGCCCGGGCGATGGCGTGATCCACTCGTGGCTGAACCGCATGCTGCTGCCCGACACCGTTGGCACCGGCGGCGACTCGCACACCCGCTTCCCGATCGGCATCAGTTTCCCGGCGGGTTCGGGCCTGGTGGCGTTCGCGGCTGCCACCGGCGTGATGCCGCTGGACATGCCGGAATCCGTGCTGGTGCGCTTCAAGGGCAAGATGCAGCCCGGCGTCACCCTGCGTGACCTGGTCAACGCCATTCCGCTGTACGCCATCAAGTCGGGTCTGCTGACCGTGGCCAAGCAAGGCAAGAAGAACATCTTCTCGGGCCGCGTCCTGGAAATCGAAGGCCTGCCCGACCTGAAGGTCGAGCAAGCGTTCGAGCTGTCCGACGCTTCCGCCGAGCGTTCGGCCGCCGGTTGCTCGGTGCGTCTGAACAAGGAACCGATCATCGAATACATCAACAGCAACATCACGCTGCTGAAGTGGATGATCGCCGAAGGCTACCAAGACCCGCGCAGCCTGTCGCGCCGTATCCAGGCCATGGAAGCCTGGCTGGCCGACCCCAAGCTGCTGGAGCCGGATGCGGACGCCGAGTACGCCGCCGTGATCGAGATCGACCTGGCCGACGTGCATGAGCCCATCGTGGCCTGCCCGAACGACCCGGACGACGTCAAGACCCTGTCGGAAGTGGCTGGCGCCAAGATCGACGAAGTCTTCATCGGTTCGTGCATGACCAACATCGGCCACTTCCGCGCAGCCTCCAAGCTGCTCGAAGGCAAGCGCGACATCCCCGTCAAGCTGTGGGTTGCCCCGCCGACCAAGATGGACGCCAAGCAACTGACCGAAGAAGGCCACTACGGCGTGTTCGGCACGGCCGGCGCCCGCACCGAAATGCCGGGCTGCTCGCTGTGCATGGGTAACCAGGCACAAGTGCGCGAAGGCGCCACGGTGATGTCGACCAGCACCCGTAACTTCCCGAACCGTCTGGGCAAGAACACCAACGTGTACCTGGGTTCGGCCGAGCTGGCCGCGATCTGCTCGCGTCTGGGTCGTATTCCGACCAAGGAAGAGTACATGTCGGACATGGGCGTGCTGGCCACCAACGGTGATCAGATCTACAAGTACCTGAACTTCGACAAGATTGAAGACTTCAAGGGCGTGGCGGATACGGTGACGGTTTAAGCTGTCCTGGTTTTCCAGCGGTACGTTTGAAAGGCCCCTTGCGGGGCTTTTCTTTTATGGTTTGCTGGCGGTGTTGGCATCTTGGACTCGCGGGCCGTACGACATTGGTCTTTGGGGTTGGTCGCTGTTTCTTTTTGCGGCGTTGGCCTTTGCACCCAAAAGCCATACGACATCCCCCTGCGGGGGCTGCCGGTCACTCTTCTTTGCGTCGGCAAAGAAGACTAACGAGAAGAAAGCCGACCCTGCCGGGGGCAGAGCAATCAGGCTTGTGGGCGTCGGTGGTTGCGTCGTACGGCCCGGAGTGTTGGCTGGCCTTTGCCATACCGGCTTGTAGGTCATCGCTACGGCATGACCCAATGGTCACGTGGTGGTGCCCCTGATCGCGTTGCTCGGTGAGCATTCCACCATCTGCCGTTACCGGTGCGGACCATCACGACACAGCGCCGGCCAATGGTTTCGTGGTGGGGCGGGCGCGGTGGTCAGGGCCTTCGGCATATCACCCCGGTGCCACCGCGCCCACGACGGAACCGGTGCGCTTGCGACTTCGTGGCCGGTCACTGCGCGAGCGACAGACGGCTTGAAGCAAGTGGTGTCTACTACCGGGGGCCTCAGCACGAACCCCGGAAGCTGGCAGGGTCGTGGCCGGTCAAGCCGGTACCGGCAGATGCCCGCAGAACTGAGGCCATACGACGAAACCAGTGTCCCTAGCACCCGCGATTGCTCTGCGCCCGGCAGGGTCGGCTTTCTTCTCGTTAGTCTTCTTTGCCGACGCAAAGAAGAGTGACCGGCAGCCCCCGCAGGGGGATGTCGTATGGCTGTTGGGTGCAAAAACCATCGCCGCTCAAAGAAACAGCGACCAACCCCGCAGGGGGATGTCGTATGGCTGTTGGGTGCAAAAGCCAACGCCGCAAAAAGAAACAGTGACCAACCCCAAAGACCAATGTCGTACGGCCCGCAGGTCCAAAAACCAACGCCGCAAAAAGAAACAGCAACAATCACTCACTGAGTTTCCCCCATCACATCATGGCCCGCCTAAATCTCGAATTCCCCGAAGACCAATTCTGCTACTCCACCCACCTGACGGTGCGCGTGACCGATATCAACTCCGCCAACCACCTCGGCAACGACTCGATGATCTCGATGATTTCCGAGGCGCGGGCGCGCTTTCTGTTCGACCTGCATGCGAGTGACGCGGAGGACGGCGAGACCGACAAGGTGGGCATCATCGTGACCGACCTGGCCACCACGTACCGCACCGAGGCCCATGCCCGCGACCAGTTGCTGTTCGAGGTGGGGGTGATGGACTTCAACCGCTATGGCGGCGATATCACCTTCCGCATCACGCGCCCGGCAGACCAGGCGCTGGTGGCCATGGCCAAGTCCGGCTTTGTCTTTTTCAGCTACGAGCGCAAGCAGGTCGTGCCGATGCCGGAGGCGTTCGCGCGCAAATTCCCCAAGGTCAACTGGGTGGACCGTGGGGCGGCCAAGGCAGGCTAAGGCAGGCCCGGGATGAAAAGCTACAGCCCGTAGTAAGGCCGGTTCGACTGGATGCGCGTGCTTTCGGTGGGCGGGAAACGCTCCTCGGTCAGCAGCTTTTGCAAGGCGGCCTTGCCTTGCGCCAGCGCGCCGATGTAGTACGCGCTAACCGTGAGTTCGTCGAGCGCGCGCCAGGCATAGACCGACGCATCGACAAACAGGGTATCGGCCGGGCAGGGCATGGCCGCGGCCTGCTGGGCGTAGAGGTGCGCCTGCGCGAACTCGCCGCGCAGCCGGTGGTAGCGGGCCAGTTCGCACAGCGGCTCGGCACGCGCGGGGCGCGCCTGGTAGGCAGCGAGGTAGGCATCGCGCACGGCACCGGGGGCGTAGGCCGGGTTTGCCGCATGCGCGGCGTCGGCGGCAAGGCGCTCGGTCAGCACCGCGATCTGGAACAGCGCGAACCAGCGCTCCTCCTCCCAGCCGCCCATGGCCACGCGCACCTGGTATTGCTTCAGGCTGGCTTCCAGCTTGCCGGCGTCGCGGTAGCTCTGCGCCAGGTAGAAGCAGTAGCGCGCGTTGGCCGGATCCTTGCACAGGGCGCGCTCCAGCACTTCGATGTCACGCAGGTAGGTCTGCGGATCCCGGGCGCGGGCGCCATCGCGCGAGACCACGATGGCGGGGCCGGGCAGGTGCTGCCAGGCATGCGCCGGATCCTGCGTCAGGTATTCGTGCAGCACGCCTTCCCAGCGCCAGGGCTGGCCCGCCTTGACCAGGGCGTTGCGCTGGTATTGCCAGCCGCCCAGCTCGCACTGGAAGCGATAGCCGTCGTCGGCCAGCCGGGGCCAGCGGAATCCTTCGGGCATGCGCAGGGTTTCATCGGCATCGATGAACAGCACGTAGTCTTCGGCACCGGCCGCGCCCTCCATGCCGGCGCGCGCCAGCGCCAGGGCCTCGTTGCGGTTGTGCGCGAAATCGATCCAGGGCCGTTCATGGAGCGCGCCGGGCAGGTCCCCCATGATCTTGCGCACCAGCGCCTGGGTGCCGTCGGTGGACCCGGTGTCGACGATCGCCCAGCGGTCGATCCATGGCTTGACGGACGCGAGGCAGCGGGCGATCACCGGGGCCTCGTTCTTCACGATCATGTTCAGGCAGATGCGCGTCAATTCGGGTTTCCTGTGATCCTGGGGGGGTGGGGCCACGGGCGGGATGGTCGGCCCGGCGCCGCGGCGAGCCCAAGAATAGCGGAAAACATGGCAGCGCAACACCGCGCGGCAGGGCGCATGGCGGAGCACGGCGAGGATGCCGAAACGCCGGGACATGGGGTAAGGTGTAAGCACTGTCATCCAGGCCAACCTCCCAGTCAACATCCGGGCCACGCCATCGCCATGGGTTTCTTCGATTCGTTTTTCCTGCGCAAGCCGCCGCCGGATCGTTTCGCGGCGCTGTTCATTGCCGCTGCCCGGCGCCAGGGCTTTGAGGGGCGCCTCGATGTCAACGCGGACGAGTTCCGGCTGGAGCACGGGCGCAACGCTTTCTTCAACCTCCATAACGCCTACCGGGCGTACTGCGAGGCGCCTGGCGCGCAGCGCGACAAGGTGCTGCATGGCTTCGTGGCCACCTTGTGTTCCAGCGGGCAAGCCACGCCGGCCTTGCTGTCCGAGGCCCGGCCCATGCTGCGCCCGCTGATCCGAAGCCGCTCGCTGATCGACGAGATCCGGCTGCACCACTTGCGCACGGAAGGCGATCCTTCGACCTTTGATGTCGCCTACCTGCCCTTCGGCGAGGATTGCGTGATCCTGCTGGCGGTGGACTATCCGGAAACCACGTCGACGCTGCTCAGTGGCCCCTCCGCCTCCTGGCAGGTGACGCTTGGCCAGGCGCTGCAGATGGCGGGCGACAACCTGCGCGACCACACCGGCGAAGCCTTCGTCCCGGTCGCGCAGGGCGTCTACCAGGGTGCCTGGAGCGACGGCTACGAGGCCAGCCGCGCGCTGCTTCCGGATGTGCTGGAGCGCGTACCGGTACGCGGCCGTCCGGTGTTCATGATGCCAACCCGCGAGGTGCTGCTGGTGACGGGCGACCAGGATGATGCCGGGCAGCTGCGCATGGTCGAGCTCAGCCTGCAGGCATCCCGCCAGGGCCGCGCGATCTCGCCGGCCATGTTCCGCTACCAGCCCGGGGGCGTGGCGCACGCTGTGCCCACGGGGACCGAGGTGTTGCATTTCGTCCCGTCCGGCGAGGAGGCTGCACGGCACCTTGCCCATCTGGCGCGGCTGTACCGCAAGGAAGAATACGACACGCAAAAGGCCGCCCTGGACCGCCTGAACGAGCGCGACGGCGCCGGTGTTTTCCTGGCCAATTACCTGCTTTATGGGCGGCAGGACGATCCGCTCACTTCGTTCTCGATTACCACCTGGACGTGCGGCGTGGAGACTTCGCTGCCGCGCGCGGATCGCATCGCCCTGGTACGGCCCGACGCGGCTGATGGCATGGGGCAGACGCGCGTGGTGGGCTGGCAGCAGGCGCTGGCCATGCTGGGTGACCTGATGGAGCCGGAGGCGCAGTATCCCGCCAGGTATCGCGTCAAGGCGTTTCCCGACGATAGCCGGCTGGCGTTGCTCGATGAGATCGGCTGACGCTCGCCCGCCAATGCGCCCGGCACGCCGTTAGCGCGTCTTGCGGAAAGTCAGGTTGATCCGCTCGCGGCCCACCAGCGCGTGATCGCCGTCGGCCAGCGGCGCAATGCCGTGGAACGCCAGCCTGGCCGGGCCACCCCATACCACCACATCGCCATGCGCCAGCCGCACACGCAGCGGGCGCTCGGCGCGGGCAAGGCCGCCGAACAGGAACACGGCCGGCAGGCCAAGCGACACCGAGACGATGGGCGCGCGCAGGTCGAGCTCATCGCGGTCCTGGTGCAGGGAGAGCCGGGTGCCCGGCGCATAGCGGTTGAGCAGGCACGCGTCCGGCCGGAAATCGGCAAAGCCGGCCGTGGCGGCCGCATCGCGCGCCAGCGCCAGGAAGGCATCCGGCATGCCGGGCCAGGGCTGGCCGCTGAGGGGATCGGCCGCTTCGTAGCGGTAGCCGGTGACATCCGAAACCCAGCCAAACTGGCCGCAGTTGGTCATGGCCACCGACATGCGCAGGCCGCCCGGCGTGATGAGGTGCCGCCACGGCGCTTGCGTGGCAATGGCGCGCACGTTATCCAGCAGGGTTAATTCATGCTCCCGTGCGAAG
Organism: Cupriavidus sp. GW822-FHT03E04; assembly: GCF_058801495.1. NCBI lineage: Bacteria > Pseudomonadati > Pseudomonadota > Betaproteobacteria > Burkholderiales > Burkholderiaceae > Cupriavidus > Cupriavidus sp. GW822-FHT03E04. The sequence goes on from NZ_JBXANI010000004.1 coordinate 374,926, forward strand.
CCGCGCAGCACCACTGCGCCGGGCACGATGGGCTCGGCGCGGGGGGCGTCCTGGGGGAGGGAATCGAACAGGTCGAAGGTCATGGCGTCCTGGCGGGCGGGGCGCGCCAGCCTTGGTGGCTGCGGCCCTGCTCTAAAACGACATGGTAAGCGCGAATGCGCTGGGCTGCGTGGCATGCCCGGGCGTGTGCGCCCGAGCCTCCATCCCGCCCGGGCGGTCAGGCGAAGGTGTCGACTTCGCCGCGTGCGAGGGTGCGCGCCACCGGGGCCACAGGGCCGGCATTGACCGGGGCTGCCGGGATACCGGCCAACGTGCCAAAGCCGTTCTGCGCGTTGCCCGGCTGGCGTTGCTGCTGTTGGCCGTTGCCGGCCTGGCCGGCAAAGCCGTCGGCGCCCACCGAAGTCTGGCCCAGCTGGATCCCGTTGTCGGCCAGCGCGGTGCGCAGTTGCGGCAGCGCGGCTTCGACCGCGGCGCGCACGGCGGCATGCGGCGAGACGAACTGGGCCTGGGCCTGGTCGTTGACGACGTTGAGCACGACCTTGAGCGGGCCGAGGTCGGGCGGATTGAGCTGCAGCTCGGCGGTGTGGTTGCCTTGGGTCGACAGGCGCACCATCTGCTGGCCCAGCGCTTGCGGCCACTGGCCGTCACCCACGGGCGGCGCGATCGGCAGCGAGGTGGTCGGCGACAGGCCGCCGGAAGTCGGCGCCTGGCTCGCGGCCAGGCTGCCGGCCGCCATCAGCGGCGTGACGGCGGCGGGCGTGGCTTCGGTGCTGGCCGGCTCGGCGGCGCGCATGGCTGCCGCCAGTTGCATCGGGTTGGCCGGCGCGGCGGCGGTGGCTGCCGCAGGCGCGTTGTTCTTGCCGGCATCGCCAAGCTGCAGCGGGGCCTTGTACGGCTGGCCGAGCGAGGCGTCCTGCTGCCCGGAGGAGGCCTGGCCATTGCCGCCTTGCTGGCCGGCCATGGCGGCCTTGAGGCTCGCGGCCAGGTCCGGGGCGGTCTTGGTGGCGTCGGTGCCGGGTGTTGCGGCGGGCTTGTCCGCGGTTGCCGCCTGGGTGCTGGCCGCGGTTTGCGGCACGGCCTGCAGCGCGGCGCGCTGGGACGCGATGGTGGCCAGCGTATCGGCGGCGGCCGAGGTCGCCGGTGCGGCCGCATTGGGCGTAGCGGCCGCGGCGCTGGCGAGCGCCGGGTCCTTCATGTCCTTCAAGCCGGCTTGTGCGCCCAGGGCAGCAGTGCCGGGCAGTCCAGCCGAGCCCGGCAGCGCGCCGTTGGCTGCCAGCGCGGCAGGCTGTGCTGGCTGGGCCGGTTGCGGTGCGAGCAGGGCGGCCAGCGCGGCGGCGGCGGACTGTGCGGCGGGATCCGCGGCCTGGTTCTCGGACGTCTCGTCGTCCTTGTCCTGGCGGCGTGACGGCTTGGTGGCTACCGTGCTGGACTGCGTGCCTTGATTGGCGGCGTTGGCGTTCTGGCCGCCGGCGTCGTTGCGTGTGGACGCGTTGTTGGTGTTGTTGCTGCTGGCGTTGCTTGCGCTGCCATTGCCGGCGTTGCTGCTATTGGTGCTATTGGTGCTGGTGCGGTCGTCGTTGCGGGCGCGCGCCAGCGCATCGCCGAACCCTTGCTGCTGCGCGTCGGCACTGCTGGTGTTGCTGGTACTGCGCGAAGAGGCGGCTGTGGCGGCCGCGGCGGCATTGCTGACAATCTGGCTGATGTCGATCATGTGTTCGGGCTCGGTTTGTCTGGGCGGCTTAGCGGTGGCGGCCTGCAACTTGCAGGCGGGCGGCGCGGGCTGCATATTCGTCGGTGTCGCGTTGCTCGCGGCGCGTGCTGGCAATCTGCTCGCGCGTATCCGCGCGGGTAATGAGCGTGTCGAAGGAACTCTGGCGGCGCTTTTGCTGCTGCCAGTTGGCGCGGCCAGCGAGCAACTGGGCTTCGGCCCGGGCCAGCGCTTCGGTCTGCTGGCGGATGGCGGTATCGAGCGAGGCCAGGAACTGTGCAAAGTCCTGCCAGCGGGTGGAAGTCATGCCGTCCTGCGCGATGGCTTGCATGCGCTCGCGGTATTCCTGACGGTACTGCGTGAGCGCGGCCAGTTGCTGCTCCGCCTGGTTGCGCAGGCCTTGCAGCCGGCCCAGCTCGCGCGCGGCTGCATCCGTATCGTTCTGGGCCAGGTCGGCCAAGGTATTCAATGCAGATGGCTTAGCCATGTTCACTCCGTTGGAAGAGACTATGCAACTGGCCGATCGAGGCGTCGTAGCCGGCGCGCTCATGGATGTCTTGCTGCAGGAAGGCCTCCATCTGTGGATGCAGGTGGATGGCCAGATCCAGCTCCGGATCGTTACCCGGCACGTACGCGCCCACGCTGATCAGGTCACGGTTGCGCTGGTAGCGCGACATCAATTGCTTGAAGCGCCGCACTGAGGCGAACTGCGGCGGCTCGATCAGCGCCGTCATGGCCCGGCTGATCGAAGCTTCCACGTCGATGGCGGGGTAGTGGCCGGATTCCGCCAGGCTGCGCGAGAGCACGATGTGGCCGTCCAGGATGGCGCGCGCGGAATCTGCGATCGGGTCCTGCTGGTCGTCGCCTTCGGTCAGCACGGTGTAGAAGGCCGTGATCGAGCCGCCGCCTTCGGCGCCGTTGCCGGTACGCTCCACCAGTGTGGGGAGCTTGGCGAACACCGAGGGCGGATAGCCCTTGGTGGCGGGCGGCTCGCCGATGGCCAGGGCGATCTCGCGCTGGGCCATGGCGTAACGCGTGAGCGAGTCCATGATCAGCAGCACGTGGCGGCCCTGGTCGCGGAAGTACTCGGCCAGGCGCGTGGCATAGGAGGCGCCCTGCATGCGCAGCAGCGGCGAGGTGTCGGCAGGTGCCGCCACCACCACGGAGCGCGCGCGCCCTTCGGGGCCCAGGATGTTCTCGATGAAGTCCTTCACTTCGCGGCCGCGCTCGCCGATCAGGCCGACCACGATCACTTCCGCGCTGGTGTAGCGCGCCATCATGCCCAGCAACACGCTCTTGCCCACGCCGGAGCCGGCGAACAGTCCCATGCGCTGGCCGCGGCCCACGGTGAGCATGCCGTTGATGGCACGCACGCCCACGTCGAGCACGGTCTCGATAGGCGCGCGCGACAGCGGGTTGATCTGCGTGCCGCCGAGCGTGACTTCCGTGGCAGCGGTGATGGGGCCCAGGCCGTCCAGCGGACGCCCGGCAGCATCGAGCACGCGCCCGAGCAGGCCTTCACCCACCGGCAGGCGCTTGGAGCCCGGCTCACGCGGGGTGGTGTCGCCGCTGGGCAGCGGCGTGGGCTCGAGCGGATAGACGCGCGCGCCGGGCACCAGGCCTACCACGTCGGATTGCGGCATCAGGTAGAGCCGGTCGGCGCCGAAGCCAACGACTTCTGCCTCGGCCAGGCGCGGGCCGGTGTTCTTGCCGTGCAACTGGCCACCCGGCAGCTCGATCAGGCAATCGCTGCCGACCGGCAGGCGCAGGCCCACGGCTTCCAGCACCAGGCCGGCGGCGCGGGTCAGGCGGCCGCAGCTGCGCTTGCTGTCGATCTCGGCAATGCCGGCCGAGGCCGCGGTGAGCGCATCGCGCCAGCGCTGGCCATGCAGGCCGGCGGTGAAATCCGTATTCACCGAAGTATTGGCCGAAGTATTGGCCGAAGTGTTGGCCGAGGTATCAGGCATGCGGCGGCTCCCACGGGTCGTCACGGCCGAGCGCCTTGACTACGCGGCTCCAGCGCGTGGACAGCGTGGCATCGAGCTCGCCGCTGGCGGCACTCGCCACGCAGCCGCCGCGCGCGATGGCCGGGTCGGCGCGCACGCTCCAGCCGGCGGCCTGAAGCTCGCCCGTCAGGTGGGTTTCCACCAGCGTGACATCTTCGGGATTGAGCAGCAGGCAGGGCGAGCCGGACAGCGCCGGCTCGGCCGCGAGCAGTTCGCGCACCGCTGGAAGCAGCACGGCGGGATCGGCCTGCACGGCCTGCTGCACGAGCTGGCGCGCCACATCCAGCGCCAGTGAAATCAGGGTCTGGGCCACTTCTTCGTCAACGCGGCCAAGCGCGTGGCTGAAGGTGGCGGCCAGTTGCTGCAGGTGGGCGGCTTCGGTGCGTGCGCCTTCCAGGCCGCGCGCATAGCCTTCGCGGTGGCCGTCGCCGTAGCCCTGGGTCTGGCCCTGGGTATAGCCCTGGGCGTAGCCTTCCTTGCGCGCGCCTTCACGCATGGCGTCGAGCGCGGCAAAGTCGATGGGGGGCGGTGCGGGCTCCAGCGGCATGAACTCTGCCGGAGCGGGCGCGGCCTTGCGCGGATCCAGCGAGACCATCTGCCAGCGCTGCCAGCCGTTTTTCTGCGGGGCGCGGCCCGCCGGCGCGGCAAAGCTCTCGAAGCCAGCCTGGCGTGGCGCGCCGCGGTTGCCCGCTGCGCGGCCATCGCCGGCATCGCTGGCATGATCGCCGCGAAGCTCGCTGCGACCATCGACAAAATCGCTGTCCGAGGCAAGGCCCCGGAACTGGCGCAGGGCACGTTCAGACGTAGGCATCGTCGCCACCACCGATTACAACTTCGCCGGCTTCGGCCAGGCGTCGTACCACCTGGAGGATGTTCTTCTGCTCGGCCTCGACTTGCGAGACCCGCACCGGGCCCAGCGCTTCGAGGTCTTCGCGCAGCATTTCGCCAGCGCGGGTCGACATGTTGCGGATGAACTTGTCGCGCAACTCCACCGGCGCGCCCTTGAGCGCGACGATGAGCGATTCGGTGGCCACTTCCTTGAGCACGCGCTGGATGCCGCGATCGTCGACTTCCATCAGGTTCTCGAACAGGAACATCTCGTCGATGATCTTCTGCGCGAGGTCGCCGTCGTGCAGGCGCACGCCTTCGATCACCGCTTCTTCGTGGGCCGTGCTCATCAGGTTGATGATCTCGGCCGCCGTACGCACACCGCCCATGCGGCTGCGCTTGAGGCTCTGGCCCGCCAGCAGCTTGGTCAGCACGTCGGTCAGTTCCTGCAGGGCGCCAGGCTGCACGCCGCCGAAGGTGGCGATCCGCAGGATCACGTCCTGGCGCAGGCGCTCGGTGAACATGGCGATGATCTCGGACGACTTCTGCCGGTCCAGGTGGATCAGGATGGTGGCAATGATCTGCGGGTGTTCGTCGCGGATCAGTTCTGCCACCGAAGTGGAATCCATCCAGTTCAGCGAGTCGATGCCGGCGCCCGGGTCGCGGGACTCGAGGATGTCCTCGATCACCGATACCGCGCGCTCCTCGCCCAGCGCCTTGTTCAGCACGCTGCGGATAAAGGCGCTCGAGTCCACATTCAGCGCGAGATACTGCTCGGTCTCCTGGCGGAACTCGGCCAGCACGGCGGACATCTGCTCGCGCGTCACCGAGTTGAGCGTGGCCATGGCCGAGCCCAGGCTCTGCACCTCGCGGGGGCCAAGGTGCTTGAATACTTCAGCTGCGGCGTCTTCACCGAGCGACATCATCAGGATGGCGCTCTTCTGCAATCCTTCATCGGTCATCGCTAGCCATCCAGTTTTTGATCACACTAGCAACCAGGCGCGGGTCGCGCTGCGCGGCGTCACGCACCAGGGCGAGATCGCTTTCATATTTAGCGGCAAGCCGCAGGACTTCCGGATTTGCCGGCTCTTCAGGCGGCAACAAAATGGCTTCGTTGTCGGCCGACTTTTCCTGTGGCGGCGGCAGGGGCGGCGCGGTGTACTTGCGCAGCACCGGACGCGCTACCTTGAACCACACGAACAGCGCCAGCAGTGCCAGCAGCAGGTAGCCGGCGGCGGTCTTGGCCAGGGCGATCATTTCCGGCTGCTTCCACAGCGGCAGTTCCGGCTTGATGTCGTTGTCCACGGTGAACGGGCTGTTGACCACATTGAGCGAGTCGCCCCGGTCGGCCGAGAAGCCCATGGCTTCCTTGGTCAGGTTCTCGATCTGGGCGAGCTGCGCGGCGGGCAGGGCTTCAGACACCATCTTGCCGTTGGCGCCCGCCTTTTGACGGTAGTTGACCACCACGGCCACCGACAGGCGCTTCACGCCGCCTGGTGCCTGCTGCACATGGCGCACGGTACGGTCGAGCTCGTAGTTGGTGGTGGAGTCGTGGCGGTTGCTGCTCGGGCCGGTCTGGGCCGTGGCGGTGGCGCCGCCCTGGGCCTGGCCCGCGGCCTGGCCTTGCTGGCCGGGCTGCTGCCCCGGCTGGTTCGGCTGGCCCGGGCGCGGCGGCTGGGCCGTGGCGATCGGGGCCGTGGCCGGTGCCGGCGGCTGGTTGGACAGCGCGCCAGGCACGCCGCCGACCGGCGCCGCGCCTTGCTGGCTCGACTCGCTCGATTGCTGGCTGCGAATGGCGGCGCGGGTCGGGTCCTGGTTCGGCTTGTAGGATTCGTCCGTGTGCTCGACGATGGAGAAGTCCACGTCGGCGGTCACCTGCGCTTTCACGTTGTCCTGGCCGAGGATCGGGGCCAGGATGGCCTCCACGCGCTGCGCGTAGTTGCGCTCCAGCGCCTGCACGTACTTGATCTGGCCGGCGTCGAGCATACGCTCGTTGGTGCCGCTGCCGGACAGCAGGTTGCCGTGCTGGTCGACGATGGAGATGGCCTTGGGCGTGAGCTCCGGCACGCTGGACGAAACCAGGTGGCCGATCGCGGCGACCTGGCCGTCATCGATGGCGCGGCCCGGGTAGAGTTGCAGCACGATCGAGGCGGTCGGCTTCTGGCGTTCGCGCACGAACAGCGTCGGCTTGGGAATGGCCAGGTGCACGCGCGCCGACTGCACCGCCGCAATCGATTCGATCGAGCGGGCCAGCTCGCCTTCGAGGCCGCGCTGGTAGTTGACCTGTTCGGCAAACTGGCTGATGCCGAATTTCTGCGTGTCCATCAGTTCCATGCCCGTGGTGCCGCTCTTGGGCAAGCCCTGCGAAGCCAGGCGCAGCCGCGTTTCGTGGACTTTTTCGGAGGGCACCATTACCGCACCGCCGCCTTCGGCGAACTTGTACGGCACGTTCATCTGCTGCAGGGAGGCGATGACGGCACCGCCGTCGCGCTCGGACAGATTGCTGTAGAGCACCTTGTAGTCCGGCGCACGCGACCAAAGCACACCCACCGCGATGGCTGCGGCGAGGGCCGCGCCGCCCAGCATCAGGGGCAGGCGCGGATTGGTCTTGAGTCGCTCGAACAGCTCGGACTTGTTCGACAGGGCTGCCACGGCGTTCATGCGCGCGCCCCCGTCACGGCCGGGCCGGCATGGGTCAGGATCGGCTGGGCCGGATGGCGGGCGCCGCTCTGGCTGCCCTGTCCACCCCGGCTGGCCTGGCTAACCCTGGCTTCGGCATGGCTAAGATCACGCTGCTGACAAAACACGCGTACTCCCCGCGATAGTTGATGAGATTCGGGCCCGGACCGGGCGCGCAAAGGTAAGCGGCATCCCAGATTCGGCACGGTATCGATGATCATCCAAGGCGGGTGCAGACAATCCGGCGAATAGGCCTCGTTTTCCACCCGAATTCCCGCAATGGCCCAGGTGACGCCGCGAGTACGCTTCGGGGGCTGGCACAGGCGGCGCGCGCGGATGCGGTATTTGTGGCATAGGCGGCGCATTGCGCCAGGTTTGCCGGCAGCAGCCCGGGCGGGTGCCCGGCGCAACCCTCAATGACTCATTTTCGAACCGGTTTCCCCCGGGGCGGGCTTCGGCTGGCCAGGGCGGGGCGGGTTCCAAGCGGATCGCCATGACTACCATCTCTTCCATCGACGGCATGTTGCAGCAACTGCGCGGGCTGGCCCAGAGCGCCACCGGGCAGGAAAGCCAGGCTTCCGCCGTTTCTTCCGGCGGTTTTGCCGGCGAGCTCCAGCGTTCGCTGGCGCGCATCAGCAACGTGCAGGAGAAGGCTTATGGGCAGGCCGAGGCTTTTGAGCTTGGCAAGCCGGGTGTATCGCTCAACGATGTGATGATCGATATGCAGAAGGCTAATGTTTCGTTTCAGACCGGGGTACAGGTTCGGAATCGGTTGACGGCGGCGTATCAGGAAATGATGAATATGACGGTTTGAGGGGAGTGGGTTTTGCTTGTGGCTGCTTTGGGGCAAGGGCAGCTGCAACTGCTTACCGTCAAAGGCAACTGCAGTTTCACCGCCCCTGCGGGGCGGCGACCTACTTTCTTGTCTTGCCAAGAAAGTAGGCAAAGAAGGCGCGCCGGATGGGGCGACTAC